>JAHEDY010000001.1 GCA_024640985.1 Gammaproteobacteria bacterium
CTTGATCGAAGCCCCGGTAAACGGCGGCCGTAACTATAACGGTCCTAAGGTAGCGAAATTCCTTGTCGGGTAAGTTCCGACCTGCACGAATGGCGTAACGATGGCGGCGCTGTCTCCACCCAAGACTCAGTGAAATTGAAATCGCTGTTAAGATGCAGTGTATCCGCGGCTAGACGGAAAGACCCCGTGAACCTTTACTACAGCTTCACAGTGGACTTTGAATATGCTTGTGTAGGATAGCTGGGAGACTTTGAAACCGGGACGCTAGTTTCGGTGGAGTCAACCTTGAAATACCAGCCTGGCATGTTTGAGGTTCTAACCTAGACCCGTGAATCCGGGTCAGGGACATTGTGTGGTGGGTAGTTTGACTGGGGCGGTCTCCTCCCAAAGAGTAACGGAGGAGCACGAAGGTACCCTCAGCATGGTCGGAAATCATGCAATGAGTGCAAGGGCATAAGGGTGCTTAACTGCGAGACTGACAAGTCGAGCAGGTGCGAAAGCAGGTCCTAGTGATCCGGTGGTTCTGTATGGAAGGGCCATCGCTCAACGGATAAAAGGTACTCCGGGGATAACAGGCTGATACCGCCCAAGAGTTCACATCGACGGCGGTGTTTGGCACCTCGATGTCGGCTCATCACATCCTGGGGCTGAAGCCGGTCCCAAGGGTATGGCTGTTCGCCATTTAAAGTGGTACGCGAGCTGGGTTTAGAACGTCGTGAGACAGTTCGGTCCCTATCTGCCGTGGACGTTGGAAATTTGAGAGGGGCTGCTCCTAGTACGAGAGGACCGGAGTGGACGAACCCCTGGTGTTCGGGTTGTCACGCCAGTGGCATTGCCCGGTAGCTATGTTCGGAAAGGATAACCGCTGAAAGCATCTAAGCGGGAAACCTGCCTCAAGATGAGATTTCCCGGGCCTTCGGGCCCCTAAAGGACCGTAGAAGACTACTACGTTGATAGGTTGGGTGTGTAAGCGCTGTGAGGCGTTGAGCTAACCAATACTAATTGTCCGTGAGGCTTGATCATACAATCCTCGAACTCATCGAGGATCGATGACACGATTTCACCAAATGTGCTGATAACTTGTTAATTCAACACCCTATTTGTTGTGCGGCTTTGCGGCACAACATACCGGCTTGTCTGACGACAATAGCGAGCGTGAACCACCTGATTCCATCCCGAACTCAGAAGTGAAACCGCTTAGCGCCGATGGTAGTGTGGGGTCTCCCCATGTGAGAGTAGGTCATCGTCAGGCATCTTAATGTGAAAAACCCCGTCTTCATTGGAGGCGGGGTTTTTTATTGCCGGGAAGAAAGTGACTGACTAGGATGGCCACATGTTAATGACACCTGCAACGTTCGATCATTGGGGATTGTCTGTTGTATTGATAGATGCCAACGGTGCTGGGTACCGTCCCCGCTGCTTACTGACAGTGACGAGTGTCAGCCAGGCTCGAAGATCGCGCCCTTTGGAAAGCGTCAAATGACTCGTGACGCGATCGCAAATTTCCTTGATTGCCGTGTGATGGATCTGATGCCTAAAGTTGGTCCTGACGGCTTTGCGGTGGAGTTGGTGGAGGAATTTCGCTATCTGCAAGAATTCGACACTCCGATCATTGAGGGTAGATCATGACGGCGAGTGAACAAGAACCCATGGGTTCGATTGATGGTCAAGATTCCCACGGACAGTGGAATCGGTTTGGTGGGCTGCGATGAGCCTGCAGCACGCACCTCGCTGGCTCCCCATCGCTCCTTGGCTGTTTCTTTTTGTTTGGAGTGCCGGTTACGGTGTCGCAAAACTCGCGTTAGAGTCGACGGCCCCATTAAATCTGCTCGCACTCCGCTTTATCGGTGCGACGCTCGCGTTACTTCCCGTTGCGATGATTGTGAGGCCAGACTGGCCTGACCGTTTGGCGATCAGGGACTTGGTGATTGTTGCGCTTTTTTTACAGTTGGGCCACTTTCTGTGTATCTATTTGGGTTTGTCGTTCGGGGCATCAGCTGGAGTCTTGGCGCTCTTCGCCGCGTCACAACCAGTATTCATTGCAATCGTGAGCTCCCTGGTCAATCGCCATTTCCCTCCGCTGCGGATTTGGTTGGGACTCGTGGTTGGATTGGCCGGGGCCGCTTGGGTGATTTTTGTGCAAGGGGATTTTAGTGATGGCGCGTTGCTCGGCGCAGTTCTCGGGTTTGTGGCTGTCATCTCGCTGTCGTTGGGCCAAGTTTATGACAAGCGGCAACAGCCCATGTGCCATCCGGTCCTCGTGTATATGATCCAATACGCGTTTGCGAGCGCCGTCAGTCTTCCCATTGCATGGTGGATCGAAGGCTACCAAACTGAGTGGACACCCTCTCTGGTCGGGGCGTTGAGCTACTTGGTGTTTGGTAATTCGTTGCTAGGTATCTTTTTAATGCTGACAATGGTGCGATTTGGAGCGATCTCTCAGGTTACCAGTATTATGTTTTTAGTCCCGGGAATTGCTGCATTGATCGCGTGGTTGGTGGTTAATGAGGTCATGCCAATACTCGCTTGGCCGGGTATTGCGCTCGCAGCGGCCGGGGTTCTTCTTGTGTTATATGCTCCACCTTCAGTCGTGCCAGTCAAGGAAGCGTCGTCGTGAAAGCTGCGACTTGGTTACCAGTGTTAAGGCAATTGTCAGACGGGGCTCCCATCTCAGGTCAGGAGCTCGGCGATTCGATTGGCGTCACTCGCGCAGCCATTTGGCAGCGTGTTGCTTATCTAAAGTCACTGGGAGTTTCGATTGTTGCGAATGATCGGGGCTATCAAGTTCAGGGTCCAGTGTATTTGCCGAATGCAGATGTGATTGGGACATCGGTCGAAGTACCGGTCCGATTCGAGCCCGAAGTCAGTTCAACCAATACCCTTGTGCTTGAAAGTCGTCAGCCGCAATGTCTGCTGACGCTGTATCAAAATCAGGGGCGTGGCCGACGAGGGCGACAATGGGTTGCAGCTCCGGGTGCGGCACTGATGCTCTCGGTCGGTCAGTGGATGTCGCAGGGTATCCAAGAGATCCAGGGTCTATCGGTGGAGATTGGGGTTTCGATTTGCCATTATCTCAACGGGCTCGGTGTTGATGTTGGTCTGAAATGGCCAAACGATCTGTGGATTGGCGACGCCAAACTCGCGGGCATTCTGGTTGAGGTCCAAGGTGACCAAGACCAAACCTTTGTGGTTGTGGGTTTTGGTCTTAACCTACAGCAACCAGTGGCGGTTGATTCACGCGTTTCCGCCATTGACCAAGTCTTCGATCGTCCATGGACCGACACAGATTCGGTTGGACTGATTGAATCTGTGCTTAGTAGCATTCGGAATTACCCCGCGACTCCGGCTAAGACGCGGATCGCCCGTTATCGCGCGGTCAGTGTCCTTGAAGGTCGCATGGTGAATGTCAACGGTTCGTCAACGGGCTTTACAGGGGTCGCCCAGGGGATTGATGAATTCGGGCGACTTTGTGTGTTGAATGAGAATGGAGTCCACAGTGTCTCTGCAGGTGACGTCAGCGTGAGGCCAGAATCATGCAATATTTGATCGATTTCGGAAATAGTCGCCTGAAATGGTCGATCTGGGATGGACGCGCGCTCCTCGATCAAGGAACGATAGATCCTGTTGCCCTTGAGTCGGGCTTAAGGGGATTGGAGTGGCCGCAGATTGATGCTGTGTACTTGTGCAGTGTGGCTGATCCCGATTTAACCCATGCGGTTGCAGTCTATTGCGATAGCCTGTCGAGTCCGCAATGCCAAACACTCGAAGTCGATTTATCTCAGCTTCCCGCCTGGTTCTCTTTAGGCACAACCTTGCCTGAACAGATTGGTAAGGATCGTGTCATGGCGATGTTGGGTGCGTTCGCTGAGAACACTAGCTATTGCGTCATCGATGCAGGGACGGCTTGTACCATTGATTATGTGACCTCCGGCGAGCATCTCGGTGGATACATTGTTCCAGGACTTGCGTTATCGAGAAGCAGTTTAACTTTGCAGACTGCTCGGATTGGAGAGGTTGCTGATCGTCTCTATTCAGCCAAGCTCGAACCAGGTCGGAATACCCAACAAGCCGTTGAGCATGGGATCCGTATGAGTTTGGTCGCTGTTTGCCAGCGTGCCATTCAGCACGCACCTACCGCGTTAGAGGCGGTTGTAATCACAGGCGGCGACAGTCAATGGCTGTCTGGACATCTGTCTGGCCCGGTGACTGTGCGTGAAAATTTGGTGTTCGAAGGAATCCGTCGATTTTCCGCTGGGCTGTAATATTTTTTAACAAAAGTCTTGTAATCCACCCTCTGTTTTGGTTAACTTTCGCGCCCTGAATCGCAGGAATGCGGTTCCCGATGCCGGCATAGCTCAGATGGTAGAGCAGCGCACTTGTAATGCGAAGGTCCCGAGTTCGATTCTTGGTGCCGGCACCAGATCCCAGTCTGACTGGGCGTGTGGAGGGGTGGGTGAGTGGTTAAAACCGGCAGACTGTAAATCTGTTGCCTATGGCTACGCAGGTTCGAATCCTGCCCCCTCCACCAAATTTAGATTGTATGCACGGGCGGGCAGGTTGCTGTTCGTCCGTTTAATGTCGCACCAACCCGGAATAAGGAACGAGGTACCGTTCACATGGCAAAAGAAAAGTTTGAGCGTAGTAAGCCGCACGTAAACGTAGGCACGATTGGTCACGTTGACCATGGTAAGACGACTTTGACAGCGGCGTTGACGCGTGTTGGAGCGGAGGTTTTTGGTGGTGAGACGAGAGCGTTTGACCAGATTGATAATGCGCCTGAAGAGCGTGCACGAGGGATTACGATTTCGACATCTCACGTTGAGTATCAGTCGCATGAGCGTCATTACGCGCACGTGGATTGTCCGGGTCACGCGGATTATGTGAAGAACATGATTACGGGTGCGGCGCAGATGGACGGAGCGATTTTGGTGTGTTCGGCGGCTGATGGTCCGATGCCACAGACTCGTGAGCACATTTTGTTGTCTCGTCAGGTTGGTGTTCCTTACATTGTGGTGTTCTTAAACAAAGCGGACATGGTTGATGATCCTGAGTTGTTGGAACTGGTTGAGATGGAAGTTCGTGAGCTGTTGGATCAGTACGATTTTCCGGGTGACGACACGCCAATTATTATTGGTTCTGCGCTGAAGGCGTTGGAAGGTGACACGTCGGACATTGGTATGCCGGCGGTTCAGAAGTTGATTGAGACGTTGGACTCATATATTCCTGAGCCTGAGCGAGCGATTGACCAAGCGTTTTTGATGCCGATTGAGGACGTGTTCTCGATTTCGGGTCGTGGAACGGTTGTGACGGGTCGTATTGAGCGTGGAATCATCAACGTTGGTGACGAGATTGAGATCGTTGGTATCAAGGATACGACGAAGACGACTTGTACGGGTGTTGAGATGTTCCGCAAGCTGCTTGACGAAGGTCGTGCGGGCGAGAACGTTGGTGTTCTTCTTCGTGGTACGAAGCGCGATGAAGTTGAGCGTGGTCAGGTGTTGGCGAAGCCAGGTTCGATTAATCCGCACACTAAGTTTGAGTGTGAGGTGTATGTGTTGTCGAAGGATGAGGGTGGCCGTCATACGCCATTCTTCAAGGGCTATCGTCCGCAGTTTTACTTCCGTACGACGGATGTGACGGGTGCGTGTGAGCTTCCTTCAGGCACAGAGATGGTGATGCCAGGTGATAACGTGAAGTTGTCAGTTGAGCTGATTTGTCCGATTGCGATGGAAGAAGGTCTACGTTTTGCGATTCGTGAAGGTGGCCGCACGGTCGGCGCCGGCGTCGTTTCCAAAATCCTAGACTGAGCATAACGAATAGATGAGGCCTCGAAAGAGGCCTCCAACAGGGTTAGGCCAGTAGCTCAATTGGCAGAGCATCGGTCTCCAAAACCGGAGGTTGGGGGTTCGATTCCCTCCTGGCCTGCCAAATGGGCAGGTCCCTGACTGGAACGCAGAGGAAGTATGAACGCAAAAGTGGAAGCACCATCGCGCCTTGATCACCTGAAGTGGGTGGTTGTGGTTGCCACGATCGCTGTAGGCGTGGTTGGTAATAGTTATTACGCCGGTGAATCTCTGCTCTATCGTGTGCTTGCGTTAGTTGCCCTCGCTGCCATTGCGGCAGGCATTGCGTTAACAACGCAGAAGGGTGCTGCATTCCGGGAAATGCTAAAAGAGGCCCGTGTCGAGCTGAGAAAAGTAGTCTGGCCGACACGAGTAGAAACTGGGCAAACAACAGCCATTGTCGTTGTGGTCGTATTGATCGTAGCGTTGATTTTATGGGCACTCGACAGCTTGTTTGCTTGGGTTATTGCCTCCTTGATTGGATAACGGAATGTCAAAGCGTTGGTATGTAGTACAAGCCTTCTCCGGATATGAGAAGTCAGTGATGCGAAGTCTGCACGAGCAGATCGCTTTGCACGGTATGGAAGATCGCTTCGGCGACATCCTCGTCCCGACTGAAGAAGTCGTTGAGATGAAGGAAGGCAAGAAGCGGAAGAGCGAGCGGAAGTTCTACCCTGGGTATGTGCTTGTCAACATGGAAATGGATGATGAGACCTGGCACTTGGTGAAAGGTATCCCTCGCGTCCTTGGTTTTGTGGGCGGTAATGCTGAGCGGCCTGCGCCAATCACGGAAGCAGAAGCTGCATTGATCCTAGATCGTGTGACCGAGGGTGGAGAAACCCCGCGTCCGAAGACCTTGTTTGAGCCGGGCGAATTGGTGCGTGTCACCGATGGTCCATTTGCCGATTTCAATGGCACGGTTGAGGAAGTGAATTATGAAAAGAGTCGCTTGCAAGTCGCGGTGATGATTTTCGGTCGTTCGACTCCGGTTGAACTTGAATTTGGTCAGGTCGAGAAAGGCTAATCTCGCCTGAGGCAATACGGGGAGCCGAAAGGCGTTAGTACCCATTAAAGGAGAAGTACAATGGCCAAGAAGATTGACGGCTACATTAAGCTGCAAATTGCTGCAGGTCAGGCGAATCCATCGCCTCCTGTTGGTCCCGCGCTCGGTCAAAAGGGCGTGAATATCATGGAATTCTGTAAGGCGTTTAACGCAGCGACTCAGCAGATGGAGCAAGGTCTTCCCGTTCCAACTGTGATTACAGTCTACAGCGATAAATCCTTCACATTTGTGACCAAGACTCCGCCTGCGTCTGTATTGATTAAAAAGGCGTTGGGTCTGAAGAGCGGTTCATCGCGCCCGAACACCGATAAGGTTGGTAAGATCACGCGCGCTCAGCTCGAAGAAATTGCAAAGACCAAAGAGCCTGATTTGACAGCGGCGGACTTGGATGCGGCGGTTCGCACGATTGCAGGTACTGCGCGTTCAATGGGCATCGATTCAGAAGGAGTCATCTGATGGCGAAGTTAACAAAGCGTCAGCAAATGATTGCTGAGAAAGTCGATCGTGACAAGACATACAGCTTTGAAGAAGCGGTCAGTCTGTTGGCAGAACTGTCGACGGTCAAGTTCACTGAGTCTTTCGAGGTGGCGGTGAATCTGGGTGTGGATCCTCGCAAGAGCGATCAGGTCGTTCGTGGTGCGACTGTGCTTCCAAACGGTACTGGAAAAGATGTCCGGGTTGCTGTTTTCGCACAAGGCGAAAACGCCGATAAGGCGAAAGCTGCCGGTGCAGATATTGTTGGTTTTGACGAGCTGGCTGCCGAGATTAAAGGTGGTCGCTTAGATTTTGACGTTGTGATCGCGACACCAGACGCCATGCGTGTGGTTGGTACCTTGGGTACGGTGCTTGGCCCACGGGGTCTGATGCCAAACCCGAAAGTGGGTACTGTGACGCCAAACGTTGAAGAAGCGGTGAAGAATGCGAAAGCTGGTCAGGTGCGTTATCGCACCGATAAGAACGGCATCATTCACGCTGCGATCGGGAAGGTGGGATTTGCAGCCGATGCGCTCAAGGCGAACCTTGATGCGTTGTTGGGTGATCTGAAGAAGGCCAAGCCTTCTTCAGCAAAAGGCGTTTACTTCAAGAAAGTCTCTGTGTCGACCACGATGGGCCCAGGCGTCCAGGTCGATCAATCTGGCTTGAATGTATAAAAGGATTTGAGGGTTCCCGTTCGCGGGATCCGTCAAAGACTGCAGGTGCTCTCGGGCCTAAATGGAAACAGCCTGCATAGACGGCAGCCCCTTTACACTCTGTGTATTGAAGGCCGTCAGGGGTTCACTGGATTTCCGGTGAATTGGTTCATCCTGAAAAGGAGCAAAGCGTGGCGTTAAAGCTCGAAGACAAAAAGGTGATTGTCGCCGAAGTCAACGAAGCTGCCGGTAATGCTTTGTCTGCGGTAGTCGCTGATTACCGGGGTATGGAAGTCGGAGCTCTAACCGATATGCGCGAAAAAGCGCGTAACGGGAAGATTTACCTTCGAGTTGTTCGAAATACCTTGGCTAAGCGTGCTGTAGCAGGAACCGAATTTGAGTGTCTGGCTGATGCGCTAGTGGGACCATCTTTGATTGGTTTTTCACTGGAAGAGCCTTCGGCAGCTGCAAAGCTGTTTAAGGACATCGCAAAGGACAACGACAAACTCGAAATTCGGGCTCTTGCGATCGGTGGACAACTTCTCGATGCATCTCAAGTGGATGTGGTTGCGAAGTTGCCAACGAAGGACGAAGCGATTGCAATGCTGATGAGCGTGATGACCGCTCCTGTAGCTAAGTTCGTGCGTACCATGAACGAGGTTCCAGGGAAGTTGGTTCGTACCGTTGCAGCAGTTGGTGAAGCGAAGAAAGCGGGTTAATCCCGTTGGCTTTCAATTGACATAGTTTGTAAACGAAATTTGGAGAAATACCATGGCACTGTCTAAGGACGATATCCTGAACGCGATCGCCGAAATGAGCGTGATGGACGTTGTTGAACTGGTTTCAGCAATGGAAGAAAAATTCGGTGTAACAGCCGCCGCTGCAGTTGCAGCAGCCCCTGTAGCAGCTGGTGGTGACGCCGGCGCCGCTGCCGCTGAAGAGAAGGACGAGTTTGATGTCGTTCTCACTGCAGCTGGTGAAAAGAAAGTGAACGTGATCAAAGTTGTTCGTGGCGTGACAGGTCTTGGCCTGAAAGAAGCGAAGGACATGGTTGACGGCGCTCCTAACACCATCAAAGAAGCGGCTTCGAAAGAAGAAGCGGAAGACATTAAAAAGCAACTCGAAGAAGCAGGCGCATCTGTCGAGCTCAAATAATGTCATTGGTCCGCGCTTAAGCGGATCTGCAAATTGGCTGGTGGTTTCGACCACCGGCCTTTTTGCGCTTTAGCACAGAGAGGTTTGCGGAAAGCGCAATCTAGCGTTTTCCGGAACCCTTAAGGGTACGAATTACAGTGCATCCGTGGTGGATGGACTTTCACACGTTGAGGAAGGCAAATGGCTTACTCGTACACAGCGAAAAAACGTATTCGGAAAGACTTTGGAACACTGCCATCGGTGATGGAAGTTCCGCAGCTTCTGGCAATTCAGCTCGATTCCTATCGCGAATTTTTAAGTGGTGGCTCGATTGAGAATAGTGCTCAATCGACCGGCCTCGAAGCCGCGTTCCAGTCGGTGTTTCCGATCCAATCATTCTCAGGCAACGCGGAGCTCCAGTACGTGAGCTACCGTTTGGGCGAGCCTGTATTCGATGTGAAAGAGTGCATTCTGCGCGGTGATACCTACGCGGCGCCATTGCGCGTCAAAGTCCGCTTGGTGCTGTTTGAAAAAGAAGGCTCGAACAAGTCGGTCAAGGACATCAAGGAAGAAGAAGTCTACATGGGCGAAATCCCGCTGATGACTGATAACGGGACCTTCGTGATCAACGGAACTGAGCGAGTGATTGTGTCCCAGTTGCACCGGTCTCCCGGAGTGTTCTTTGAACACGACAAAGGAAAGACCCACAGCTCTGGTAAGTTGCTCTATTCGGCTCGGATTATTCCTTACCGTGGGTCTTGGTTGGATTTCGAATTTGATCCCAAGGACCAAGTGTTCGTTCGTATTGACCGTCGTCGTAAATTGCCAGCGTCTATTTTGCTGCGCGCAATGGAAATGTCTGACGAAGAGATCTTGGGTCACTTCTTTGAGACGACTGCATTCCAGTTCAAGAAGACTGACGTCTTTATGGCGCTGGTCTCTGAGCGTCTGCGTGGTGAGACCATGAGCTTTGATATCGTTGATAGCAAAGGTGACGTGATCGTTGAAGCGGGCAAGCGAATCACCGCGCGCCACGTTCGGGAGTTGCAAAAAGCCAAGCTCAATGAGTTGAAGGTTGCGGATGATTACTTGGTTGGCAAAGTTCTTGCCAAGGACGTGGTCGACAAAGCGACAGGTGAAGTGATTGCTGCGGCAAATCAACCGTTATCGCTTGAGTCAGTGGATGCGATTCGTGACGCCGGCGTGAAATCGATTGAGTGTATCTACACCAACGATCTCGACCGTGGTCCTTACATGTCAGACACCTTGGCGGGTGATTCGACAAGCAACCGGATGGAAGCATTGGTCGAAATTTATCGCATGATGCGCCCAGGCGAGCCGCCAACGAAAGAAAGTGCTGAGAATTTATTCGAAAGTTTATTCTTCTCTTCGGATCGATATGACCTGTCCTCGGTCGGACGGATGAAGTTCAACCGTCGCGTAGGCAATCGCAAGCTCGAGGGTGGAGACACAGAGCTTGGTGAAGGCACCTTGGCGAAAGACGATATCTTGGCGGTCATGAAGACGCTGATCGATATTCGTAACGGTGAGGGTGTGGTTGATGACATTGATCACCTCGGTAACCGCCGTGTTCGTTCCGTGGGCGAGATGGCAGAAAATCAGTTCCGTGTGGGCTTGGTGCGTGTTGAGCGCGCTGTTCGCGAGCGCTTGGGTCAAGCAGAGACCGAGGGTCTCATGCCGCGTGATCTGATCAACGCAAAGCCAGTTGCCGCGGCTGTCAAAGAGTTCTTTGGCTCAAGCCAGTTATCGCAGTTTATGGATCAAAATAATCCATTGTCTGAGATTACCCATAAACGACGTGTGTCTGCGTTAGGGCCGGGCGGTCTTACGCGTGAACGCGCAGGTTTTGAAGTCCGTGATGTCCACCCCACTCACTACGGCCGGGTGTGTCCGATTGAGACGCCAGAGGGGCCAAACATTGGTCTGATTAACTCGCTGGCGACTTACGCGCGGACGAATCGTTATGGGTTCCTCGAGTCGCCATACCGTCGCGTCGACAACGGGAAAGTGACTGATGAGATTTTCTATTTGTCAGCGATTGAAGAATCCGACTTCGTGATTGCGCAGGCCTCGGCTCAATTAAACGATCAGGGCGAATTGATCGAAGAGCTGGTTCCTGTTCGTCATCTCAATGAGTTTGCTGTGATGCCGCCAGAGCGTGTCGACTACATGGATGTGTCACCTCGTCAGGTTGTTTCGGTTGCTGCGGCCTTGATCCCGTTCCTTGAGCACGATGACGCGAACCGAGCATTGATGGGCTCAAACATGCAGCGCCAAGCAGTTCCGACTTTGAAGGCCGAAAAGCCATTAGTCGGCACTGGTATGGAGCGACATGTTGCCGGTGATTCAGGCGTTTGTATGATCGCGAACCGAGGTGGTGTTGTTGATTTTGTTGACGCTAAGCGAATTGTGGTCAAAGTGAATTCGGAAGAAGTCGGATCAGGTGAAGCGCCGGTCGATATCTATAACTTGACCAAGTACACGCGTTCGAACCAGAACACTTGCATCAACCAGCGCCCGATCGTGGGTGCCGGTGATGTGGTTGCGCGCGGTGATGTTCTTGCCGATGGCCCTTCAGTTGATACAGGCGAGCTAGCACTTGGCCAGAACATGCGAATCGCATTTATGCCTTGGAATGGCTATAACTTCGAAGATTCGATTTTGATCTCTGAGAAGGTCGTCAAGGAAGAGCGTTTTACGACGATTCATATCCAAGAGTTCTCGTGTATCGCACGTGACACCAAGCTCGGTGCGGAAGAAATCACAGCGGATATTCCGAATGTTGGTGAGAACGCACTGGCGAAGCTTGATGAAGTGGGCATTGTTCACATCGGCGCTGAAGTGAAGCCAGGTGATATTTTGGTGGGCAAGGTCACGCCGAAAGGTGAGACGCAGCTCACGCCAGAAGAGAAACTATTGCGTGCGATCTTTGGCGAAAAAGCATCAGATGTGAAAGACACGTCGATGCGTGTTGGGACAGGAACGACCGGAACAGTCATCGACGTTCAAGTGTTCACGCGTGACGGTATCGAGAAAGACGCCCGAGCGAAGCAAATCGAAGAAGAGCAGCTCGATGAGTATCGTAAGGATCTCAACGAAGAGTACCGTATCGTTTCTGAAGCAACTTTTGGCTACCTCGCGAAGCAATTCGAAGGTCAAAAAGTCGCCGGAGCACCGGGTCTTAAGAAGGGTGATGCGCTGACTGCTGAATACCTTGCCAACTTGTCTGAGGACGAGTGGTTCAAGGTTAAGATGGCTGACGATGCGCAAAACGCATTGATTGCTGAAGCTGAAAAGTCACTGAAAGAGCGCCGTAAAGAGCTCGATGAAGCCTTTGAAGTGAAGAAGAAAAAGCTCACCCAAGGTGATGATTTGGCGCCAGGCGTACTCAAGATTGTTAAGGTCTACGTCGCCGTTAAGCGTCGCATTCAGCCGGGTGATAAGATGGCCGGACGTCATGGTAACAAGGGTGTGATCTCAGTCATCATGCCTGAAGAAGATATGCCCTTCGATGAAAACGGAGATCCCGTTGATATCGTATTGAACCCTCTGGGTGTTCCAAGCCGTATGAACGTCGGTCAGGTGCTCGAAATGCATTTGGGTATGGCGGCGAAAGGGCTGGGTGATCGCATTAATGAGATGCTGAAGCATCAGTCGAAGGTCGGTGAGCTGCGCGACTTCTTGGATCAGATTTACAACAAAATTGGGGGAACCCAAGAAGATCTGAACTCCTTGTCTGACGATGAAATTATCGCGCTATCCAAGAATCTTTGTGACGGTGTTCCGTTTGCAACACCGGCGTTTGATGGTGCGAAGGAATCACAGATCAAAGGGCTTTTGGAGTTGGCGGGTATGCCAGAATCTGGCCAGTTCACCCTTTATGACGGTCGGACAGGTGAAGCATTTGAGCGCTCAGTCACCGTCGGTTACATGTACATGTTGAAACTCAACCACTTGGTTGATGACAAGATGCACGCACGCTCAACCGGTTCTTACTCACTCGTCACGCAGCAACCATTGGGTGGTAAAGCCCAGTTTGGTGGTCAGCGATTCGGTGAAATGGAAGTGTGGGCCCTCGAAGCTTATGGGGCGGCCTATACCCTGCAGGAAATGTTGACTGTGAAGTCAGATGATGTGAATGGCCGGACGCGGATGTACAAAAATATCGTGGACGGCGACCATCGCATGGAGCCTGGTATGCCTGAATCATTCAACGTACTGGTCAAAGAGATCCGTTCACTCGGTATCTCTGTTGAACTGGAAAACGAGTAAGTCGGTAGGAATTGGAGATTTAAGCAATGAAAGATTTGTTAAACCTGTTAAAGAGCCAGGGACAATCCTCCGACTTTGATCGGATTCGTATTGGTCTTGCATCACCGGAAGAGATCCGTTCGTGGTCGTTTGGTGAGGTGAAAAAACCAGAAACCATTAACTATCGAACGTTTAAGCCTGAGCGTGATGGTTTGTTTTGTGCGCGTATTTTTGGACCAGTGAAAGACTTCGAATGTCTTTGTGGGAAGTACAAGCGCTTGAAGCATCGTGGTGTTGTCTGTGAAAAGTGTGGTGTTGAAGTGACGCAGACCAAAGTGCGTCGCGAGCGCATGGGTCACATCGAACTGGCGAGCCCTGTGTGTCACATCTGGTTCCTGAAGTCACTGCCTTCTCGGATCGGTTTGCTTTTGGATATGACTCTACGTGATATCGAGCGAATTCTTTACTTTGAAACCTACGTTGTCGTCGATCCTGGTATGACTCCGTTAGAGCGTGGTCAACTGTTATCAGATGAGCAATATTTCGAAGCGTTTGAAGAGTATCAAGACGACTTCACCGCCATGATGGGTGCAGAAGCGATTCGTGCGCTGATGATGGACATGGATCTCAATGACGAGATCGTCACCATGCGTGAAGAGATTCCGAATACCAACTCGGAAACAAAATTGAAAAAGCTGTCGAAGCGGCTGAAGCTGCTTGAGTCCTTCCGCGACAGTGGCAATAACCCCGAGTGGATGATTATGGAAGTGCTTCCGGTACTCCCGCCAGATCTCCGTCCACTGGTCCCGCTCGACGGTGGTCGCTTTGCGACTTCAGATCTCAACGATCTGTACCGCCGCGTGATCAACAGAAACAACCGTCTGAAGCGTTTGCTTGAACTCCGTGCTCCGGACATCATCGTTCGTAACGAAAAGCGGATGTTGCAGGAATCTGTGGATGCTTTGCTCGATAACGGACGTCGTGGTCGTGCGATCACGGGATCCAATAAGCGCCCACTGAAGTCACTGGCTGACATGATTAAGGGCAAGCAAGGTCGTTTCCGTCAGAACCTACTCGGCAAGCGCGTTGACTACTCTGGTCGTTCAGTGATCGTTGTCGGTCCATATTTGAAGCTGCACCAGTGTGGTTTGCCTAAGAAAATGGCGCTTGAGCTATTCAAGCCATTCATCTACGCAAAGCTTGAGGCACGTGGACTTGCCACAACGATCAAAGCCGCGAAGAAAATGGTCGAGCGTGAGACCCCCGAAGTATGGGATATTCTGGCTGAAGTGATTCGTGAACATCCGGTTTTGTTGAACCGAGCTCCTACGCTTCACCGTCTTGGTATTCAGGCATTTGAGCCGTTGTTGATTGAGGGTAAGGCGATTCAGCTACACCCATTAGTCTGTGCGGCCTACAACGCCGACTTTGACGGTGACCAAATGGCTGTTCACTTGCCGTTGACGCTCGAAGCGCAGCTCGAAGCGCGCGCTTTGATGATGTCGACCAATAACGTGCTATCGCCAGCAAACGGTGAGCCGATCATCGTTCCATCTCAGGACGTTGTTCTTGGTCTGTATTACATGACCCGCCACCGGATTAATTCCAAAGGTGAGGGCATGGTCTTTACGGATACGGATGAAGTCTTGCGTGCCTATGGAGCACGTAAGGTAGATTTGCAGGCGCAGATTAAAGTCCGGATCGATGAGACCGTGAATGATGCTGACGGTCATGGGACTGCTGAAACGCGGATTGTTGAGACAACCGTCGGTCGTGCAATTTTGTTCTCGATTGTTCCTACTGGACTGGCATTCTCGCTGGTTGATCAGAACATGACCAAAAAAGCGATTTCACGACTCATTAATGCGTGTTATCGCCGTGTGGGTTTGAAAGAAACCGTGATCTTCGCGGACCAACTGATGTATATGGGCTTCAGCTACGCGACCCGTTCTGGTTCATCAATCGGCGTCAACGACTTTGAGATCCCAGTTGAGAAAGCGCAGATCATCGGTGAAGCCGAAGCGCAAGTGAAAGAGATTGAAGATCAGTTCGCTTCAGGCCTTGTGACCCAGGGTGAAAAGTACAACAAAGTGATCGATATCTGGGCGCGAGCCAACGACTTGGTCGCCAAGAAGATGATGGACCGAATCGGTAAAGAAGATGCGGTGGATGCGGAAGGCAAAACCGTTCAGCAAGATTCGTTCAACTCGGTCTTCATGATGGCTGATTCTGGCGCGCGTGGTTCGGCTGCACAGATTCGTCAGCTTGCGGGGATGCGAGGTCTGATGGCGAAGCCGGATGGATCGATTATTGAAACACCGATTACGGCCAACTTCCGAGAAGGTCTCTCTGTTCTTCAGTATTTCATCTCGACACACGGCGCACGTAAAGGTTTGGCCGATACGGCATTGAAGACAGCGAACTCTGGTTACCTGACACGTCGATTGGTTGATGTTGCGCAGGATCTGGTCATTACAGATCACGACTGCGGTACCGACGAAGGTCTCCGCATGACGCCGCTGATTGAAGGTGGTGACGTGGTTGTTCCTCTGGCGGGTCGTATTCTTGGTCGAGTTGTCGCTCAAGATGTCGTGAAGCCAGGCACTGATGAAGTCGTGCTTGAGGCAGGGACTTTGATTGATGAGCAACTGGCTGGGCAAATCGAAGGCTGGGGTGTGGACGAAGTCTTGGTGCGTTCACCGATCACGTGTGAAGTACGCCATGGCGTGTGTTCGAAGTGTTATGGTCGAGACCTCGGTCGCGGTCATTTGGTGAATGTCGGCGAAGCTGTCGGTGTGATTGCGGCTCAGTCAATTGGTGAGCCAGGTACACAGCTGACCATGCGGACGTTCCACATCGGTGGTGCCGCGAGTCGAGCATCTGCTGCTGACCGGATTGACGTGAAGCACGGCGGTACGGTTCGTTTGCATAACCTGAAGTGGGTTGAGCGCTCAAACGGTGACTTGGTTGCTGTCTCGCGTTCAGGCGCCTTGAGTATTGCTGATGAGCATGGCCGTGAGCGTGAATGGTACAAACTGCCTTATGGTGCAGTGATCAGCGCCAAAGAAGGGGCGGAGGTTGATGCCGGTGCCGTGGTTGCAACCTGGGATCCGCACACTCACCCAATCATTGCAGATCGCGCAGGTATTGTTCGTTACCAGGCGTTTGAAGATGGAATCACCGTTAAGCGTCAGGTGGATGAACTTACAGGGCTTGCCAACTACGAAATCATTGATGAGAAAGACCGTCCAGCGGCTGGTAAAGACCTGAAGCCAGGGATTTTCTTGTACGCGAAAGGAGCGGCGATCACTGACGAGCCAATCGCCCACTTCTTGCTGCCGGGTGGTGCTTTGGTATCGCTGGAAGACGGAACCAACATTGAAGCTGGTTCGGTTGTGGCGCGTATTCCTCAGGAATCCTCGAAGACCCGTGATATTACCGGTGGTCTGCCACGTGTCGCCGACTTGTTTGAGGCGCGTAAGCCGAAAGAATCGTCGATTCTGGCTGAGATCTCTGGTCACGTTTCCTTCGGTAAAGAAACCAAAGGCAAGGTTCGCCTTGTGATTTCGCCAGATGATGGGACCGATCCAGTGGAGATTCTGATTCCTAAGTGGCGTCAGTTGAACGTCTTCGATGGTGAGCAAGTCCAAAAGGGCGAGGTCATCTCTGATGGTCCATCGAACCCGCATGACATTTTGCGTCTGTTGGGTGTGTCTGAACTGGCCAAGTACATCACCAATGAAATCCAGGACGTGTATCGTTTGCAGGGTGTTGGCATCAACGACAAACACATCGAGGTGATCATTCGCCAGATGTTGCGCAAAGTTGAAGTCAGTTCGGTGGGTGATTCGTCATTCATCGCTGGTGACCAGGTGGAATACACTCAAGTGCTGGAAGAAAACGATCGCCTCAATGGTGACGGTAAAATCCAAGCGCATTACGAGCGTCAATTATTGGGTATCACTAAGGCGTCACTTGCCACGGAATCATTCATCTCTGCGGCTTCGTTCCAGGAAACCACGCGCGTGTTGACGGAAGCGGCAGTGACTGGCAAGGCCGACAACTTGCGCGGCTTGAAAGAGAACGTTGTTGTGGGTCGCTTGATCCCAGCAGGGACCGGTTTGGCATATCACGCAGAACGTAAGCGTCGGCGTGCTGAAACAGGTGATGAGACTCGGGTGTCTGCGGCCGAAGTGGCTGAAGCCTTGAGTCGAGAGATCGCTGAGATTGAATCTCAGGGACAGGAAGCGGCGGAGTAATTTCCGCCTCACTTGACTGTCGCTTTGGGCGCGCCTAGAATCGCGCCCTATTTTTGCAATGGACTAGGGAGTTTGCCAATGGCAACGATTAATCAGCTTGTTCGCAAGCCACGTAAGCGCAAGGTCGTCAAAACTGACGTTCCGGCGTTGCAGGCTTGCCCGCAGCGTCGCGGTGTGTGTACTCGCGTCTACACAACCACACCAAAGAAGCCAAACTCAGCGCTTCGTAAGGTGTGCCGTGTACGTTTAACTAACGGATACGAAGTATCTTCATACATCGGCGGTGAAGGCCACAACCTGCAGGAACACTCAGTGGTCCTGATTCGTGGTGGTCGAGTGAAGGATTTACCAGGTGTTCGATATCACACCGTCCGTGGTGCATTGGATACCGCGGGTGTGAACGATCGGAAACAAGGTCGTTCGAAGTATGGTGCGAAGCGGCCAAAGGGCTAATTCAGTACCACGAATTCATTAAACTGTAATCATTTATACAGAGTATGGCTCGCCATGCTCAGTAAGGCCGGGCGAGAGTCCCGGAATGACCTGAAGAAAAGGAAAATACAATGCCAAGACGTCGCGTCCCCGTAAAACGTGAAACTTTGCCGGATCCAAAATTCGGCGATCAGTTGCTTGCTAAATTCATTAACCACGTCATGGAAAGTGGAAAGAAGTCCATTGCAGAATCCATCGTTTATGGTGCGCTTGATCGCGTGCAAGAAAAGAACGGTGGTGATCCACTTGAAGTGTTCAACCAGGCGCTTGAGAACATCGCGCCGATGGTCGAGGTGAAGTCACGCCGCGTTGGTGGTGCCACCTATCAGGTTCCTGTTGAAGTGCGCCCGAGTCGCCGGACAGCGCTGGCGATGCGTTGGTTGGTTGAGTATGCCCGTAAGCGTGGCGAGAAGTCGATGCAGGCTCGTCTAGCCGGTGAAATCCTTGATGCGATTGAGCAACGCGGTGCTGCGGTGAAGAAGCGTGAAGACGTTCATCGCATGGCTGAAGCGAATAAGGCGTTCTCGCACTTCCGTTTTTAATTAAATGATGGCCGGATCGCCGGCCTTTTGGAGAGTAACTGTGGCACGTACCACCCCAATTAACCGCTACCGCAATATCGGCATCTGCGCGCACGTTGATGCTGGTAAAACAACGACGACAGAGCGTGTTCTGTTTTATACCGGCGTCAACCATAAGATTGGTGAGGTTCACGACGGTGCAGCCACCATGGACTGGATGGCTCAAGAACAAGAGCGTGGAATTACCATTACTTCGGCTGCAACAACGACGTTCTGGCAGGGTATGGATCAGCAGTATGACAAATACCGTGTGAACATCATTGATACCCCGGGCCACGTTGACTTCACGATTGAAGTTGAGCGTTCGATGCGTGTTCTCGATGGTGCGGTTGTTGTTTTTTGTGCAGCCTCAGGTGTTGAGCCGCAATCAGAAACCGTCTGGCGTCAGGCGGATAAATATGGTGTTCCGCGGATTTGTTTCGTCAACAAGATGGACCGCGATGGTGCCGACTTTATTCGTGTGGTGAATCAGGTTCGTGATCGTTTAGGCGCGACAGCAGTGCCGATCCAGTGTGCGGTTGGTTCTGAGAAAGATTTCAAAGGCGTTGTTGATTTGGTGAAAAACAAATTCATCGCCTGGAATGAAGAGGACATGGGAACGACCTTCACCTACGAAGAAATTCCAGCGGAAGTCGCGGATCAGGCAGCTTCACTTCGTGAAGAAATGATCGAGGCGGCGGCTGAAGCGAACGAAGAGTTGATGGACAAGTACCTTGAAGAAGGTGAGTTGACTGAAGCGGAAATTAAGGCTGGTTTACGTCAGCGCACATTGGCTCGTGAAATCGTTCCTTGCCTTTGTGGTACTGCGTTTAAGAACAAAGGTGTCCAGGCGATGTTGGATGCCGTGATTGATTACTTGCCGGCCCCAGATGAAGTAGAAGCGATTCGTGGTCTCAAAGAAGATGAGTCGGAAGATACCCGTCCAGCAAGTGATGAAGCACCATTTGCTGCCTTGGCTTTTAAGATTGCAACAGACCCATTCGTGGGTACCTTGACGTTTTTCAGGGTGTATTCGGGCATTCTTAATGGTGGTGATTCCGTTCTGAATTCTGTGAAAGGAAAGAAAGAGCGCGTCGGCCGTATGGTGCAAATGCACGCCAACACTCGCGAAGAAATCAAAGAGGTTCGCGCGGGTGATATCGCGGCAGCCGTTGGTTTGAAAGATGTCACAACCGGTGACACCTTGTGTGATCTCGCGAACCCCATCATTTTGGAACGGATGGAGTTCCCAGAGCCGGTGATTTCTTTGTCGGTTGAGCCGAAGTCAAAGGCTGACCAGGAGAAGATGGGTATCGCGCTTGGTAAGTTGGCTCAAGAAGATCCGTCATTCCGTGTGAAAACGGATGAAGAAACTGGTCAGACGATCATTTCTGGAATGGGTGAGTTACACCTCGACATTCTGGTTGATCGTATGCGTCGCGAATTCTCGGTCGAGTGTAACGTTGGCGCACCTCAGGTGTCTTACCGTGAATGTATTCGCAAGTCAGTTGAGGTTGAGGGTAAGTTTGTTCGTCAATCTGGTGGGCGCGGTCAATATGGTCATGTGTGCATAACGATCGACCCTTTACCACTCGATGGCGAGACCAATTTCGAATTTGTGAACAAGATCGTCGGTGGTGTGGTACCGAAGGAGTACATCCCTGCGGTGTCTAAAGGCATCGAGGAGCAGTTGGCGAATGGAGTTTTAGCAGGATTTCCGCTGTTAGGGGTAAGAGCCACTCTGTTTGATGGGTCATTCCACGAAGTTGACTCAAACGAAATGGCGTTCAAGATTGCGGGATCCATGGCGATGAAGAAAGGGGCGCTTGAGGCAAACCCCGCCCTACTCGAGCCTATGATGAAAGTTGAAGTCGTCACTCCAGAAGAAAACATGGGTGATGTGATTGGTGATCTTAACCGTCGTCGTGGCCTGGTTCAGGGCATGGATGACGGTGTGGGTGGTGTGAAACTTGTTCGCGCCGAAGTTCCGCTTGCGGAAATGTTTGGATACGCAACAGACCTCCGTGGTTTCACACAGGGTCGCGCATCGTACAGCATGGAATTTGCGAAATACGCTGAAGCACCATCAAGCGTCGCAGAAGAAGTGATTAAGAAAAACAGCTAATTGAATATCGGAGTCCATAAAAATGGCAAAAGAAAAGTTTGAGCGTAGTAAGCCGCACGTAAACGTAGGCACGATTGGTCACGTTGACCATGGTAAGACGACTTTGACAGCGGCGTTGACGCGTGTTGGAGCGGAGGTTTTTGGTGGTGAGACGAGAGCGTTTGACCAGATTGATAATGCGCCTGAAGAGCGTGCACGAGGGATTACGATTTCGACATCTCACGTTGAGTATCAGTCGCATGAGCGTCATTACGCGCACGTGGATTGTCCGGGTCACGCGGATTATGTGAAGAACATGATTACGGGTGCGGCGCAGATGGACGGAGCGATTTTGGTGTGTTCGGCGGCTGATGGTCCGATGCCACAGACTCGTGAGCACATTTTGTTGTCTCGTCAGGTTGGTGTTCCTTACATTGTGGTGTTCTTAAACAAAGCGGACATGGTTGATGATCCTGAGTTGTTGGAACTGGTTGAGATGGAAGTTCGTGAGCTGTTGGATCAGTACGATTTTCCGGGTGACGACACGCCAATTATTATTGGTTCTGCGCTGAAGGCGTTGGAAGGTGACACGTCGGACATTGGTATGCCGGCGGTTCAGAAGTTGATTGAGACGTTGGACTCATATATTCCTGAGCCTGAGCGAGCGATTGACCAAGCGTTTTTGATGCCGATTGAGGACGTGTTCTCGATTTCGGGTCGTGGAACGGTTGTGACGGGTCGTATTGAGCGTGGAATCATCAACGTTGGTGACGAGATTGAGATCGTTGGTATCAAGGATACGACGAAGACGACTTGTACGGGTGTTGAGATGTTCCGCAAGCTGCTTGACGAAGGTCGTGCGGGCGAGAACGTTGGTGTTCTTCTTCGTGGTACGAAGCGCGATGAAGTTGAGCGTGGTCAGGTGTTGGCGAAGCCAGGTTCGATTAATCCGCACACTAAGTTTGAGTGTGAGGTGTATGTGTTGTCGAAGGATGAGGGTGGCCGTCATACGCCATTCTTCAAGGGCTATCGTCCGCAGTTTTACTTCCGTACGACGGATGTGACGGGTGCGTGTGAGCTTCCTTCAGGCACAGAGATGGTGATGCCAGGTGATAACGTGAAGTTGTCAGTTGAGCTGATTTGTCCGATTGCGATGGAAGAAGGTCTACGTTTTGCGATTCGTGAAGGTGGCCGCACGGTCGGCGCCGGCGTCGTTTCCAAAATCCTAGACTGATTTGTCAGGGCAATACGCCTAAAAAGAAAGCCCCGCTTGGCCGGGGCTTTTTTATTTCCGGGAAGCGGTTGACTCACTAGGGTCAGATGCATACACTACCGCACCTTGTTTTTGACTGTCCGCGTTTCGCGGGCAATTTTTGATTGGAGTAGCCAAGTGGCAGTACAGAATCAAAAAATTCGCATTCGGCTGAAGGCTTTCGACCATCGCCTGATCGATTCATCGACTCAGGATATTGTTGAAACCGCCAAGCGTACCGGGGCACAAGTGCGTGGCCCGATTCCATTGCCGACGCGGATTGAGCGCTACACCGTTCTTGTTTCACCTCACGTGAACAAGGATGCGCGCGATCAGTACGAGATGCGTACGCACAAGCGCATGATCGATATCGTTGAGCCTACCGACAAGACTGTCGATGCCTTGATGAAACTTGATCTAGCGGCGGGTGTTGATGTCCAGATCAGCTTAGGTTGATCAAAAGCAGGGGTGCACCAAATCCGCGCACCCCGGTGACAAGCGGTCTGTTTGTATAACTTACTGTGGCCATAGCGGGTTTAGCCCCCTGTGCAGGCAGAGAGGAAGTCGAGATGACAATTGGAGTTGTCGGTCGTAAGACCGGTATGACCCGAGTGTTCACCGAGGAAGGCGTGTCAGTTCCTGTCACTGTCGTTCAAGTTGAACCGAATCGGGTGAGTCAAGTGAAAACCGTTGAAACAGACGGTTATCAAGCCATTCAGGTGACCGTTGGTGATCGTCGTGCACAACACCGTGTATCGCAACCGATCAAAGGTCATTTGTCGAAAGCAGAGATGCGCATGGGTCGTGGTCTTTGGGAATTCCGTGTGGAAGACCTGGGAGAGCTAGCGATTGGTGCAGAAATCTCTGTAAACCAGTTCGAAGCCGGTCAAATTGTTGACGTGACAGGTCAGTCGAAGGGTAAAGGGTTTGCTGGAGCTGTGAAGCGCTGGAATTTCCGCACCCAAGACGCGACTCACGGTAACTCGCTGTCGCATCGTGCCCCAGGTTCTATCGGTAACTGCCAAACACCAGGCCGTGTCTTCAAAGGTAAGAAGATGGCTGGCCACATGGGTGCAGAGCGCGTCACCGTTCAAGGTCTCGAGGTCGTCCGTATTGACGAAGAGAAAGGCCTGATCCTGGTCAAGGGTTCCGTTCCAGGTGCGAACGGGACTGACGTCATCATCAAGCCGACAGCAAAGGCCTGAGGGAGTCGAACATGGAATTGAATCTAATAGCCGGCGGAACTGTCGAGGTCTCTGACCAGACGTTCGGCCGCGAATTCAACGAGGCGCTGATCCACCAGGTGGTCACAGCGTATCTCGCCGGTGCGCGCCAAGGTACGCGTGCGCAGAAAACGCGTTCTGAGGTATCAGGCGGCGGCCGCAAGCCTTGGCGTCAAAAAGGAACAGGTCGTGCCCGTGCGGGTACCACGCGTTCTCCGATATGGCGTTCAGGTGGTGTGACCTTTGCTGCGAAGCCTCAGGACTTCTCGCAGAAAGTGAACAAGAAAATGTATCGCGCAGCGATGCAGAGCATCTGGAGTGAGCTGATCCGTCAAGGTCGCTTGGTGATCACTGATGATCTGGGTATCGATGCGCCAAAAACCAAAGCGCTGGCTGCCAAGCTCAGTGCATTGGAGTTATCGAATGTTTTGATCGTTGCTGGTGAAGTCTCGGATGCCTTGTATCTGTCAGCACGCAACCTTCCACACGTGGATGTTCGCGATGCGGATGCCATTGACCCTGTGAGCCTCATTTCTTTCGAGAAAGTGTTGGTGACCGTCGACGCATTGAAGGCGATTGAGGAGCAATTGGCATGAATCAGGAACGTATCTTTACTGTTCTGAAAGGGCCGCATGTATCCGAGAAGGCTACGGTGGTCGCTGATCAGAACAATCAATATGTATTCAAGGTGGCCTCTGATGCGACAAAGCCTGAGATCAAAGCAGCTGTAGAAGCTTTGTTCGAAGTCTCTGTTACCCGGGTCAATGTTGTAAACATCAAAGGAAAGACCAAGCGCACAGCGCGTGGCATGGGCAAGCGTAACGATACGCGGAAGGCCTATGTGACGCTGGCTGATGGCCAAGAAATTTCCTTTGCAGCAGGCGAGTGAGACGGAAGTTATGGCAATCGTAAAATGTAAACCAACGTCAGCCGGCCGTCGTCACATGGTCAAAGTCGTGACGCCGGAGCTCCATAAAGGAGCGCCGCACGCGCCGCTGTTGGAAAAGAAATCGAAAACAGGTGGTCGAAACAATGACGGTCGGATTACGACTCGTCATATCGGTGGTGGTCATAAGCAACACTATCGTGTCATCGACTTTAAGCGGAATAAAGATGGCATTCCGGGCAAGATCGAGCGGTTGGAATATGATCCGAATCGTTCGGCTCATATTGCTTTGGTTCTCTATGCAGACGGCGAGCGCCGTTACATTATTGCGCCAAAGGGCCTGCACGCTGGTGATCCGATTCGGTCTGGTGAAGATGCGCCGATTAAGGTCGGTAGCTGCCTTCCACTCCGGAATATCCCGGTCGGTTCTGTCATTCATTGCATTGAGTTGAGACCTGGAAAAGGTGCTCAAATGGCTCGTTCGGCTGGTGCGTCTGTGCAGTTGGTCGCTCGTGAAGGTCGTCATGCAACCCTCCGCTTACGTTCAGGTGAGATGCGCAAAGTCTTGTCGGAATGTCGTGCAACTCTTGGCGAAGTGTCGAATGGCGAGCACAGCTTGCGTCAGCTTGGTAAAGCCGGCGCGAAACGCTGGAGGGGCGTTCGTCCAACGGTCCGTGGTGTTGTGATGAACCCGGTTGATCACCCGCATGGTGGTGGTGAAGGTCGTACATCAGGGGGCCGTCATCCGGTATCACCTTGGGGTATGCCAACCAAGGGTTACAAGACTCGTAAGAACAAGCGTACCGATAAAATGATCGTACGCCGTCGCGGTAAGTAAGGAGAGAGATCAATGCCACGTTCATTGAAAAAGGGCCCATTCGTCGATCTCCACCTTCTGAAGAAGGTCGAGGCGGCTTCTGAGGCAAATGATCGTCGTCCGATTAAGACTTGGTCGCGTCGCTCGATGATTGTTCCAAATATGGTGGGATTAACCATCGCTGTTCATAACGGGAAGCAACATGTTCCTGTTTTGATCAACGAAGACATGGTTGGTCACAAGTTGGGTGAGTTCGCGGTGACGCGTAACTACCGTGGTCACGTTGCCGACAAAAAGTCGAAGCGTTAAGGATTAGGTGTAGCCATGAATGAAGTGCAAGCACGTTTAAAAGGCGCTCGACTTTCTGCTCAGAAGGCGCGCCTGGTCGCAGACCAGATTCGCGGGAAGCACGTTGAAGAAGCGCTCAATACGCTGAACTTCTCAACAAAGAAAGCGGCGCATATTGTCAAGAAAGTTCTTGAGAGTGCCATTGCGAACGCAGAACACAATGAAGGCGCTGACGTTGATGATCTTAAGGTCACAACAGTCTTCGTCGATGAGGGTATGACGATGAAGCGAATTCGCCCGCGTGCGAAGGGTCGCGCAGACCGTATTTTTAAGCGGTCATGTCATATCACTGTCAAAGTCGGACAGGCCTGAGGAGGAACATTATGGGTCAGAAAGTACACCCGAATGGCATCCGCCTCGGGATTACCAAGGATCACACGTCAATTTGGTATGCCGAGCGTGGTGATTATGCAGATAAATTATTCGATGACATTAAGGTCCGTGAATTCCTTGATGCGAAACTGAAGAACGCTCAGATTTCAAAGATCTTGATTGAGCGTCCTGCGCAGAATGCACGTGTCACGTTGCAAACCGCGCGCCCTGGCATCGTGATCGGTAAGAAAGGTGAAGACGTGGAAGCGCTTCGCAAAGAGCTGACACAGATGATGGGTATTCCAGTTCAGATCAATATCGAAGAAATCAGAAAGCCTGAGCTTGATGCGCGATTGGTTGCGCAGAACATTGCAGGCCAGTTAGAGCGTCGGGTGATGTTCCGTCGCGCGATGAAGCGTGCGGTTCAGAACGCAATGCGAGCTGGTGCTGAAGGAATTCGCGTTCAGGTGTCAGGTCGTTTGGGCGGTGCTGAAATCGCTCGGACAGAGTGGTATCGCGAAGGTCGCGTTCCATTGCACACATTGCGTGCAGATATCGACTACTCAACGTATGAGGCGCACACCACATATGGCGTAATCGGTATCAAAGTGTGGATCTTCAAAGGTGAGATCCTTGGTGGAATTGAAGCAGTCCGTGCTAGCCGTGAACAGGCTCGTGCGAAAGCTGCTCGCTAAGGGAAGAAGACGATGCTGCAACCGAAACGGATGAAATTCCGCAAAATGCAAAAAGGCCGTAATCGTGGCCTAGCAGAGCGCGGCTCCAAAGTAAGCTTTGGTGAATTCGCTCTTAAAGCGACTGGTCGTGGTCGCATGACGGCGCGTCAGATTGAGGCAGCCCGTCGAACCATTACTCGTCGCGTGAAACGTGGCGGTAAGTTATGGATTCGGGTTTTCCCTGATAAGCCAATTACCCAGAAGCCTTTGGAAGTGCGTCAGGGTAAAGGTAAAGGCTCTGTTGAATACTGGGTATGCCAGATTCAGCCAGGTCGTGTTTTATATGAAATTGAAGGTGTGTCTGAAGAAGTGGCGCGCGAAGCATTTACGCTTGCGGCATCGAAGCTTCCATTCAAAACCACCTTCGTTAGTCGGACGGTAATGTAATGAAAGCATCAGAGTTACGTGAAAAAAACGTTGCTGAGCTGAAAGAAGAGCTGCTTACGCTACGTCGTGAACAGTTCAATCTGAATATGGCAAAAGCCACAGGTCAGCTGGCTCAGACACACTTGTTGGGTCAGGTCCGTCGTGACATCGCGCGCATCAAGACAGTGATCGCGCAGAAGGAGGTAGCGGCATGACCGAAGCAACAACAATAGTTCGAACACTGAGCGGAAAGGTTGTCTCAAATAAGGGCGACAAAACCATCAGCGTATTGGTAGAGCGTTTTGAGAAGCACCCGTTGTACGGTAAGTACGTGAAGCGCTCCTCAAAGATTGCTGCTCATGATGAGAACAACGAGTGCCAGATTGGTGACACAGTCACGATTTCTGAGTGTCGTCCGCTTTCTAAGTCGAAAGCGTACCGTCTCGTTGAAATCACTGAGCGTGCTGTTCAGGTTTAACGGAGGGGAATCATGATTCAAGCAGAAAGTATGCTTGAGGTAGCTGACAACTCAGGTGCGCGTCGTGTGATGTGTATCAAAGTGCTCGGCGGCTCAAAGCGTCGCTATGCCCGGATCGGCGACATTATTAAGGTCACCGTGAAAGAAGCGATTCCTCGCGGCAAAGTGAAGAAAGGTCAGGTCATGAACGCAGTGGTCGTTCGGACTCGCAGTGGCGTCCGTCGTCAAGACGGGTCATTGATTAAGTTTGATGGCAACGCGGCGGTTCTTTTGAACACCAACTTAGCGCCAATTGGCACTCGTATTTTCGGGCCAGTGACGCGTGAACTGCGGAGTGAGAAGTTTATGAAAATCATCTCACTTGCGCCTGAAGTGTTGTAAGGGGCAGATCGATGGCAGCAAAAATTCGTCGTGACGATGAAGTCGTCGTAATCGCGGGTAAAGACAAAGGACGCCGTGGCAAAGTATTGCAAGTGCGTCCAGATAACCGCGTATTGGTGTCAGGTGTCAACCTGATGAAAAAGCATATGAAACCAAACCCAATGCTTGGCAAGCAGGGCGGCATCGTTGAGAAAGAAGCTCCGCTTCATATCTCAAACGTAGCGCTGTTTAACCCTGAGAATGACAAAGCAGAACGCGTTGGTTTTCGTGTAAACGAGGACGGCACCAAAGTACGGGTGTTTAAGTCCACTGGTAAGGAAGTCGGGGCGTAAGCCCCTGCGCCTAGGAGCGAGAAAGAAGCCATGGCGAGACTACAACAAGTCTACAAAGAAAAAGTTGTACCGGAGCTCTTGAAAGAGTTTGCGTACAAAAATGTGATGCAAGTGCCGCGCGTCAAGAAAATCACTTTGAATATGGGTGTTGGCGAGGCAGTTGCGGATAAGAAGCAGATCGAAAACGCAGTACGGGACATGACGGCGATCGCCGGACAGAAGCCTGTGGTGACAAAGGCACGCAAGTCAATTGCGGGCTTTAAGATCCGTGACGGCTGGCCAATTGGCTGCAAGGTCACCTTGCGTGGTGAGCACATGTGGGAATTCTTAGATCGTCTGATTGCGATCTCAATTCCACGGATTCGTGATTTCCGCGGGTTGAACGGCAAGTCGTTTGACGGCCGCGGAAACTACTCGATGGGTGTGCGCGAGCAGATCATGTTCCCTGAAATCGATTATGACAAAGTGGATGCGATTCGTGGGCTGGACATCACCATCACCACATCGGCTGACACTGATGAGGAAGGGAAAGCGCTTTTGAAGGCGTTCAACTTCCCATTCCGTAACTGAGGAGCGTTAGGTGGCTAAGAAATCAATGAAAGAACGTGAACTGAAGCGTCAAAAGACGGTCGCTCGGTTTGCAGCAAAGCGTAAGGAATTGAAAGCGACAATCGCCAATCCAAACGCAACAGATGAAGAAATGTGGGACGCGCAGCAGAAGCTGCAAAAGATGCCGCGTGACGCCTCTGCAGTGCGCTTACAGCGTCGGTGTCGTGTGACTGGTCGTCCACACGCAGTTTACCGTAAGTTTGGCCTGTCCCGGATTAAGCTGCGCGAAACGATGATGCGCGGTGAAGTTCCTGGTCTGAAAAAGGCCAGCTGGTAAGGAGTGATTTAAAAAATGAGCATGCAAGATACTTTGGCGGATATGTTCACTCGCATCCGCAACGGGCAGATGGCAGGTAAAACTGCGGTCTCTATGCCTTCTTCGAAACAGAAGGTTGCACTTGCCCGGGTACTCGCTGACGAAGGATTTTTGGGTGGATACAACGTTGATGACGCAGGTGTGAAGTCAACATTGACAGTCGATCTTCGGTACCACGAAGGTCGTCCAGTGATCCGTGAAATTAAACGTTCAAGTCGTCCAGGTTTGCGTCGGTATGAAGGGAAAGAGACTTTGCCAAAAGTACAAGGTGGTCTCGGTATTGCCATCATCTCGACGTCGAAAGGTTTGATGACTGACCGCGAAGCACGCAAAGCCGGTATCGGTGGCGAAGTGCTCTGCACAGTATTCTAAGGAGTTATTGATGTCTCGTATTGCAAAAGCTCCGATCGAATTGCCATCGGGTGTTGATGTCAACATTGCTGGTCAGGATGTCACTGTCAAAGGAAAGAACGGCACGTTGTCAATTTCCTTAAACGACGCAGTGGCTGTGAATCAAGCGGATAACGTATTGACGTTTGAGCCGCGCGAAGGCGCAGCAGATGGTTGGGCGCAAGCTGGTACAGCTCGTGCAATCGTCAATAACATGGTCACGGGTGTCGCAGATGGCTTCGAAAAGAAGTTGACGCTCATCGGTGTCGGTTATCGTGCTCAGGTTCAAGGGTCTGCGATCAACTTGACTCTTGGTTTCTCACATCCAGTGGTTCATAACCTGCCACAAGGTGTGACTGCAGAAACCCCAAGTCAGACTGAAATCGTGCTGAAGTCAGCCGATAAGCAGCTGCTTGGTCAAGTCGCTGCAGAAATTCGTGCATACCGCCCACCAGAGCCTTACAAAGGCAAGGGTGTGCGTTACTCAGATGAGTATGTGCGTCGTAAAGAAGCGAAGAAGAAGTAAGGAGAGCCGACATGATGGACAAGAAAAAATCCCGGTTGCGTCGCGCTCGCCGTGCACGCGCCAAAATGCGCGAATTAGGCGCAAATCGTTTGTGCGTGCATCGTACACCACGTCATATCTACGCCCAGATTATTTCTGGCGACGGATCCAACGTGATTTGTACAGCATCGACACTGGATAAGGACCTTCGTGAGAAGAACGGCGGAAACGTGGATGCGGCTGCAGAAGTCGGTAAGCGGATCGCTGAACGAGCGAAGGAAAAAGGAATTCAGGCGGTTGCATTTGACCGCTCCGGTTTCCGTTATCACGGTCGTGTGAAGGCTCTAGCCGACGCAGCCCGTGAAGGTGGACTTGAGTTTTAAGGGGATCCGATGAACGCAAAAGTAGAAGCACAGCAGCAGGGTGATCTGCAAGAAAAGCTGGTTCAAGTGAATCGGGTAGCCAAAGTTGTTAAAGGTGGCCGGATTTTCAGCTTCACAGCATTGACTGTGGTTGGCGATGGAAATGGGAAAGTTGGATACGGTCGCGGTAAAGCACGCGAAGTACCAGCGGCGATTCAGAAAGCGATGGAAGCGGCACGCCGCAACATGGTTTCTGTGAAGCTTGATGGGGATACGATTCAATACCCAACCAAAGCAGCTCATGGATCGGCGAAGGTTTACATGCAGCCCGCATCACAGGGTACTGGCGTGATCGCCGGTGGAGCGATGCGCGCGGTTTTGGAAATCGCTGGTGTGCAGAACGTATTGGCGAAGTGTTACGGCTCAACGAACCCAGCTAACGTGGTTCGTGCAACGATCAAAGCGCTTTCAGAGATGCAATCTCCGGAAGACGTCGCGGCTCGTCGTGGCAAATCAGTCGAAGAAATTCTCGGCTAAGGATTAAAGACATGGCGAAGAAAAAAATGTTGAAGGTGACATTGGTGCGTAGCCCAATCCGTCAAAATCCGAAGCACAAACTGTGTGTCCAGGGTCTTGGCTTAAAGCGCATGCATCAGACAGTTGAAGTTGAAGATACACCCAGCGTTCGTGGAATGATCAACAAGGTCAACTACCTCGTACGCGTTGAAGGAGAAGCATAATGCGTTTAAACGGCTTATCTCCGGCTCCTGGTTCACGCACGGATAAAAAGCGTGTTGGCCGTGGTATCGGCTCTGGTTTGGGTAAAACTGGTGGTCGCGGTCATAAAGGGTTGAAGTCGCGTTCCGGTGGTTCAGTGAAGCCTGGGTTCGAAGGCGGTCAAATGCCATTGCAGCGTCGTCTGCCAAAGTTTGGTTTTACCTCACGCAAGAGTTTGACTCGTGACGAGATCCGCTTAGCGGAATTGAACAAGATCCAAGGTGACGAAGTCACAATGGAATCATTGCGTCAAGCACGACTCATTGGTGAAAACATCAAAGATGTGAAAATCATCTTAGCCGGTGAAATCACGCGTGCGATGACTGTGAAAGGCTTGAAGATCACCAAGGGTGCTCAAGCTGCAGTGGAAGCCGCTGGCGGCAAGGTCGAAGCGTAAATGGCGACTCCAGGTGCATCAGGAGGCGGATTGACAGAGCTTTGGGCTCGACTTCGCTTCGTTGTGATCGCGGTTGTGGTGTACCGAATCGGTGCACACATCCCGGTCCCAGGAATTAATCCTGATCGGCTGGCAGACCTGTTTGAACAGAGCCAAGGAACAATCCTTAGCCTATTCAACATGTTTTCTGGCGGTGCGTTGGAGCGGATGTCGATCCTCGCGCTTGGAATCATGCCTTACATCTCAGCATCGATCGTGATGCAGCTCTTAACCGCTGTTGTCCCATCGCTTGAAGCGTTGAAGAAAGAGGGTGAGGCCGGACGGCGAAAGATTACGCAATACACGCGTTACGGAACGGTGTTTCTGGCGACTGTACAGTCCATTGGCGTTGCCATGGGGCTTGCCGGTCAAGGCGTGGCGTTTGCGTCCGATTTCCACTTCCATTTTGTGGCAGTGATCACCTTTGTCTCAGGATCAGTCTTTTTGATGTGGCTTGGTGAACAGGTCACAGAAAAAGGCATCGGTAACGGTATCAGCTTGTTGATTTTTGCCGGTATTGTCGCGGGTCTTCCCGGAGCAATCGGGCAGTCAGCTGAGGCTGCACGCCAAGGGGATCTCAATATCCTTGGGTTATTGGCGATTGCTATCATTGCGGTCGGTGTTGTGGCGTTTGTTGTCTTTATGGAGCGTGCACAACGCCGGATTACAGTGAATTATGCACGTCGACAGCAAGGGAATAAGGTGTTTGCAGCCCAACAGTCGCATTTGCCGTTGAAGATCAACATGGCGGGTGTTATCCCACCGATCTTTGCATCGAGCCTCTTGTTGTTTCCTGCATCGATTGGTCAATGGTTCGGTCAAGGCGAAGGAATGGAATGGTTGCAGGATGTGAGTCTTGCGCTCGGTCCAGGTCAGCCGCTGTACTATTTGCTGTTTACAGTGGGCATTGTGTTTTTCTGTTACTTCTACACGGCGTTGGTCTTCAATCCGCGCGATGTGGCAGACAACCTGAAAAAGTCTGGTGCGTTCATCCCAGGGATTCGTCCGGGTGAGCAGTCAGCAAACTATATCGACAAAGTGATGAGTCGTTTGACGTTTTGGGGTGCTGCCTACATTGCAGCCGTCTCCTTGCTCCCACAGAGCTTGGTGGTCAGCTTCAATGCACCGTTTTACTTCGGTGGTACATCACTTTTGATCGTTGTTGTTGTGGTCATGGATTTTATGTCGCAGGTGCAGTCGCATCTCATGAGTCGTCAATACGAATCCTTGATGAAGAAATCGAATTTGAAAGGGTATGGCTCGGGCGGCCTATTACGCTAAACGAGCATTGGGAGCTTTGAAATGAAAGTACGCGCATCAGTAAAAAAGATTTGCCGGAACTGTCGAATTATTCGTCGTAACGGTGCAGTACGTGTGATCTGTACGGATCCTCGTCACAAGCAGCGTCAAGGTTAAATAAAGAAAAGGGTTGAGATTTTCTGTTGAAATCAATAGAATTTCGCGCCTTGTAATTTTCGAGAGTCGGCGGGGCCGGTTCATGAATTTGGAGAGTTAGGAATGGCACGTATTGCCGGCGTTAACATCCCAGATAACAAGCACACAGTGATTTCACTGCAGTATGTTTTTGGGATTGGTCAAACTCGCGCGAAAGCGATCTGTAAAGCAACAGGCATCGAAGAGTCTGCCAAAGTGTCTTCGTTGTCCGAAGATCAGCTGGAAATGCTTCGTACAGAGGTTGGCAAGTTTGACGTAGAAGGTGACCTTCGTCGTGAAGTGTCAATGAACATTAAGCGTCTGATGGATCTCGGTTGTTTCCGTGGTATTCGTCATCGTCGCAGTCTGCCAGTTCGTGGACAGCGTACTAAGACAAACGCGCGGACCCGCAAGGGCCCACGTAAGCCGATTCGTAAGTAAGGAATTCTGATGGCGACACAGCGTAGCGCATCGCGTAAGAAGGTCAAAAAGCAGGTTGCGGAGGGTGTGGTTCACATTCACGCGTCCTTCAATAACACCATTATCACGATCACTGATCGGCAAGGTAACGCTCTCTCGTGGGCGACAGCCGGCGGATCGGGCTTCCGTGGTTCACGTAAATCCACTCCATTCGCCGCACAGGTAGCGAGTGAGCGTGCAGCAACAGCGGCACAGGAGTTTGGTTTGAAATCTGTGGATGTCATGGTGAAGGGGCCTGGACCTGGACGTGAGAGCGCGGTTCGTGCTCTGAATGCTGTGGGCCTTAAGGTTACAAATATCACTGACGTCACGCCGATCCCTCATAACGGCTGCCGTCCGCCGAAAAAGCGCCGCGTCTAAGGAGAATTAGAGGAATGGCACGTTACATCGGACCAACTTGTAAATTAGCACGTCGTGAAGGAACAGATTTGTTCCTTAAGAGCGGCGTCCGTTCAATGGATACAAAGTGCAACTTGGAAACACGTCCAGGAATGCACGGTGCAGCACGTGGTCGTCTTTCTGACTACGGCTTGCAGTTGCGTGAGAAGCAGAAGGTACGTCGTATTTATGGCGTGCTCGAAAAGCAATTCCGTAACTACTACAAGGAAGCATCGCGCCTTCGAGGCTCAACGGGTGAAAACCTTTTGAAGCTGTTGGAAAGCCGCTTGGATAACGTTGTTTATCGAATGGGTTTTGGCTCGACACGTGCGGAAGCCCGCCAAGTCGTCGGTCATCGGTCCATTATGGTAAATGGCAAGGTTTTGAATATCCCGTCTTATCAGGTGAAGCCGGGTGATGTGATCAGTGTTCGTGAGAAGGCGAAGGGTCAGTTGCGTATTCGCGCTGCGCTTGAGCTGGCTGGTCAGCGTGCAGATGTGCCTTGGATGGATGTTGATTCATCAAAGATGGAAGGTACATTCAAGACGCTTCCTGAGCGTCAAGATCTGTCACAAGACATCAACGAGAACCTGATCGTCGAGTTGTACTCGAAGTAAACCACATTGTTAGGAGACGGTATGTCGTCATTGGAACTGCTGACACCGCGTCAGATTCAGGTCCAGGAGGTAGCTCCCGGACGCTCAAAAATTATTCTTGAGCCTCTTGAGCGCGGTTACGGCCACACATTGGGTAACGCGTTGCGTCGGATCCTGCTTTCATCGATGCCAGGTTGCGCGATTATTGAAGCGAAAATCGACGGTGTCGCGCATGAGTATTCCGAAATTGAGGGCGTGAAAGAAGACGTCATCGAAATTCTTCTGAATCTCAAGAAAGTGGCAGTATCGTTGGAAGGCCGTGATGGGATTGCGACGATCCGCTTGAACCACTCAGGAGAAGGCGTTGTCACTGCGGCGGATTTTGAATTACCTCAAGACGTCGAATTGGCTAACCCAGAGCAACATATTGCAACAGTTGCTGCTCGTGGTTCGTTGCAGATTGAAGCGCTGGTCGCTCGAGGCATCGGGTATGAGCCTGCGAGTGAGCGCGAAGAAGACGAAGAGATGCGGACAATTGGCGCGTTGCGATTGGATGCAACCTATAGCCCGGTACGTCGAGTATCTTACGTGGTTGAGAGCGCACGAGTTGAGCAACGGACTGACCTCGATAAGTTAGTGATCGACCTTGAAACCGACGGCACTTTGGATGCTGAAGAAGCAATCCGTCGCGCAGCCACACTGCTTCAGCAGCAGTTGTCGGTATTTGTTGAGTTCGAAGGTCCTCAGGTTACAACTGAAGAAACGCAGAAAGATGAAATCGATCCGATTTTGTTGCGCCCAGTTGACGATCTTGAACTGACCGTTCGTTCTGCGAATTGCTTGAAAGCGGAAAATATTTATTACATCGGTGACTTGGTGCAGCGGACTGAGGTTGAGTTGTTGAAGACTCCGAACCTCGGTAAGAAGTCGTTGACCGAAATCAAAGACGTTTTAGCATCACGCGGCTTGTCGCTTGGTTCGCGTCTTGAAAATTGGCCACCAGCAGGATTTGCGCGCGAAGAAAGCGCCTAAGTTAGACCGACCCGTCGTGAGACGGTGTCTTTGAGAAGCGAGAATAGACCATGCGTCATTTGAAAAGCGGAAAGAAACTGAATCGGACCAGCAGTCATCGTAAGGCCATGTTTTCTAACATGACCGCCTCGTTGATTGAGCATGAAGTCATTAAGACGACTTTGCCGAAAGCCAAAGAATTGCGCCGTGTAGCTGAGCCTTTAATTACATTGGCCAAGAACGACTCGGTTGCGAATCGTCGATTGGCTTTTAGCCGCCTTCGGAGTGATTCGGCCGTGGGTAAGCTATTTGCTGAGTTGGGACCGCGTTATCAAGCTCGCCCAGGCGGATACTTGCGCATTCTGAAATCTGGCTTCCGTGCAGGGGATGCAGCACCCATGGCGATCGTTGAGTTGGTTGATCGTCCAGAGATCGCCGCTGAGGTAGAGTAATCAACAGATTCCTGATACCGGCGAAAGCCGAGGTCTGGACGAAAAGGGCGCTTAGGCGCCCTTTTCGCGTTCAAGCAGTGGTTTGAGGAATCGGCCTGTATGGGAGTGAGCGAGTTTAGCGATGTCCTCAGGCGTCCCCTCAGCGATGATTTTTCCGCCACCAGAACCACCTTCAGGACCTAAGTCAATCACCCAATCTGCCGTCTTAATCACGTCAAGGTTGTGCTCGATCACCACGACGGTGTTGCCATGATCTCTCAGTCGATGCAGAACAGTGAGCAACTGCTGAATATCCTCGAAGTGCAAACCGGTAGTGGGCTCATCGAGAATATAGAGCGTTCTTCCGGTATCGCGCTTGGACAATTCTCGAGCGAGTTTGACTCGCTGCGCTTCACCACCAGACAGAGTGGTCGCAGATTGTCCGAGCTTTAAATATGATAGTCCGACGTCGACCAGCGTCTGAAGCTTTCGCGCCAGGGTTGGGATTGCATCGAAGAACGCTCGCGCGTCCTCGACGGTCATCGCTAAGACGTCATGAATTGATTTTCCTTTGTAGAGAATATCCAAGGTTTCCCGATTGTATCGAAGCCCTTTACAGGTATCACACGGAACATAAATATCTGGCAAGAAGTGCATTTCGACTTTAATCATGCCATCACCCTGGCAGGTCTCGCAGCGCCCCCCTTTGACGTTAAAAGAGAAACGTCCTGGGGAATATCCGCGCGACCGAGCTTCCTGAGTTTCTGCGAAAATTTCGCGGATCGGCGTGAATAAACCGGTGTAGGTTGCTGGATTTGAACGTGGTGTCCGACCAATCGGACTCTGGTCAATATCCACCACCTTGTCGAGTTCATGAATCCCATGACAGTGCTCAAACGGAGCTGACTTCAGCGTCGTGGCTTTGTTGAGGACCTTGGCGGTATGTGGGTAGAGGGTTCGATTAATCAGCGTAGATTTGCCGGATCCTGATACACCAGTGACGCAGGTTAAAAGCCCCAGTGGCAGGTTTAAACTGACATTTTGGAGATTGTTTCCAGTACACCCTTCCAAGACCAGTTGATGATCTCCAAGCGGGGTCCGGCTATCGGGGATTGCGATGGCTTTCTTACCAGAAAGATATAACCCGGTAATAGAGTGTTCATTGTCCATCACGTCCTTCGGCGTTCCAGAGGCCACAATCTGACCGCCATGCACTCCCGCTCCCGGGCCGATATCGACCAGATAATCAGCACTCCGCATCGCGTCTTCGTCGTGTTCCACGACGATGACAGTATTCCCGAGATCCCTGAGATGGAAGAGTGTGTTGAGTAAACGTTCATTATCTCGCTGATGCAGACCGATGGAGGGTTCATCTAAAATGTACATCACGCCGACCAGACCTGCCCCGATCTGACTGGCGAGTCGGATGCGTTGGGCTTCCCCACCGGATAGGGTCTCAGCACTTCGATCCAAAGAGAGATAATCAAGACCGACATTGACTAAGAAACCAAGCCGAGCTTGGATCTCTTTTAAAATCTTGTCGGCGATTTCTTGTCGTCGGCCTGGAAGATTTAACGAATCGAAGAATGCGAAGCATTCACCAATTGGCAATTTGACCAATTCTGGTAACCGGGTTTCCCCAATAAACACGTTGCGGGCTGCAACGTTGAGTCGGGAACCTCCACAATCTGGACAGGGTGCGTGGGTCATCAATTTTGACAGATCGTCGCGTTGCGACTGGCTATCTGTCTCTTTATAGCGGCGTTCGAGATTGCGAATAACGCCTTCAAAAGGATGATTTTTGGTCACTTCCCGACCACGATCCGAGACGTAGCTGAAGTCGATCGATTCCGAGCCCGATCCGTATAAAATCTTATGTTGATGCTCTTCGGACAGATCCTGCCATTCGGTATCAATGCTGAATCCGTAATGACGCGCCACACACTTCAATAGATGGTAGTAATACATGCTCCGACGATCCCAGCCTTTGATGGCCCCGGACGACAGTGACAGTTCCAGATCGACTATCAGTCGATCGGGATCAAAAAATTGATGAACACCTAAGCCATCGCAAGTCTGACATGCCCCAAACGGACTATTGAACGAAAAGATTCTCGGTTCAAGCTCGGCAATCGAGTACCCGCAGTGAGAGCAGGCGAATTTGGATGAAAACATCAGTGGCTGAAAGGCATCGTCCATCGACTGAATGATGATTTGACCATCGGAGAGGTTTAGTCCTGTTTCAATCGATTCGGCGAGGCGAAGGCGTTGCGAATTATCGACTTTCAATCGATCAACAACGGCATCGATCGAGTGTTTTTTCTTTTTATCGAGATGAGGGGCTTCGTCTAAATCAATGACTAATCCATCGACACGAACACGAATGAAACCTTGAGATTTGAGCTCCTGAAAGACGTGGAGATGCTCGCCTTTCCGCTCGCTGATCATCGGTGCGAGCACCAGGATTTTCGAACCTTCTGGTAAAGCCAGCACTTGGTCAACCATTTGGCTGACTGTTTGAGCTTCGAGGCTTAGGTTGTGATCGGGGCATCGCGGTTCACCGGCCCGCGCGTAGAGTAGGCGTAAATAGTCATAAATTTCGGTGATTGTGCCGACAGTCGATCGCGGATTATGGCTGGTGGATTTTTGCTCGATCGAGATGGCGGGAGACAAGCCTTCAATATGGTCAACATCGGGCTTCTCCATCATTGATAGAAATTGCCGCGCATAGGCAGACAATGACTCAACGTATCGACGTTGACCTTCCGCGTACAGGGTGTCAAAAGCCAAAGAGGACTTTCCGGAGCCTGATAATCCGGTGATCACAATCAGTTGGTCGCGTGGCAGATCAAGTTGAATATTCTTCAGATTGTGGGTGCGCGCCCCACGGATTTGTATTGAGTCCACAGCAATCCGTATTAATAATGACAAAAGTACCAGTGTACCTGTTGATTGGGTTTTTATGCATGGATTCAATGCAGAAAATCAGAACTGTCGGACAAGCCTCGGCGATTGTCGCTGACACCGGCTTGTCCGTGCTACATTACGCTGTATTCGAAGTATTGCTCACATAGGATGAATTCATGGCCCGCTCAGTCAACAAAGTCACCTTGATTGGAAATCTTGGTAACGATCCGGAAATGAAAGCACTGCCGTCTGGCAGTCAGGTTGCGAACTTAAGCATTGCGACGACAGATTCATGGCGCGATCGGACCAGTGGCGAAATGCAAGAGCGGACTGAATGGCATCGCGTGGTGTGTTTTGATCGTCTTGCGGAGATTTGTGGTCAATATCTTCGCAAGGGCTCACGGATTTACATCGAAGGTAGCTTGAGAACTCGGTCTTGGGAACAAGACGGGCAGAAGCGCTATGCGACAGAGATCGTCGGTCGTGAAATGATGATGCTTGACGGCCGCGGGGAAGGTGACGTGAGTGCACCGTCGCCGATGCAATCCCGACCACAAACGAGCTCTGCTCCACAACAACAGGCGGCTCCTCAGCCTGTCAGCCAGCCGATGCCTGATCCTAATATCGATGACGAAATCCCCTTCTAAGCCAGCGAGCTTCGAGGACGAGTCAGATCATCGATTTCCAATGGCTCGCGTGCTCGTCATTGGTGGAGAGACCAGTTTAGCGGCGGCATTTTTTGAAGCTGAGTCAAGCGGTGGTCAACAGCGGATCGTATTACCGAGTTCTGTCAACTTGGCAGATGATCGTGAGATTTTTGAATCCATTCGGATGCGTCGACCCGATTTCGTGGTCAACTGTATGGTGGAGTCTGGGGTCGACCGGGCCGAGTTAGACCCCACCGAATGCCGTCAGATCAATCATGACTTACCCGTCAGTCTGGCGATCGCATGCCGAGAGTTTGATACGACTCTGGTGCAGCTGTCGACGGACTATATTTTTGATGGGCAGAAGGACATCGCCTACTTCGAGGATGATGCCCCGAGTCCGTTGAACCTTTACGGGCAAACACGTCTTGAAGCAGAGCGCGACATTGAAAGCCTTTTGGATCGCCGAGTGATCTTGCGGGTATCTCATTTATTTGCACCGGGACCCAATAGCTTTGTGGCGAGTCTCTTAGATCGCGCACGTGTTGAATCTGAATTGCCGATGATTCAAGACGAACGCGGCTGTCCAACATCAGTGTTTGATGTCGGTCGTGTGATTTCCGCGGTGATTGATCAATTGCACGCAGGTGCCGGAGCTTACGGTGTGTATCACGTCGGTTGTCAGGGCGATGCCTCGTGGCTCGAGCTTGGCGAATGCATCATCGCGCAGGCCCGGCAATTTGAAGACTTGGCTGTTGAGGAAATTCTTGGAATTTCAGGTCAGTCCATTCAAGGCCGTGCAGAACGACCTCGGCGTCTGGTGTTATCAACGCGAAAGCTTTTGTATACCTTTGGCATCAAGCCAAGGCCATGGAGACAAGAGTTGGCAGACACCGTAGAACGGCACTACGCAATAGAAGGAGCCTCTTATGCGGCGGTTTGACTCAAGCTCTGTGATTCGTCAACGGATGCATCGGTTGAAGAAGCGAAAGACCATTCTCAGAAGACAACAAAGTCTCCGAGAGAAAATGTTACTCGCTAAGCCTGAGGATCAGTTAGCTGATACGCAGGAACCATTTGCTGGAATTGAGTCAACCACAGAGCAAGATCAGTAAATCGCGTTCTCCATTCGCCTGAGAACCGAAAATCTAAATATCCCAGTGAGACAGCCAAACCGATTTGATCCAAGGTCGGTGTTGATTGCACTGAGGTAATGTTTTCAGTCCACCACTTTAACCCGCCAAGGACCTTCTGGTTCTGCCGGTGCAGCCAGTCAGCATTGATCTGAGAGGGTTCTCTAAAGCGTCGTTCATAAACCATCAAGAGTGCGGCTTCAGTGATTCCGTCTGCAATCGCGGCGCGACTTAAGTAGTCAATACGATGATCTTCAGGAAGCATTTCTGTCCGCCCTGAGGCTTGGATGAGATATTCACAGATGACCTTTGAATCGACGATCAACTCCCCTGACTCCAGTGCTAATGTCGGTATCTTATTCAGCGGATTGGGATTGATCTGAGCGCTCTCAGGATCATTACCGTCAATGGTGACCACCTCTAGCTGATCATAAAGACCAGTGAGATGGGCTGTGATTTTGACTTTTCGACCAAAGGGAGAAGGTGATGACGAGTACAGCCGCATTAACTGAGTTTCTGGAAGGTCATACAGGCATTGGTCCCGCCAAATCCAAATGAATTTGAGAGGATAGTATTGAGCGGTTGGTCGATCCGCTCAAGCGCAATGGGCATCCCATCTGCTCCAGGATCGAGTGTTTCAATGTTCGCTGATGCTGCGATGAAATCGTTTTGCATCATTAAGATGGAATAAATCGCTTCCTGAACACCGGCTGCGCCTAAGGAATGCCCTGACAGCGACTTTGTTGAACCGATGATTGGCGCATTGGACCCAAAGACGGTTTTGATGGCATTGAGCTCGACGATATCGCCGACAGGTGTCGATGTCCCATGCGCATTAATATAGTCTATCGGACCCTCGACGTTTTCGGTGGCCAGTTGCATGCACCGAATTGCGCCTTCGCCTGATGGTGCAACCATGTCAGCACCATCACTGGTTGCCCCGTAGCCAACGATTTCCGCATAGATGGTTGCCCCACGCGCTTTGGCGTGTTCGTACTCTTCGAGTACTAAGGCGCCACCACCACCTGCAATCACGAAACCATCGCGATTGGCATCATAAGCTCGGGACGCTTGTGAAGGCGTATCATTGTACTTAGACGAGAGCGCTCCCATCGCATCAAACAGACACGACAGCGTCCAGTGTTCTTCTTCACCGCCACCGGCAAACACAATATCTTGTTTGCCAAGTTGGATCTGCTCCATGGCGTTACCCATACAGTGCAAACTGGTCGAGCAGGCAGATGACATGGAGTAATTCACACCTTTGATTTGAAATGCGGTGGCTAGATTCGCAGATACCGTTGAACCCATGGTCTGAGTCACTCGGTAGGGACCAACACGTTTGACGCCACGTTCTCGCAGAATATCGGCAGCCTCGACTTGGCTTTGCGAGGAGGCGCCGCCAGATCCCATGACCAACCCAGTTCTTGGGTTACTCACGTCTGATGACTCAAGGCCTGCATCGTTGATTGCTTGTTGTAATGATAGGTAGGCATAGGCTGCGGCATTCCCCATAAACCGGAGGAGTTTTCGATCAATATGCTCAGAAAGATCCAAGTCAATGGAGCCGGAAATTTGGCTTCTCATGCCGAGTTCTGCATAAGTGGGGTTGGCAGTAATTCCTGAGCGACCTAGTCGAAGACTCTCAGTGACGGCCTTTGCATCAAGGCCAAGGCAGGAGGTGATTCCCAGTCCAGTGATGACTACTCTACGCATACTGACTCCTTTCTCGTCGTGCGTTTGTTATTAGAATCCGTCAGTCGATGTGAATAGGCCGACTTTCAGGTCAGTGGCGTGATAAATCGCACGACCATCGACGCGAACCACCCCGTCGCCGAGACCCATGACTAAAGAACGCGCGATCACGCGTTTCATTTCAATTTCGTAAGTCACGGTCTTCGCGGTTGGTAGGATCTGGCCTGTAAATTTGACTTCGCCGACACCCAGTGCGCGTCCCTTTCCAGGATGCCCGCTCCAGCCAAGGAAAAAGCCAACGAGCTGCCACATGGCGTCGAGTCCTAAACAACCAGGCATCACCGGATCACCAGGGAAATGACACGCAAAAAACCAAAGACTGGGATCAATATCGAGTTCAGCGATCATGTGACCTTTTCCATGCTGTCCACCGTCTGATGTGATGGTGGTAATCCGATCCATCATCAGCATGTTCGGCGCGGGCAGTTTCGCATTCCCTTCACCGAATAATTTGCCGTGTGCGCAGTCGAGAAGTTCTTCCCGGTTGTATTGATTTTGCATTAATCCTCGTAGCCTCTTGGGGCAGCTATGATCAAAAACAGAAGTGTACCAGAAACCCGGCTTGAGGCTGAATGATGTGCAGTTTTTGCATGAGATGGTCGTTTCATCCTTTCTGAGAATACGTTTTTCGAGCACTTCTGGTAGGCTTCAGATCCCATCTCAACAACGAAGGATGATGACCTCATGACCGCGATTCGCCAGGACGATTTGATCGATAGTGTCGCCGATGCACTTCAGTTTATTTCCTACTACCACCCGGTGGATTTTATCCAAGCAGTGAATGAAGCTTATGAGCGTGAAGAATCGCCTGCAGCGAAGGATGCGTTGGCACAAATTCTGATCAATTCGCGAATGTCAGCGATGGGTCATCGGCCGTTATGTCAGGACACCGGAATTGTCACCGTCTTCATCAAAGTTGGTATGCATGTGACTTGGGATGGGGCAACCATGTCTGTCACTGACATGATTAATGAGGGTGTGCGCCGAGCGTACACGCATCCGGATAACGTGCTGCGCGCATCGATTCTTGAGGACCCCGATGGCGCACGGAAGAACACTAAAGATAATACACCGGCCGTGATTCACTACGAGATTGTTGAAGGTGATACGGTTGATGTTCAAGTCGCGGCGAAGGGTGGTGGATCGGAAAATAAATCGAAGATGGTCATGCTGAATCCGTCGGATTCGATTGTTGATTGGGTCGTCAAAACTGTGCCCACCATGGGCGCAGGGTGGTGTCCGCCAGGGATGCTTGGGATTGGGATCGGTGGCACAGCCGAAAAAGCGGCGGTGATGGCGAAAGAATCACTGATGGATCCGATTGATATTCATGAGTTGCGCGAGCGAGGTCCAAGGACCCGTGCGGAAGAGCTCCGTCTGGAGATTTTTGAAGCGGTAAACAATTTAGGGATTGGCGCCCAGGGTCTTGGTGGATTGACGACCGTTTTGGACATTAAGATTAAAGACTATCCAACGCATGCGGCGTCAAAGCCTGTCGCGATGATCCCGAATTGTGCAGCAACCCGGCACGCGCATTTTGTTTTGGATGGGTCAGGCCCTGCACTGCAGAAAGCGCCATCGATCGATCAGTGGCCTGATATTACTTGGGACGTTGGCCCGAGTGCGCGCCGGGTGAATCTCGATACCTTAACGCGTGATGAGGTGACGTCTTGGAAGCCAGGTGAGACGTTATTGTTAAGTGGAGTCATGCTGACTGGTCGTGATGCTGCCCATCAACGGATTGTGGCCATGCTCAACCGGGGTGAAACTCTGCCTGTCGACTTGTCGGGTAAGGTGATTTATTACGTTGGGCCCGTGGACCCGGTTCGGGATGAAGTGGTTGGACCGGCGGGTCCTACGACCTCGACTCGAATGGATAAGTTCACCGATCAAGTTCTCGAGCAAACAGGGCTGTTTGCGATGGTTGGTAAGGCGGAACGTGGGCCTGTTGCGATCGAGGCCATTAAGAAACATCAGGCGGCCTATCTGATGGCTGTCGGTGGTGCGGCTTACCTGGTTGCGCAAGCGATTAAATCTTCCCGCATTATTGCGTTTGAGGATTTGGGTATGGAGGCGATTCACGAATTTGTGGTGGAAGACATGCCTGTGACTGTTGCCGTTGACGCAGAAGGAACCAGTGTTCACCAGACGGGTCCGGCGGAGTGGGCACAAAAAATCTTGGCCAAAAACATTGGATAGCTCGGATGGTCGCTGAGAGAATCGACCTCAACGAACTCTTGATGCTGTGTTTTTGCGTGATAAACTGTTGTTCTACTTGAGTAAAAATTAATCAGAGAGGTGATGATGGAGCGCGCCCCTCAGGATTGGAAAAAAGAGCTGAAAAGTGGAGTTCAGGTGCTGACGCGCACCTTTCAGTTCGATGATTTCAGTCAAGCGATGGCGTTTGCGACCCGTGTTGGTGAAGCTGCTGATGCTGCAGACCACCATCCGGAAATTACGGTGAGTTGGGGCCGTGTGCGGGTCGATTGGTGGTCTCATGATGCAAAAGGTGTGACGTCTCGCGATATTTCGCTTGCCGAGACGACCAATCGATTGTATTCATAGCGCCGCTTTTGATCTCTACCGCGGAGGGTTCCATGCGGATTGCTTTTGTTGTGGCCGATTGGACCGAGATGACGCCTGGAAAGAGTTCAACACTCGCCATGATTCGTGAGGCCGTGGCTCGTGGTCATCAAACCTATATTTTGTATCCCAGAAACCTGACTGTGCGCGATAACGTGGCTTATGGCTTTGCTCGTCGTGTCAATGTTGAGGGCAAGGTGTCTGATTCGGTGCCAACGTTTTATAAGAAGGTCACCCTCTCTGAGAAAATGCTGCCACTTCATTCACTGGATGCCATTTTTGTTCGTCGGGATCCGCCACTTGATCCAATTGTTCTGAATTTCCTTGATTCCATCAAAGCAGAGACAGTGGTTCTGAATGACGTGGATGGCATTCGTAAGGCAAACAATAAAATTTATACCACCAGCTTCCATACCGTTGGACCTGAGTATCTTCCAGAAACTTACGTCTCTAAAAACAAAGAATATTTGAAACGAATCATTCGGGAATCTGACCGAGATTGTTGGATTCTGAAGCCGTTAGATGGATCCGGTGGGCGCGGCGTCATTCTCCTAGAGACCAAAGCCCAGGGGTCGCTGAATTCATTACTCGATTTTTACATCGATTCGAATCATGGCCAGAGTAACTACGTCATTCTCCAAGAATATCTTGAAGCCGCTCAAGAAGGCGATGTTCGAGTGTTGATGTTGGGCGGAGAATATCTAGGAGCTTATCAACGTCGACCGTCACCTGACGATATTCGAGCCAATATCCAAGCTGGTGCAACAGCGCACGCGGTGACGTTATCAGACGAACAGCATCAACTGCTTCGGAAAATTGGTCCGCAATTGATGGCTGATGGACTGCACTTCGTGGGTTTAGATTTAATCGGCAATAAGCTTTTAGAGGTGAATGTTCTAAACCCAGGCGGCATTACTAACATCAATCGCCTGAATCGAAAAAAGCTCGAAAAGAAGGTCCTTGATTATGTTGAGCGCCTGGTCGCAGAGCGTCACGCGAAGCACTCGGAGTTGGAGCTACGGTTGAGTCGACTGGCAGAACTTCGGCAGCACCTCGACGGCGCGCATTAGGCGCGCACGTCAATCAGAATCCGTCCTGACACTTCATTGTTAATGAGTTGCTCAGCGGTGTCTTTCACGTCTTCAAGCCCAATGGTCCGTGTGCTGGCATCGAGTTGATCGGTGGTGACGTTTTCTGACAATAATTGCCACGCGCGTTCACGAGCTTCTGTGGGTGCATGAACTGAATCGACACCCTGTAACCGAATGTTTCTCAAGATAAAGGGGAAGACGGTTGTAGAGAGCTGGAAGCCACCGGCATTTCCGGTGGCTGCAATGACACCGTTATACATGATCTGAGGAATTAAGGTCGCAAGGATCTGGCCGCCTGCGGTATCAATTGCACCGGCAAATCGGGTGCTTTCTAATGGTTTTGGATCGCGAGTGAAATCGGCTCGATCGAGAATTTCTGTGGCGCCCAATTGTTTCAATCGCGCATGTTCGGACTCACGGCCGGTAATCGCATGCACTTCATAGCCTAGGGTGGACAGTACGGTGGTGGCGATGCCTCCGACGCCGCCACCGGCTCCAGAGACTGCGATGGGGCCATCAGCGGGTTTGAGGCCAGAATCCAATAGCGCGATGACGCAAAGCATCCCCGTCAGACCACCGGTCCCAAATTGCATCGCTTGACGACTGTCCAGCGCATGAGGTGTCTTAACGAGATAAGAGCCAGGTACCCGAACTTGTTCTGACATTCCGCCGGTGTGTGTTTCGCCAACACCGTGTCCGGTCAGAATCACGTGCTCGCCAGGATGAAACTGTGGGTCATCAGATTCCAAGACCACACCGGCTGCATCAATACCCGGAATCATTGGGAAATGACGGATAATTTTTCCTTTGCCCGTCACAGCCAGCGCGTCTTTGTAGTTGAGGGAACTGAATTCATTGGCAATCAACACATTCCCGGTGGAGAGATCATCAGCAGTTAGGCGCTCAATCTTCACGTCTGGAGTCGCAGTGTCTGTTTGGTGTAAGCGGAGTGCGCGAAAGTCATTCATGGGGAATATCCTTATCAATTTCCCCTAATGGTAGGGTGTTTTAACCAAAAAAAAAGAGGAACCGAAGTTCCTCTTTTCTCGAGTCGACTTAGCGATTAGTGCTTAGTCGCAGTCTCGATAGCGCCTTTAACAACGTTAGTTGCTTCGTCGCGGCTCTTCACAAGAGTTTCTTGTGAAACTTTAGCAGCGTCGATCAAGCGAGCTTGAAGGCCCTGAAGGTAAGACTTCTGTGATTCAACAACAGCAGCCAAATCTTTTTCAGCTGACAGAGCTTTTGCTTGCTCCATCGCGCCTTCTGCGAGTTCTTTAACAAGTGCAGTCTGCTGTTCAGCAAGAGCTTCAACAGTTGCCTTGTTGATTTCGAACAGGTCAGTCATTGGCTTCATTGCAGTTTCGTAAGACTTCATGTCAAACGCTTGCTTCATGTTAGCCTGCATATCTTCGATCATTTTTGCGTACATAATCATTCCCCTTTCAATGGTTTTGTGCGATGCACAAGATTTGAGAGAAAGATATCATGTTGCAGTGCAACGTCAACACTTTTTTGTGCGTTGCACCAAAAAACTTATTCGTCTTTAGTCGAAGGCTTGCCGCCCAGTATTGTTTGAGACATGGATTCCCAAAGTTTCATGTTGTCTTCAGTCATTTTCTGGAGCACGCCAATGGGTGAGGTCGCACCGATCACGGAGCGCACTTGATCCTGCATGACTTCTTGTTGGTTCAAGAAAAATGAAATGGATTGTTCGAGGAAATGCGCCATGTTGGTTTGCATGCCGGATCCGTAGAAACGGATTAAGTGCTGAAGCACTTCATTGGTAAGCACGTGCTCGCCAGCATCGTTTTCCTGTTCCATAATGATCTGGAGTAGGATGGATCGGGTGAGGTCGTCTCCCGATTTGGAATCCACCACACGAAAGCGTTCATGGCCAAGCACTAAATCCCGGACGTTATCTATGGTCACGTAGCAGCTTTGCGAGGTGTCGTAGAGTCGGCGATTGGGGTATTTTTTCAGTGTTCGCATGGGAATGCCTGTTTATGTGAATTATTCTTACGGAAGATACTCACAAATTGATGCGAGCGCAAAAAGTTTGAGAGGCTGGGTTTGCAAGGATTACAGGGCTTTGACCCGTCAAAACACGAATGGATTCAGGCTTGGCTTGCCAGGCTGACCGCGGAAAGCCAATTACTTTCATTCTTTGAACCGTCTGGAGCCCATGATTTCGGGCGTTTGCTCACGGCGCTGTCGGTTGAGGACCCTGATCGATTTCGGGCATTCTCGAGTCAACTCTTCCCCAAATTACTCAGCGCTCTTCTGGATGCCGATACTGACGACTCCGTTTGGTCGCGACTATTTGACGAGGTCAGCTCGTCATTTCCAGAGGTGGGTGGTTTTGATCGATCGCAGATTTTGTGGATGATCCGACAAGTTCAGGCGACTGACGATCTGCTGGTCAAACTCCGGTCCACGTTTGAGGCCGGCGAGATGAACGTTGAGCAAGGCCTTGAGAATTGGCGCCAAGATATTCTTGCCGGTGCCATCTTGCCGGATACGTTAAGACCCGATGCGTTTTCTTTGGGTCGTAATTTGGCTTCAACGCCAGGCGATGTGGTTTTCGAGAATCAACTGTTTCAATTAATTCAGTATCGACCATCGACCGACTCGGTGCATCAAAATCCGATTCTATTAATTCCCGCTTTTGTGAATCGCTTTTATATTTTGGATCTCTCTGGCGAGTATTCGATGGTCCGTTGGCTCGTTGACCAGGGCCATACCGTGTTTCTGATGAGTTGGATTAATCCAACAGAAATGCTGGCGCCCTATGACATGACGCATTATGTGTTGGACGGTGGGTTGGCTGCACTGGATCAGATCGATCGCATGCTGCCGAGGACTCGAACGCAATTGATGGGATACTGTGCCGGCGGTGTGGTTGCAACGCTTCTCACTGCTTGGTTGAAGGCGCGCGGTGAAGATCGCATCGCCTCATTATCGCTCTTAACAACCCTGTTGGATTATTCAGATCCAGGACCCTTGGGCCATTTCGTGTCCAAGGAGACGATTGAATCGCTTCGCAAACCTTTAACAGAGATGGGTTATTTGCCGGCCGAACTGATGTTGCGGACCTTTGCAAGTTTACGACCTCATGATTTGCTGTTTGGGCGTATGTTGAATTCGTATGTGCTAGGTCAACGTGCAAAGCCCTTTCCCCTCCTGCACTGGCTTGGTGATGGCACTCGGACTCCTGCATCCTTGGTGTTGTGGATTTTGGAACAACTGTATTTGAAGAATGCTTTGGTGAGTGAGTCACCGATGCAACTGGCCGGCCAGTCGATTGATCTCTCTACTATCGACTGCCCAACCTTTCTTCTCGCCACTGAAAGCGATGACATTAGCCCTTGGCAGAGTGTGATGATGGCCGCCGATCGCTTTGGTGTGGAGCCTGTGTGCGTGCTTGGACAGGGTGGACATAATGCGGGCGTCATCAGTCCACCCAGCAAGCAACGGCATGATTACTATCGCTTAGATTCATCGGACTGGTTGAATAAAACGATCGCAGTACGATCTGAGGGAAGTTGGTGGTTGCCCTGGAATGAATTCCTAGAGAAGCAGCAAGGGTCATCTGTGTCACCACCGTTGCCAGGAGGGGGGATTAGACCTGTGATCGAGGAAGCGCCGGGTCGATACGTTAAACAATCCTGAGGTTTGGCGTTTTTCAAACACTTCTATACACTTCGCGCGCTAGAAACCCTGATTGAGACCCAACGTGAATCAAATTGAACGGGAAGGTGCGATTCGACGCACATTCGCCATTATTTCGCACCCTGACGCTGGTAAAACCACCATGACCGAAAAGCTCTTGCTGTTCGGTCATGCGATTTCGGTCGCAGGCACTGTTAAGGCAAGAAAAGCAGCGCGACATGCAACATCTGACTGGATGCAGATGGAGCAAGAACGTGGCATTTCGGTGACCACTTCGGTGATGCAATTTCCCTATCAGGGTCGAGTGGTCAACCTTCTGGATACCCCTGGGCATGAAGATTTTTCCGAAGATACCTACCGGACTCTGACTGCAGTGGATTCGGCATTGATGGTGCTTGATGGCGCCAAAGGCGTCGAGGATCGCACCATTAAATTGATGCAGGTATGTCGATTGCGGACTACGCCGATTGTTTCATTCGTCAATAAGTTAGACCGTGATATTCGTGACCCAATTGAATTGATGGATGAGGTCGAAGAGGTCTTGAAGATCTCCGTCACTCCAGTGACTTGGCCGATTGGTATGGGGCCACACTTCAAAGGTGTCTATCACCTGAGAACAGATACTCTGCACGTCTATGTCAAAGGCCAAGGCGACCGTATTCCCGACGATATCCGTATTCAGGGGTTAGATTCTGATGAAGCGCGTGAGTTTTTAGGGAGTGAGTGGCAGGATTTTTCAGATCAGGTTGAGCTGGTCAGAGAAGCGACTCCTGCCTTTGAGGTCGATCGATTTTTGGCCGGTGAGTTGACGCCCGTATTTTTTGGTACAGCAATGGGTAATTTTGGTGTGCGGGAGATGCTGAATGATTTTGTGGAATATGCTCCAAAGCCCATCGTACGAGAAACAGAAACACGTGCAGTGAATCCTTCGGAAGAGAAGTTCAGCGGGTTTGTCTTTAAGATTCAGGCGAACATGGATCCGAAGCATCGCGACCGCATTGCCTTTTTACGTGTGTGCTCAGGAGCCTACAAAAAAGGCATGAAGATTAAGCATACGCGCATTGGTAAAGACGTCAGGATCTCAGATGCCGTGACCTTTTTAGCCGGTGATCGTGCATCTGCCGAAGAGGCATACCCCGGTGATATTTTAGGTCTTCATAATCATGGCACGATTCAAATTGGAGATACCTTTACCGAAGGAGAAGATCTTCAATTTACGGGGATTCCTCATTTTGCGCCTGAGCTATTTCGACGTGTCCGTCTGAAAGACCCATTGAAAACCAAGCAGTTACAGAAAGGGCTCACCCAGTTGTCGGAAGAGGGTGCGACTCAGGTATTCATGCCGCACAAAAACAATGACTTAATTGTCGGAGCCGTCGGTGTTCTGCAGTTTGATGTGGTGGCCTTTCGATTATTGGATGAGTACAAAGCGGAAGCGGTTTATGACCAAATCAATGTGTACACAGCCCGATGGATCAAATGTGACGATCCAAAAATGCTCGCTGATTTTAAAAAGAAAGCGTATGAGAATCTCGCCGACGATGGTGGTGGGTATCTCACGTATCTGGCGCCATCACGGGCGAATTTGCAACTCATGCAAGAGCGTTGGCCAGATGTTCAGTTCTTGGAAACCAGAGAGCATTGATCCGTGTGGGTCGATATCAACGTTCATCTCGAGTTGATGTCGGCCTCATCTGAGTCAGTCAATCAAGTCGCCAATGCGTCATCGGTGAATTTCATCGCCACAGGGACCCATCCTGATCAGTGGCGTTGGCTTGTCAGTCGAACGCGTTATTTGGCCTTTGGGCTACATCCTCACTATGCGGCAGATTCGTCTGACTGGTTAAGTCTTCTTGAACACTATTTGTGCAGTCATCCTTGTTTGGCAATCGGTGAGATTGGGCTCGATTTTAGGCCATACATGCCAGCGCGAGAGATTCAGCAGCGCATATTTGAGCACCAACTCGCTCTGGCAAAAGAACTGGATCGTCCGGTGATTATTCACGCAGTGAAATCGCACACTGAGGTGATTTCAACGCTCAAGCGCGTCGGTCTCAATCGGTTCGTGATTCATGCATTTTTGGGATCTGAAGACGTTGCCGCCGCATATTTAACTCTCGGTGGATACTTAAGTGCCGGAGGTCTTATGACACGAACACCGAGGCCCCGTGCGTTGGATGTATTTCGCAATATGCCAACATACCGGTTACTTCTGGAAACCGATTCTCCAGATTTGCCTCTGACTGGGATGATTGAAGGCTCTCCCGAGCACTTACCAATGATCGGTCGATCACTGGCAGGAGACCTGGGGATTAGCGTATCGGCCCTTGAACAGTTGAGTTACTCAAATGCGTGCGTGTTGTTCGATCACGATTTCGCTCAATAAGACTCAAGACCGACGGCACGATCATCAAGACGAGCACGGTGCCGTACGCCAGGCCAAAGACGATGGTTGTTGCCATGGGAATTAAAAATTGAGCCTGAGGTGAGGTTTCAAAAAGGATCGGTGTCAGTCCGGCAATCGTTGTCAGTGATGTTACCAACACAGCTCGGAAACGGAGACAACTCGCTTTGACAATGGCCTCTATATGATCTTCACCTGCATCGATCAAGCGTCGGTAGGTGTCCACCAGTACAATGGAATCATTAATCACGATGCCAGATAAACCAAAAAAGCCGAATAACGAAAGGACAGTCAGGTCAAGGCCCATGAGCCAGTGGCCTCCAATCGCACCAGTTAATCCTAAGGGGATGGCAATCAAGACTGCAAAGGGCCACGAATAACTGGAGAAAACCCAGGCGAGAATAATGTAGATCATGGTCAGCGCGACTAATACACCGACTTTCATATCTGCGAAAGTTTCTTCACGATCTTGAGCGCGGCCCTGAATGTTGGACTTCAGTCCGAACTTGGCTGTGATTTCTGATAAAGCCGTGGCGCGAACATCGGACAGAATTTCGGACGCATTTGCGATGAGATTATTCACATCGGCACTCACCACAATGCTCATTTGGCCATCGGTCCGCCGTAATTCATCCAGTCCTCGTCTGGATTCAAATGTCGCAACGACCGGAAGTGGGACAATGCCGCCTGAAGCGGTCACGATCGGCAATTGATCGAGCGTTGCCAGGCGATCACGTTCTGACTCCGACAGCGACAGAAGCACATCCACCTCAATGCCATCCTCGTAAAAAGTTTGCAGTGTGCGGCCTTCAAAAGCACCTCGAAGTTGGCGTGCTAACTGCTGTGACGTGAGATTGAGCTGTCGGCCTTGCGGTGTTAATTGGACCACTAATTGCTCAGCACCAAAGGGAAGATCATCGTCAATGTTGGAAACACCGGGGTAGCGTCTCAAACGATCCTGAATTTCAAGAGAAGCGGCTTTTAAGGTTTCAGCATTGCCACCGGTGAGCTTGATCTCAATCGGTTTCGATGGCGGCCCGCCTTGTGCTTGACGGATGGAGAATTTTTCAATCCCTCCAGGTAACTGAATTCTTTGCCGCCATGCGTCGATGATGACGTCATTCGGAGGCCCGTCGAGCTCTCCGGTCAGCATGACCTTCAGTGTCCCATAATGATCACCGGTTCCTCCGCGCACACCTGGAGCCGAGAGCTGTCTGTGTTGCATCAATGTATGACGAATGACGGTGCCGCCAAACTCGTCGTTGACTGCATTTGCAGTCTCTTCGAGGTGATCCAGAAATCGATCGACGTCATCTGGGGTCGTGCCAGAGGTGAACTGGGCGCCGGCCCATAGAGTGGTGCCATCAATCGAGGGGAAAAACGTGAATTTGACACGACCACCAGAAATGAGGCCCACCGATAAGATAAAGAGCGTCAGGGCGGTCATGAGGGTGAGTGCGGGGGCTTTGAGAATCACGCCAACGAATGGTTTGAAAACATGATCTCGAAAATTGAGAAAGCCGCGATCCAAGGCCTGTCGAATTTTGCCTTCGTCATGCCGATGGCCGCGATTGAGGCTTTGTTGTAAATGTCCGGGAAGAATGAGAAAACACTCGATCAGCGAGGCGACGATGACACAAATCACGATAATCGGAATGTCCTTGAGGATTGACCCGATCACGCCGCCGACAATTAATAGCGGTGAAAAGGCAGCGATGGTCGTGAGGCTTGACGACACCACAGGTGCAAGCATGCGTTCTGAACCCTGCAGAGCCGAATTAAGTGGCGTTTGTCCGGATTGATAAAGGGTTAAGGTGTCTTCTGCGACCACGATGGCGTCATCGACAATCACACCAAGCGCCATGATCATTCCAAATAGGCTGATCATATTGATGGTTCCGCCGATCATCCAAAGAATCGCCAGAGTTGCCAAGAACGAGACCGGGATGCCGAGGGTGACCCAAAACGCGACGCGCTGATTCAAAAACAGATACAGAATGATGATGACAAAGAGTAAACCGGTCAGTCCGTTTTCCAGTAAGAGATTGATGCGGTCATCGAGGTATTGCCAGCGTTCATCCAGAACAATCAACTCAGTGCCTTCGGGGAGTTGGGCACGAGCCTCAGTGATCCATTGGTTGGTGATTTCTGCCATTTCTAAGGTGGAGTCATTCTCAGTACGTTGTGGAATGATTTCGACAGCGGATTGGCCTTTGTAAGTCAGATAAGGTGCTTTTGGATCCACTCGATCCCGAACAGTGGCGATGCTGCCAAGACGCATTCCCACAGGGGAACCATCGAGCGAGATAATGGTGTTGGCGATGTCGGTTTGATTACGGCCTTGCTCCAAGCTTCGCAGTTGGCGTTCTCCATCGTCGCGGCCCGCGGTCCCTGCGGGTAAATCACGCGCTTGGGTGAGAATTCGATCCGCAAGCGTATCCAGGGTTAAGCCAAGTGAGGCGAGGGTTTCTGCGCTTGTTTCAATTTGCATTTCACGCGTCGGCAGGCCTCGAAAGTCGACTTTCCGAATTCCCCGTGCCAGCAGTTCTTGTTCGGCCTTCAGTGCCAATTTCTGTAATTCAAACGGTGTGAGCGGACCGGTAATCAGTAGATTTGAGATGTCCTCGTAGCGCGTCAGGGAGGAGACCATGGGGTCTTCAGCCCCTTCAGGGAGCGTGAGATTCTGGTCGATTCGCTGGCTAATATCATCAAGTGCTTGTGATAGATTCGCCCCTTCCGCTAACTCAATTCGAAAGCTTGCCGACCCAAACTGGCTGGTCGCGTCAATTGAGTCAATGACAGCGAGTTCTTCAATTGAGTTTTCAATTGGGACAGTGAGGCCTTCCTGGACGTCTTCAGCGGTCGCGCCTGGCCAGGCGACGGAAACGGTGATGATGTCGAGTTCAAAACTGGGGAAAAACTGTGTCCGCAATCGATCAACACCGATTAAACCGGCGATGATCATAATGATCATCAAGAGATTGGCGGCGACTCGATGTTTGGCAAACATGTGCACAAAAGTAATCACTGAATGACCTCAACCTTCAGACCAGTGACGGCAGCCGGTAAGCGCGAGACAAGGATGAGATCACCAGTTTGGATCTCAGCGGAGCGCACCAGGATTTCGGTCTTATTTTCCCCGGGGCGTTGGCCTAGGCGTTCTACTGTCACAGCTTCAAGTGTGTTGTCGGATGTGACGCGGTAAATGAGATTGCCACCGTAAAGGGCATCTGTCGGTAGGACAACGACCGACGACTCAGCCACTAATTCAACGGAAACCGATAACACGCTCCCTGTGGGGGGGAGTTGAGTGTCTGAAGTAAAAAACGCATCAATCGATCCGGTATTGTCACGAACAGCACCGCTGACCCGAGTCAGTTGCAGCTGATGTCCGCGGTCGGTTGAGGCGGTCACTGGAGTTTGTGTACGGATTGCGTTGGATAATGCGAGGCCAACTGATGCTGGAACCTGAACTCGAATCTCGCGTCCGGAGTCGGGTGCAAAGATCAGTAGGTGTTGGTTGGATTGAACTCGGTCGCCGGCCACCACGTTGACCTCGATCACTTGTCCATCTGCCGGTGCTTTGACCTGAGTGGATTCAAAGTCGCGGGTAGCGGCGCGTACTTCAGCATCAAATCGCTGAATGGCGGTCGTCAATTGGATCCGCTTTGATTCCACGGTGGCTAAGGCCAGTTCTCGGCGATTGATTTGTAGTTTCTGGCTGACAACCGCTTGTCGAGCGGTGTCTAGATCTTGTTCGCTTGTGAGATTGCGTTGTCTTAAATCCTGAATCCGGGCCAGCTTGTGGGTTAAAATATCCAGCGCTTCCTGATCCAGGATTAGCGCTTCTCGATCTTTGGATTCAGTCGCATTTAAAGCGATGAGATTGGCCTTGGCATCTGCTAAGTTGGCTTTGGCTTGTGAGAGTTTGATTTCCGCATCGGTGGCATCAAGCTCGATTAAAACGCGACCTGCTTCAGTACGAGCACCTTCCCGGACGTGGAGTGCAGCAACATCGGTTGCGATCCGCGCTTTGAGAGTCTGCGTATCTGGATTTTGCACCGAGCCAAATCCATTGAAAACTGGGGACACCGTTTGCAATTGAATGGTTTGCGTCGAAACGCGCCAGACGGCCGCGGGGACTTCCCGGATCTCTGCTGTTGGTTTGGATTGGGTTAATAAAAAAAATCCGCCGATTCCTGCGCCAAAAATCGCAAGACCGACCGCAATCGATTGAAATGGGATACGTCTCATGGGGAGCCTTTTGTTCATGTCGTGTGAGATTACACGCGGCTCCCCCGGGAGGCCAGAGGATTACTGTCCGATAGCGTACTGCTGCGTGTCAGAATCCTGGGTTTCGTTCTGGATCTTGACGTAGATCTCCTCTCGATGGATATCAACAGATTTCGGTGCGTTGATTCCGAGTCGAACATGGTTACCAAATAATCCAAGAATTGTGACGGACACCTCGTCGCCGATCATCACTTTCTCGCCAATTTTTCGGGTTAATACCAGCATGGGCTTACCTCTCATTTCTATCCGTAGTTTGATTTTGTCCAGTTATTGTCCTAAACATTGCTATGATTTTTCTGGGGCGTCAACTGTTTTCGTCCGAAAATCGTGAAATTTAGGGATTTTTTGGGAAGAATCTTTTGGAATTGGTGATTTGTTTCTATTTTGTCCTGGTTTTGTTTAAAAATTGAGATGGCCTGTGAACTTTTATTGTCATCAAAGAGGAAATCGCGATGTATAAGTTGATTGTATTCGTGCCGGAGGCGGCAAAAGAATCATTGAAGTCAGCGCTGTTTCAAGCTGGTGCTGGATCTCTTGGCGCCTACAGCCACTGTGCATGGGAATGCTTGGGAACTGGTCAGTTCCTTCCTGGTGATGCTGCACATCCTCATATTGGAACCACAGGGTCCATTGCGTACGTCCCTGAGTGGCGGGTAGAAATGTTGGTTCCAGATCCGGTTGTTGAGTCGGTTAAAGATGCGCTCTATCAGTCGCACCCTTATGAGGAGCCTGCCTTTGATCTGCTTCGTGTGGAAGATGTGATGTCTCGAACTTAGATTCGGGCTGATACAGGTGTTTCGTCGCGATCGATGCAATGCAGACGAAACTGTCCTGTTTGTAAATCCTCACTCAATTGAAGCAAAGTGTCACGGACGGTGTGGAAGGCCAGTTGATCCCAGGGGATCTCGTCAATATGAAAGAGTTGGGTCTCAAGACTCTCAGGTCCTGTACCGTACTGACCGTCGGTCAGAAAGGCGAGGTAGAGCATGTAGACTTGACTGATCGTTGGTATCGAAGTGACGACATACAGTTGGTCGAGCTTCGGAGTCGCCCGCGCTTCCTCCCAGGTTTCGCGGAGTGCAGCTTGGGCCACTGTCTCACCATTCTCCATAAAGCCTGCAGGGAGTGTCCAGAGCCCATAGCGCGGTTCAATGGCGCGCTTGCAAAGCAACACTTTGTGATCTTGCAACACCACGCAGCCCGCGATGATTTTTGGGTTCTGATAATGAATTGTGCCGCAGTCTTCACACAGGTCTCGTGGTCGGTTATCACCCTCGGGAACGCGGCGACTGGTTTCTGCGCCGCAATTTGAGCAAAAGTTCATATGGCTCTCCTCGCTTTGTTCTTATACTAACCAAATGCATGTGACGAAACAGGATGTCCAGAAAAAACTTCATTCGACTGAGCCGAGCCATTTGCCGCATTGTCGAGGGCGAGCTGCGGTCGCTTTTGTGATTTCTGGGCGTTCAAATCCGATGTTAACGCTTTGTATTAAGGCGTCACATTTACGCAAACATGCGGGGGAGGTGTCGCTTCCTGGCGGCAAATTGGAAGACCAAGATGTTTCTGCAGTTGCTGCGGCACTTCGAGAATTGCACGAAGAAACAGGCTTACAGCTCAAGCAACATGATTCGCTTGGGTATTTAAACCCAATCGAGAGTTTGCATGGGTTGTCAGTCATTCCCTGTGTATTTTGGTCAGACACCATCCTCCAAGGATCGCCCCAAGAACAGGAAATTGCTGACGTATTCACCATTCCATTGATGGAATTTGTGGAACAAACGCCGCGTTTTGAGTTAAGTAGACGCCGCTTGCCTGAGTGCTGGATGCCAAGATGGCGCTACCACAATGCCGATATCTGGGGTTTGACTGCGCTCATCGTGAACGATTTTTTCGAGACCGTGTTCAACGCTCGATTTCAGGAAGCTCCACCTTCCAAGCCCTGACCGAGCGGACGCGATTGTCCTGAATGGCTAAGACTTCCAATCGATAGTCTCCCCACTGAATCCCGAGCGTGTTTTCAGGAATAAACTCAAGTAACTCGACAATGAGTCCACTAACAGTCCGTGGCCCATCGGTTGGAAGTTCCCACTCGAGCATACGATTCAGATCTCGAATGGTCGCAGAGCCATCAATAATAAAGGTTCCATCATCTTGGGGATGAACGTCTGGCGAGGTTTCCTGAATATGATCAGTGGTAAATTCCCCGACAATTTCTTCTAAAATATCATCGATGGTGACCAGCCCTTCAATTTCCCCGTACTCATCGACAACGACAGCCAGCCGTTCTCGCTCTTTCTGAAAATTGTAGAGTTGGGTATGCAATGCCGCGCTGTGTGGAACGTAATAGGGCTCTTCACAAAGCTCGGTCAGTCGGTTCTTAAATTCGGTTTCATCTGTCAGAAGCCCAGGATTATCGAGAAGCTTCAGTGCTGTTCTGGCATGAAGGACGCCGACTAACTCTTCGACGTCTTCATGAAACACAGGAAGTCTTGTGTGTTGGGTCGAGCGAAGTTGACTGACCAGTTCTTCGATTTCATCGGTCAGATCAAGACCCACAATCTCACCTCTTGGGACCATGATTTCGTCAACCTGGACTTTCTCAAGATCAAGAATTGATAACAGCATGCCGTGTCGCCGCGCAGGAATGCGGTGTCCGCTTTGCATCATGAGCGTGCGAAGCTCTTCCTTGGTCAACCGATCACGATTCGAGCTCTCTGGGTTAATACCTAAAATTCGGAGTAATCCGTTGGATAATAGATTGGTCATCCAGACCAGGGGGTAGGCTAATCGTAGCAAGGGAACAAGAATTAAACTCGCAGGTTTTGCAATCCGTTCGGGATGCAGGGCTGCAAAGGTCTTTGGCGTGACCTCGGCAAAGATAAGAATGACAAGGGTCAGGACGCCTGTGGCAATGGCAACGCCTGCATCGCCAAAAACACGGACTGCTAGGACGGTGGCGATGGCGGAGGCCAAGATATTCACAAAGTTATTGCCGATCAGGATCAGTCCAATGAGTCGATCAGGGCGATCCAGCAGCGAAAGAATACGAGCCGCCGCCTTTGATCCTTCTTCGGCTTGGTGTTGAAGTCGAACACGATTAATCGCCATGAGACCCGTTTCGGAGCTTGAGAAGAAACCGGATAAGACGATTAACAGCAGTAGAATTCCGGCTAGGGCTTCGTTGGAGATATCACTCAAAGTGTGTGTCCGTCACAACAGGAATTCCAAAATGGCTTTACTACCGAGGTAACCGACACAGAGTAATGCAGCCGCACCAATGGCAGTCTTCCGCATGGTGCGTGTCACACCACCTTCTTTCAAATGTTGCCAAAGTGCGAGCGCCATTCCGCACCAGGCAAGGACCGACAGCGCAGTTTTGTGTGCCAGGTGCTGCGCCCAGAAGTCTTCAACGTACATCACTCCGGTCACGAGGGCGATGGTGAGTACGACCCAAGCAGTCTGAACGGTCCGTAAAAATAAATATTCCATTGCATCAAGCGGCGGAAGCGCGGCGATCAGGGGCGTCAGAGGGCGCTCTTTCAGCTTGGCATGTTGCCAGGACAATAAAATCGCCAAGGTTCCTGCGTAGGCGACTGCGCCATAGGCGACGATGGACGTTGCGACGTGAACAGCGGTTTCTAAGGTGAGGGGATTCATGTGGCTCGACACAGGTCCCGCAACTGAGGTCCCTAAGGTAAACAGTCCAGTGAGAGGCGCCACACCAATTAATAAGGCATTGACTGGATGTTTGATGCTGGACCCTAGAATAATCATCAAAAGCAGCGCCCCCAGCAAGGTCCCCATGAGGCCGGTCGTGGGGCGTCCACCGTTATCGCTCAAGCCTTGGATGACCAGAAAAACGGCAAGAATGCATCCAAGAACCCCCAGAAGTAGCGAGGTCGCATCGCGAATCTCACCCTGCTTAAAGGCGTTGAGTTGGCAGATCCCCGATGCAAACAGGACTGAGGTTGCGAGTAATCCCGGAACTAATAAAGACATCATCCTACTCTGAGTCGATTTTTCGTTATCATAGTGCGTTCGAACTCCTTGCTAAAGAGATCACATGTTTAATTCATTAAGTGAACGTCTTTCGAAGACACTACAGTCGATGGGTAAAAAAGCCCGTCTCACCGAAGACAATATAGCGAGTACGCTGAAAGAAGTCCGCAAAGCATTGCTTGAAGCGGATGTTGCCTTGCCTGTTGTGAAACAATTTGTGTCTCAGGTTCGTACACGTGCGCTCGGTCGAGAGGTGCGGGCGAGTCTGACCCCAGGCCAGCAATTCCTGAAAGTGGTGCAAAGTGAACTCGAGGCGGTCTTAGGCGGTCCGTCAGAGTCGTTGAATCTGGCGCAGCGCCCGCCCGCCGTGGTCTTATTGGCTGGATTGCAGGGCGCTGGTAAAACGACGACGGCTGCGAAACTGGCGAAATTCCTCACCGTTCGCGAAAAAAAGAAAGTCTTGATGGTGAGTGTGGATGTCTACCGTCCGGCGGCAATGGAGCAATTAGCGACGCTTGGGGGTCAGATTGAGGTTGATGTGTACCCATCGACGCCAGATCAGGATCCAGTGGCGCTTGCTAAGGCTGCGCGACAAAAAGCGGAAACTGCAGCCTATGACGTTCTGTTGGTCGATACCGCCGGGCGATTAGGTATTGATCAGGAGATGATGCAGGAGATTTCAGGGCTTCACCAAGCGGTGAATCCCGTTGAAACCTTATTTGTGGTGGACTCGATGACCGGTCAGGACGCGGCAAATACGGCGAAAGCCTTTTCAGAGGTGCTGCCTTTGACCGGGGTGATTTTGACCAAAGCAGACGGTGATGCACGCGGTGGTGCTGCCCTCTCTGTGAAAACCATTACAGGCCAGCCGATTAAGTTCATGGGGGTCGGTGAGACCGTGGATGGACTGGAAGCCTTTCATCCCGATCGATTGGCATCACGGATCCTTGGAATGGGCGACATTCTTGGCCTGATTGAGGAAGCCGAGCAGAAACTCGATAAAGAAAAAGCGGAAAAAGTTGCCAAGAAGGTTTTAAAAGGAAAAGGCTTCGACTTAGAGGATTTTCGTGACCAACTGCAGCAGATGCGCAATATGGGTGGCATGAAAGCACTGCTGGAGAAAATGCCGGGAATGGGGCAGATGGGATCGCAAATTCAAAACCAAGTGGACGACAAACAGTTTGTTCGCATGGAAGCGGTGATTAATTCGATGACGCCCATTGAACGACGAGACCCCGAGGTGATCAATGGATCGCGCAAACAACGGATCGCTGCAGGTTCTGGCACTGACGTCCAAGAAGTCAATAAGGTCCTCAAACAACATAAACAAATGTCAAAGATGATGAAAAAAGTGGGCAAAAAAGGTGGCATGCAAAAAATGATGCGTGGAATCTCAGGAATGATGCCGCCCGGTGGTATGCCGCGGTTGTAAGTTGTACGCAAAGTCATTATCATTGCGCGCCTTTGAATTTTAGGCTCTAAAACGAGCGAACACAGGATTGAGAGAACATGGTAACGATTCGTCTTTCACGCGGCGGCTCTAAGAAGCGTCCTTTCTATCACCTGACGGTGACAGATCACAGAAATGCGCGTGACGGCCGCTTCATTGAGCGCATTGGTTTCTTTAACCCAATGGCACAAGGGCAAGCAGAGCGTCTGCGTGTTGACCTTGAGCGCGTCGATCACTGGATCGGCTTGGGTGCGAAAACCTCTGATCGCGTGAAGCGTTTGATCAAGGACGCCCGTCAGGCAGCCTAATGGCTGATCGGATGGTCGTGGGGCGAATACGATCGCCCTATGGCGTGCAAGGCTGGGTTTGGATGGATAGCTTCACCGAAGACCCGGCGACGGTGTTTGAGTGGACACCATGGGTTCTAACCCGGCCAGCTGACCCGGTCAGTGGACGGCCCGCGGTGGACCGGATTGAAACGACTCCAGAGGTCTGGAAGTTGCGCGACAAAGGATGTGTCGTGAGATTAGTTGGGTTTCCCGACAGAGCCGGCGTGGAGTCGCTGGTGAATTGTTTGATTGAAGTGGATCAAAGTCACTTGCCACAATTAGACAACGATGAATTTTACTGGCGCGATCTCGAAGGATGTCGTGTCGAGACAACCAGCCAACAGGTGTTAGGTGTTGTCAAAACAGTGATCCCAACCGGTGCCAACGATGTCTTGGTGGTTCGGGGGGATGACGACAGTATGGATCGAAAGGAACGGTTGATTCCGTTTATTGATCAGACCGTTTTAGACGTGGATTTAGCGACACGTTTAATCCGGGTCGATTGGGATCCAGAATTTTAATGAAGTGGGGTGTTGTCACCCTGTTTCCGACCATGGTGGCCGATGCGTTGGCTCACGGTGTGATTGGACGAGCGATAGACAAGGGATTGGTTGACTTAACGACCTTTAATCCGCGAGTTTACGCGACCGATGTGCACCAAACTGTGGATGACAGGCCTTATGGTGGCGGTCCGGGAATGCTGATGAAAGTCGAGACGTTAAGAGCCTCGATTGCTGATGCGAAAGCCGAATTGCCAAGGGCACCTGTCGTGTACTTAAGCCCTCAGGGTGAACCACTGACGCAACAGATGGTTCAAGAACTCGCGGCTCTGCCGGAAATGATTCTGGTTTGTGGTCGTTATGAGGGGATTGATGAGCGAGTCATTGAGCTCGACATTGATCGAGAGATTTCCCTGGGAGATTTTGTGCTGTCAGGGGGGGAGCCGGCTGCTGTTGCACTTTTCGATGCAGTGGGCCGTCTGGTTCCCGGGGTACTTGGCCATGCGAGTAGCGCAGCTCAGGACTCATTCAGCAATGGTTTGTTGGATTGTCCGCACTACACGCGACCCGAAGAAATTGCGGGTTTGAAAGTACCGGATGTCTTACTGAGTGGGCATCACGGTGACATTGCCAAGTGGCGCCGTAAACAGGCCTTGGGGCGGACGTGGTTACGTCGGCCTGAGATAGTGGAGAAGCAGGAGCTGTCTGATGAGGATCAGCTACTGCTGGATGAATTTATTAGGGAGTCAAAGCCGTGAGCATGAATCCGATCATCGAAGCGCTCAACAATGAGCAAATGAAGACAGACTTACCTGCGTTCGCGCCCGGTGACACGGTTGTGATCCAGGTGAAGGTGAAAGAAGGTTCGCGCGAGCGTCTTCAGGCCTATGAGGGAGTTGTGATTGCAAAATCAAACCGCGGTCTACACTCGAATTTCATTGTCCGGAAGATTTCGCACGGTGTCGGTGTTGAGCGGACATTCCAACTGCATTCGCCACTGATTGACTCAATTGAAGTCAAGCGTCGTGGTGACGTTCGCAAAGCCAAGCTTTATCACTTGCGTGCTCTGTCTGGTAAGGCGGCACGGATCAAGGAAAAGCTGGATACCAAGTAGTTTGGTACGACAGTCGACAGCGGCAGAGGTGGGGCTGACTCAGCGCGGACGCTGTCGAAACTCTTGATTCCCTTAGACCAAGAAGACCGGCATGAACTTGCTGGTCTTTTTGCGTTAATGCACGTCAGACCCGTTCAGCGAGACGACATTCTGTTTCGCCCAGGGGTTTCTTGCGGCCGGTTTGCTCTCTCCATTTAGCATGGCGTATTGGATGTTCAGTTTGGCGCCATTGGTTGTCATGGTAGTTACCATCATCGTGTTTATGCGACTCACTCGAAACTTTGCAGAAGAGCGTGCTAATCTCGGTACTCATGAACACGCGCTCGGATTTTGATGCCTATTTGGACGCGCTCTATCTTGAGCGCGGTCTCTCGGAAACGACTTTGCGCGCTTATCGGGTCGATCTCGAGAGCGCCTCTTTATTTGCGGAGTCCCTCAATCAATCTCTGGACACACTCGCCGAGTCAGATATCAATGCCTGGATTGGCTCGTTGTTCGCCGATGGTTTAAAAATCACTTCCATTCAGCGAAAGTTGTCTGCCCTCCATGGGTTTTATAAGTATCAGATTCGCCATAGACGGCGAGAAGACGATCCGATGGCTCGCATTCAACGGCCGTCCAAAGGTCGGCCACTTCCCAAGACGCTCTCTGAAGCCGATGTGAACAAGCTCATTCATACGCCCGATACCGACACGTTAATCGGTCTAAGGGACCGGGCCATGCTGGAAGTCCTGTATGCATCAGGACTTCGTGTGAGTGAATTGTGCGGCCTAGAGCGCTCCAATATTAGTCTTGAGCAGGGTGTTGTTCGTGTCCTTGGTAAAGGAAATAAAGAGCGATTGGTTCCGTTAGGAGATGCAGCCAGGCAGTGGCTGCAACGCTACTTCCTGGAAGCACGTCCTCAGTTGCCAGATCCACGAGGACAATCGGTATTTCCCGGTCGGTCTGGCCGACCGATGACGCGTCAAACATTTTGGCATCGATTGAAGCTGATCGCACAAGTAGCCGGAATCCATGGCGACTTGAGCCCTCATACGCTCAGGCATGCATTTGCGACGCATTTGGTGAATCACGGTGCAGATCTTCGGGTCGTCCAACTACTTTTAGGTCATGAGGACCTTTCAACTACGCAAATCTATACCCATGTAGCGAGAGAGCGGCTCAAGCAGTTGCATACCGCACATCATCCACGCGCTTGAGTTACACTTTCGGTTCCATTTGAAGAGGACAAACTATGCGTTGGTTGGTGTTGGTATTCACCCTTGTTTCGATCACAGTGATAGCTGACGAAGCGCGGATAAAACAAGCAATTACAGGGATCAATCCGATGATTCAGATCGAATCGGTGAGCGCGATTGATCAAACTCCGTTTTTCGAGGTCACCCTCACGACCGGAGAACGCATTTACACAGACGCGGCGGGATCGCACTTTATTGCTGGAGATCTGTACCAAGTAAGCGCCGGCGGAGTGAAAAATCTCACCGATATCGGTCGACGCACGGACCGTCAAGCACTTCTTAACGGTCTTGATGAATCAAAGCTTGTGGTGTTCTCGCCGTCGGGCGAGGTGAAGCATCGGCTATTGGTGTTTACAGATATCGATTGTGGATATTGCCGCCGTCTTCACAGTGAGATCGAGCAACTGCTTGAGAACGGGGTTGAAGTTCGTTATGCAGCATTTCCGAGGGCAGGCGTTGGGTCGGAATCGTATACCAAGTACGTGTCTGTTTATTGCGCAAAAGATCAAAATGGAGCGATGACCCGAGCCAAACAGGGCGAGACGCCTGACGGGGCGACTTGTGATAACCCGATTGCTGACCAATACCAACTGGGTCAAAAGCTTGGAATTACAGGGACCCCCACTTTGATTTTCGAATCAGGCGAAATGCAACCCGGTTATGCGCCTTGGCAGGACCTTCTAAAGCGAATGAATCAGCTTGGTTCTTAAGCTACAATTAGCGGTTTCAACTGGACTGAGTATTATTAGTGGACACACGATTCCCTCGCATTGAGCGTCTTCCTCCTTATGTCTTCAACGTCATCGGTGAAATGCGTCAGAAGGCTCGAGCGGCGGGCGAAGATGTTATTGATTTTTCGATGGGGAATCCGGATCAACCGACGCCGGATCACATTGTTAAAAAATTGGTCGAAACGGCCAATCGCGAAGACACTCATCGGTATTCTCAGTCGAAGGGAATCCCGAGGCTGCGTCGAGCCATGGCTAATTGGTATAAGACGCGTTACGACGTTGATTTGGACCCAGAATCCGAAGTCATCACCACAATTGGATCGAAAGAGGGTCTTGCTCACCTGGCGATGGCGACATTGGGACCTGGTGATGCAGTTCTAGTGCCAAACCCTGCTTACCCGATTCATCCGTACGGGTTTGTGATTGCTGGAGCTGACATCCGTCACGTACCCTTATTGCCCGGTGAGGATTTCTTTGGCGAACTGGTTAAAGCGATTGAGACGTCATGGCCTCGACCAAAAATGTTGGTGCTGAATTTTCCAGCCAACCCAACGGCGATGTGCGTTGAGCTCGATTTCTTTGAAAGAGTCGTCGAAATTGCGCGTGAACACAACATTTGGGTGGTGCAAGACATCGCCTATGCGGACATCGTGTTTGATGGCTATGTCGCACCCTCGATTCTGCAGGTTCAGGGAGCCAAAGAAATTGCAGTCGAGTTCTTTTCCCTATCGAAAAGTTACAACATGCCGGGTTGGCGTGTTGGTTTTGCGGCTGGTAACAAAGAATTGATTGGCGCTTTAGCGCGGATCAAGTCCTATCTCGATTACGGGACATTTACCCCGATTCAGGTAGCAGCGATCGCGGCACTTGAAGGCGACCAGGATTGCGTAAACGACATTCGTGACATGTATCAATCGCGTCGAGATGTGTTGTGCGAGGGGCTGAATGCACTGGGTTGGCCGGTTGAGAAGCCGAAAGCCACTATGTTTGTGTGGGCCAAGATCCCGGAACAATACCTGGAAATGGGATCGCTCGAATTCGCGAAGAAATTGATTCGTGATGCCAACGTTGCGGTGAGTCCGGGGATTGGTTTTGGCCAGTACGGCGATGATCATGTGCGCTTTGCTCTGATTGAAAATGAACATCGAACGCGGCAGGCGCTTCGGAATATCAAGCGCTTATTTCGTGTCGAATCCACTATGACCCAAACTTTCTAAGGATCCATTCTTGAAACCTATTTCTGTTGGCCTCGTTGGCCTCGGTACCGTCGCTCAAGGCACGCTGAACGTGCTTGCTAATAATCGTGAAGAACTGGCTCGTCGCGTGGGTCGTGAGATTCAGATTACCCACGTCGGTGCGCGGCGAGATCGCGATGAGGTCGATTTGTCGCAAGTGAAGGTGTCACGGAATTTGATGGACGTCGCGCTTGATCCGGAAGTGGAAATTTTTGTTGAGCTCATTGGTGGATGTGACTACGCACTGGAGCTCATCGAGGCTGCGATTGATTCTGGCAAACATGTGGTGACAGCGAACAAGGCGTTGATCGCAGAACATGGGAATGCTTTATTTGAGAAAGCTCAGGCCAAAGGTGTGACGATTGCGTTTGAAGCCTCGGTTGCTGGCGGCATCCCAGTGATCAAGGCGTTGCGTGAAGGTCTGGCGGCCAACCAAATTAGTTGGTTGGCAGGGATCATCAATGGGACGGGTAATTTCATCCTGACCGAAATGCGCGATAAAGGGCGTGATTTCGCAGATGTGTTGGCCGAAGCGCAAGCACTTGGTTATGCCGAAGCTGATCCGACATTTGATGTCGAAGGGATTGATGCGGCTCACAAGCTTTGCATCCTCGCGTCGATTGCGTTTGGTATTCCTTTGAATTTTGCAGCGGTCTACACCCAGGGGATTTCCACCATTGATTTGATGGATCTGGATTATGCGGAAGAGCTAGGGTATCGCATTAAACATCTGGGTATTGCGCGCCGGACCGACAAAGGCGTGGAAATGCGCGTCCATCCCACATTAATTCCGGAATCTCAATTACTCGCGAATGTGAATGGCGTGATGAACGCCGTACAAATCCATGGAGATGCGGTGGGTTCAACCTTGCTGTATGGCCCAGGTGCTGGCTCGATGCCAACGGCGAGTGCGGTGGTTGCTGATTTGGTGGATGTTGCGCGTGTTCTGACTGCCGATCCAACCAATCGAGTGCCTCATCTGGCGTTTCAACCCGCACACATTGATGACTTGCCGATTCTTCCAATTGAAGAAACGGTCTGTCCTTTTTATGTGCGATTGTCTGTTCGTGATGAAGTCGGTGTTTTGGCGCATATCACCAGAACGCTGGCCGATCATGACGTTTCGTTAGAAAGCGTGATTCAGAAAGATGGCATCGTCGGCGAGCCTGTGGCTTTGATCTTATTGACCCACGCGGTCCGTGAAAAAGATGTCTTGGCCGCATTGAGTCAGATTGAGAAACAAAGCTTTGTTCATGCAACCCCTGTGGTGTTGCGTTGTGAGACGCTTGGGGGTGCGGAATGAAATTCGTATCAACCCGCGGACAGGCCCCAGTTCTGGGATTTGACGATGTTGTCTTGACAGGGCTTGCCTCGGATGGTGGCCTCTATGTTCCTGAGTCACTGCCGACAGTCTCTGAGGCGACCTTCAGGCAATGGCAGAGTTTGCCTTACGATGCGCTGGCGATTGAGGTCATGTGGCCTTTCGTCGAAGGCTCAATGGCACGGGAAACCTTTGAAGCAATGGTGCGTGACGCCTACCGCTCATTCCGTCATACCGCGATCGCACCGAGCAAGCAGTTAACTCATGACACCTGGCTTTTGGAGTTGTTCCACGGGCCGACTTTGGCCTTCAAGGATTTTGCGCTGCAGTTGCTCGGCCGTTTACTCGATTATTTCCTGGCAGAACGTGGTGAGCGCGGTGTGGTGATGGGTGCCACCTCTGGTGATACGGGGTCGGCGGCCATCGAAGGTGCGCGTCATTCAGAGCATTTAGATGTGGTGATTTTGCATCCTTACCAGCGCGTCAGTGAAGTCCAGCGTCGACAGATGACAACAGTTCTTTCAGATAACGTGCATAACGTGGCTGTGAGAGGAAATTTTGATGATTGCCAGGCCATTGTGAAGGCCTCCTTTATGGATCAAGCCTTTGTCAATCCGAATCGCTTGCTGGCTGTGAACTCGATTAATCTCGCTCGGATCATGGCGCAAACCGTCTACTATATTTATTCGGGCCTCCGGCTTGGTGCACTGGATCGTGAGATTGCCTACAGTGTGCCGTCAGCAAATTTCGGCGATGTTTTTGGTGGGTACCTGGCCAAGCAAATGGGCTTCCCAATTGCACACTTCACAGTGGCGACCAACGCCAATGATGCCTTAGTACGTGGCTTGAACGGTGATCTCTCGAGAAAGCCGCTTGAGAAAACCCTATCACCATCAATGGATATTGTGGTGAGTTCGAATTTTGAGCGGTTATTGTTCGATCTGCACGATCGCGATGGAGCCAAAATGGCTGATCTGATGCACGCGTTCCAATCCGGTTCTGTCACACTTGAGGATTCTGTGGTCGATCGAGCCCGAGCCCTCTTTTCAGCGCATGCGGTCGATGATGAGCAAACCTGTGCAACGATTGCACGGATCTATCGCGAAACCGGGGAATTGATTGATCCTCATACAGCAACTGGCGTTGATGCGTTGCAAGTCACACCTCAAGGGATGACCAAAGTCGTCTTGGCGACCGCGCATCCAGCAAAATTTGCTGAAGCAGTCGAAAAAGCTGGGTTCGATGAGGTTCCTCTACCGCCTGATATGGCAGATCTGCGAGAACGAGAAGAACGTTATACCGTCTTAGAAAACGATTTGAATGATGTCCAGTCATTTGTTCGTTCTGTGATGGGGTAGTGCGCGAACCCCGTCCAATTGAAGCCTCAGTTTTTGCTGAGGCTCGTTCTCGTGGATTAGACCCTGTGATTGCCCGCATTGTTGCAGGCCGAATCTCCGATAAGACCCCGCTCGATGTGGTCTTGGATCCGCAACTTCAACAGATTGCTCCACCATCTAAACTCACCGATATCTCCAAAGCTGCCGATCGACTGCAAACCGCGATTCGAGATGGTGAGCGGATTGGGGTGTTAACAGACTACGATGCCGACGGCCTGACAAGCCATGCGGTCATCACGGAATCATTGCAGCGATTTGGTGTATCGCCTCTGAACATCTCTCATTGGATTGGTCATCGTTTGGAAGATGGATATGGGATCTCGGAGACCTTGGTTGATCGATTATTGGAATCGTCACCGGTCCCACAGGTGGTGATTTCAGCAGACTGTGGCTCTTCGGATGAGGTGCAGATCGGTCGACTGAAGGACGCCGGTGTCGATGTCATCGTGACCGATCATCATCGAGTCTCTGATCGCGGACCGCCAGCGAGTGCTTGGGCGGTCGTCAATCCGAATCGAGCGGATTGTCTCTATCCAGATAAGGCCATTGCCGGTTGCATGGTGTCCTGGTTGGTTATGAGTTTCTTGAGACAACGCTTAATCGATCAAGGGGTACTTGTTCCGGCGACACCAAAACTCGGTGATCTCTTGGATTATGTCGCACTGGGAACCGTGGCTGATTGTGTTTCACTGGGGTCGAGCGAAACCAACCGGGCCGTGGTCAAAGCCGGATTGTCGCTGATCGCGCGCCAACAGAGACCGTGCTGGCAGGTCGCTATTTCCCAATTGACGCGTGCACCGCGTGACTTGAATGCGGAATTATTGGCCTTTCAGTTGGCTCCTCGTTTGAACGCTCGCGGTCGAATCGCACACTCACTGAGAGGTTACGAATATCTTGTCGCAACGTCCGTTTCAGAGGCATCCAATGCATTTTTAGATCTGGATGCAGACAATAAAACCCGACGCGCCATCGAAAAAACTATGGTTGAACAAGCCAAGCCTTTGGCAAAACGCCAGCACCTGCATGGTGGCTTAGTGTTGTGCGTTGTTTTGGAAAATGGACATGCTGGAGTTCAAGGAATCGTTGCCAGTCGTTTGGTTGAAGCAGAAGGGCGACCCACGATCGTTCTGACAACGGGAATGGAGCCCGGGACACTCTCTGGATCCATGCGATCAATCCCAGGCGTTGATGCGAAGATGCTCTTAGATCGGGTGAATGCCGTACTTCCCGAAGCTATGGTTCGCTATGGTGGACATACGGGTGCTTGTGGCATGACGCTTCATCAAGCGGCACTTGCGGAATTCAGTCGCGAATTGCAAGACATTTATCGCTCAGAGTATGCAGATGTGGGCCCTAAACCGCAGTTTTTAGTGGATGGTGAATTGCTTCCAGAGCAATTCAGTATCCCTTGGATTGAGCAAATGGAAGCGCTCGGTCCATTTGGTCGTGGGTTTGATCAACCACTGTTTGTCGGACTGTTTCAGGTCGTTTCAGTGCGCCCAGTGGGACAGGATCGGACCCATTTGAGTATGTCTTTGGCGCTCGAGGGTCGGCAAGTCCAAGGGATTTGGTTTTCTGCACTCGAACCGCACGAACCTCCTCCTGTAAACTCGGGCGATTGGGTCGAATGTGTCTACAGTCTCTCGATCAACACCTTTCGTGGCCAGGACGTGTCACTGACAATTCGCCATGGACAAGTCAAACAAAAAGGAAACATGCATGTCTGAAGACGCAGGTGGACAATCCAAAACCTTAGTTCGTGGCTTATCGATTTTAAACGCCTGCTCGGGATCGCGCTCTGGTTTGACGCTGGTTGAAATTGCGGAGGCGACTGATTTGGCTCCATCCACGGTGCATCGTTTGTTAACGACTTTGGAAGCCCTATCTTTTTTATCGGTTAATAGTGAGACAGGCCGATGGCGGATTGGTGTTGCTGGATTCCGGATGGGCAATGCGTTTGTTCGCTCACGAGACTATGTTGCACAACTGAGACCACTGATGATCGCGTTGTCGGACCAGACGGGTGAAACCGTCAATTTGGCCATTTTGTCCGGGCACAAAGCCCTGTTTGTCTCGCAAATCGAAAGTGCGAACATGATGCGAATGGTCGCGCCCTTGGGAAGTTTATCGCCACTCCACGCATCGGGTGCCGGAAAGGCGTTACTTGCTGCCCTCGGTCAGGATGAGCGGAGTGCGTTGATGGAACAAATCACTTACGAAGCGCTGACAGACAAAACGCATCGATCCCAAGCTTCATTGGACGCTGAGATTCAGACCATTATCGCCGAGGGTCGATCCTATGATCGGCAAGAGCATGTTGATGGAATGCAATGTGTCGCGGCCCCGGTATTTAACGAACTCGGCTCGCCGATCTGTACCTTGAGTATCAGCGGACCCAGTGTCCGTATCAGTGACGCTGTATTCATTGACCACGGTGATGCTGTGGCTCAAACCGCTCACACGGCGACCCAGTTGCTTGGTGGGATTCCACCAAATCATTGGATGTCAAATGACTGAGACGATCCTCGCAGTCCGAGGACTGCGAAAATCTTACGATGATGTGGTCGCGGTTGATGGACTCGATTTCGAGATCGAGTCTGGTCAGTGCTTTGGTCTTCTTGGGCCGAATGGTGCTGGAAAGAGCACGACGCTTGCGTTGCTTGAAGGGATGGAACTCCCCACCAGTGGTTCGGTGACCTATCGCGGTGGAGCGCTTCCTGCGGACTACCAAGACCGCGTTGGCATTCAATTCCAGGCGACCGCGCTACAGGATTACCTGACGCCTTTTGACAACTTAAAGCTGTTTTCCAGTTTCTATGATGATCCGATTTCGATGGATCGGTTAATTGAACAATTTCGCTTAGGTGAGTTCCTTCACCGCGATGCACGACGACTGTCGGGCGGACAAAGACAGCGGTTATTGCTCGCTTTGGCACTTGTTCACAATCCGGAAATCGTTTTTTTAGATGAACCGACAACCGGTCTCGATCCGCGTTCGCGGCGGGATCTTTGGGATGTGGTGACGGATTTAAAAGCCGACGGTCGGACGTTGATTTTGACCACACATTACATGGAAGAGGCTGAGGTCTTATGCGATCAGTTAGTCATCCTTTCACATGGCCAAACCCTGCTTCAAGGAACTCCCAAACAGTTGATCAAAGATGCCGGAGTGGTCGATCTGGATACACTGTTTTTGTCGCTGACCGGTGAACCGTTGGTGAAGACTCAGGAGGTGATTGAATGAAATCAGCCATGAGATCACTGAAACGCATGAAAGCGGTGTTTGTTGCCAGAAACCTCGAGTATCTCCGAGATCGAGCCAGTTTTGGATGGAACTTAGTCTTCCCAGTTTTAATCGTGTTTGCCTTGGCTGTGGTGTTTTCTGGGCCGACCAAAGCGTTATTTACCGTGACCACAATCGGTCAGGAAGCGCTTCCTGAATTGGTGAAGTTTCCTGGTGTCGAGAGCCTCGAAGCAGATCGAACCAAGGCGCTCGAGCGATTATCTCGACAACAAACGGATCTGGTTCTGGAGGTCAGGGATCAGTCTGTGAACTATTGGGTCAATGGGAATTCGGCCGCCGGTGCAATTTTAGAAATCTTGCTTCAGTACACCGAAGACCGTCCGTTGGAGCGTGGTGAGACTGATGGCCAAGCGATCCGTTATGTGGATTGGGTGGTGCCTGGCATTCTCGGCATGAATATGATGTACAGCGCACTTTGGGGTGTGGGTTATGTGGTGGTTCGGTATCGTCAGTCGGGGTATTTACGGCGATTGAAAGCGACCCCGTTGACGAAGTTTGAGTTTTTATCCGCGCAAGTTCTGTCGCGCCTTTTAGTCACTTTAACTGCCAGCAGCATTGTCTTCATCGGGACCAATTTGATCCTCGATTATAAAATGGTGGGCAGTATTGCGTTACTGGTGTTGATTGCGCTGATGGGTGGTCTGGCAATGATTACGCTGGGTCTCGCGATTGCTTGTCGCACCGAAAGTAAAGAATTCGCTGATGGACTGCTCAATGCTGTGACCTTTCCGATGTTGCTTCTGTCGGGTGTCTGGTTTTCTCTGGATGGATCCCCACAATGGGTACAAACGATGGCGCAGGTCCTACCGTTAACCCATGTATTGGAAGCAGCCCGCGCAGTGATGCTCGATAATGCCGGATTTGCTGATATCGCCCTACACCTCTCGGTGCTTGTGGGATTCTGTGTTGTCGGAATGGGTGTCAGTATTAAATTATTTAAATGGTGATCATGTGAATCAATCTGCACTGATACAGGGAGGCGCAGGCGGTCTAGGACGGGCCCTGGTCGATCGGGTCTTGGAGTCAGATCGATTTGATCGAGTCTTTGTCACTGCTCGTGACTCCAGTCGAATTGTGTCCGAGGATCCGCGCGTGGTTCCGATTGCTCTTGATCTGACCGATGATGCATCGATTGCTGAAGCCGCTGAAACAATCCGCACACTGACCAATCATTTGCATCTCGCGATCACGACAGCGGGTTTGTTGCAAGACGACGCGACTGGCCTTAAGCCCGAAAAGAAACTGGGTGATTTGACGAGAAGTCATTTGCAGCGGGTGTTTTCGGTGAATTGTTTCGGTCCGTTTTTGTGGTATGCCGCATTGGGCCGCCTGATTCGCCATCGAGATCCAGTGATCATAGCGACGCTCTCAGCGCGGGTTGCATCCATTGGTGATAATCGATTAGGTGGCTGGCACAGCTATCGAGCCAGTAAGACCGCACAAAATATGCTGACGAAAAATTTAAGTCTCGAGCTTGGACGCACGAACCCAAACGCAATCGTCATCGGCCTTCACCCAGGGACAGTTGATACGAACTTGTCGAAGCCATTTCAGGCTGGTGTTTCGCCTGAGCGATTATTCACCCCCGAGCAATCGGCGGGTTATCTGTGGGATGTGCTGTTGAACTTGACGTCTGAGCAGTCAGGGCAAGTGATCGCCTGGGATGGCCAGGCGATCGTACCTTAGATTAGGCGGAGGCGACTTCAGCCGGTGATTGGTAGGGTAAGCGCGCTTTGAACCAGTCAGTATTGTCGACAGCATATTTGCCAGCGCCCTGAAGACCGACACTGATCGCCAAAGCGACCAGTAAGAGCGGGAATTCCCAGCCACCGCCTTCGGCCGAAAATAACCAGCCGTTTCCGAGATGCATCCAGGTTGCCCCGAGCAGTATTGGTAATGAAAGCCATGCGGCTAGCTTTGTGAAGATGCCAAGGATTAATGCGATGCCACCAATGACCTCTCCGCCGATCACCAAATAGGCAACAAGCGCGGGTAATCCGATACTCTCAAAATATCCCACCGTTCCAGCGATGGTGAACGTGCCGATCTTCAAGAGATAGCCGTGAGCAAATAAAATCACGCCCAAAGCAATCCGTGTGACAGTCAATCCTAAGTCTTGATGATTCATCGTTATGTCCTCTGTTTTCCGATATCCATAGAATGACTGATTATTTTTAGGAATTAAATTATGATAAAAAGCACTTGTTTAATTCTATTTTGGAACTAATAAGACAGGTGTGATTCACACGCGAATTGATGAGGGAATGATGGACCGCCTTTCACGAGTACCAATTTTTGTCGCTGTCGCACGCCATGGTAGTTTTGCTGAAGCAGCCAGGCGTCTTGGGATGACAGGTTCTGCAGTCAGTAAACAAGTCCAGCGCTTAGAGAATGATTTAGGTGTTCGATTGTTTCACCGAACCACTCGTCAATTGAGTTTGACTGATGAGGGTTCATTTCTCTTTGAGCGTTCCGCTCCGCTGGTTGAGGGTATTGAAGAAGTTGGTGAAATGCTCGCTGGTCGAAAAGCCAAACCTGAGGGGTCCCTACGAATCTCTGCACCAGTGGCCCTGGCACAACGTGTTCTCAAAGAGCCGTTGACCTCCTTTGCTTCGCATCATCCGAGAATACAGTTGCATGTGGAGCTCTCTGACCGTTTTGTCGATTTGGTGGGAGAGGGCTTTGATCTGGCGATTCGGATCGGTCATCTGGAGGATTCTTCATTGGTTGCTCGACGATTGTCTGATGTTCCGATGGTGCTCGTCGGTGCGCCGATCTTATTGGCGGAATACGGCACACCATCAACGCCAGACGATCTCACGAACATTCCATTTATTCATTATGCATCAGAGCGTGCGGTGCAACGTCTGAAGTTGCAGCGCGGCTCGGATGAGCCTGTGCAGATTGCGACACAGGCGAACCTTTCAACCAACAATGATCAAATGATGGTTTCTTTTGCTCGAGCTGGCCAAGGCTTGATTTCATTGCCACGGTTTATGGTGGAGTCTGAGCTCGATGATGGGCGCTTACGGGAAGTCTTGCCCGATTATCGATTGTTCCCTGAACGTAAATTGTATGCGGTCTTTCCGCACGGGCGGCATTTGCCATTGAAGACACGAGCATTGATTGATTTTTTGGTTGACGAGCTGGCCATAAAAAACCCGAGCACAAAGGGCTCGGGTTTTTAGGGTCTCACTGACGGAGTGCTAGTCGTCGCCGCGATTCACGTTGGCGAGCGCGACAGCTGCCATATTGAAAATTCCGCGTGGTGAATTCGAGGCCGTCGCTACATGTGCCTCTTTTTCAAGACCAAGCAAAACCGGACCAACAGTCACGCCATTGCCCAACACTTTGAGCAAGTTCCTCGCGATGTTTGCCGAATCGAGGTTCGGACAAATCAACAAGTTTGCTGAACCTGTGAGTTTGCTTTCTGGCAGAAGGTCTAGGCGAACTTTCTCATCGAGTGCCGCGTCAGCATGCATCTCGCCGTCAGACTCAATGTCCGGGTAGCGTTCCATAAACATGGCAGTTGCTTCACGAACCTTGGTCGCCGATGGAGTACTCGATGAACCGAAGTTTGAGTGCGACAGAAACGCAGCCTTCGGCTGAATCCCAAAGCGGCGGATCTCGTCTGCGGCGAGTTTCGCAAGCACGCACAACTGTTCCGCTGTTGGATCAAAGTTGACATGCGTGTCTGTGAGGAAAATCGTTCCTTGCGGCAAAATCAATACCGTCAAAGCGCCGACGACTGGAGACTCTTTTTTACGGCCGATAATCTCGTCAACCATTTGCAGGTGTTTGCCATAGGTACCAAAAGTCCCGCAAAGCATCGCATCAGCATCACCACGACGAAGTAGCATTGATGCCACCACGGTGGTATTGGCTCGAACTCGGGTTTGCGCAGCCTTTGGTGTCATTCCCTGGCGAGCCATCAGCCCGTGGTATTCCTCACCGATGGATGTGATCACGTCGTCGTTCAGGTTATCGACGATATCGAAATCTTTGCCTGGGACAATCGAGAGACCCATGGATTTGATCTTGTCCTCGATCACATGAGGCCGACCAACCAAGGTGACATCAGCCAGTTGTTCGGACACGATCAGCTGGCAGGCCTGGAGCATTTTTCCACCTTCTCCCTCGGCCAACACCAGTCGGCGTTTGGTCGAGCGAGCGGCTTCGAACATGGGTTTCATCAGCATGCCTGAGCGGAAGACAAATCGACTGAGGTCATCGCGATAGGCATCAAGATCTTCAATGGGGCGGGCGGCGACACCTGATTTCTCAGCGGCTTTCGCGACACCAGGAGGAATTTCCATGATCAAACGTGGATCAAACGGTTTCGGAATCAAGTATTCAGGCCCGAAGGTCAATTGTTCACCTTGATAGGTGCTCAACACTTCATCCGAAGGTGGTGAGTGCACCATGGCAGCGATGGCTTCGGCGCAAGCTGCTTTCATTTCTTCATTGATGACTGTCGCACCGCAGTCCAGGGCGCCTCGGAACAAGAATGGGAAGCACAAGACGTTATTGACTTGGTTCGGATAATCCGAGCGACCCGTGGCAATCAGCGCATCAGGGCGCACTTCTTTGACAAGTTCGGGCATAATTTCAGGCGTTGGGTTGGCTAACGCGAAGATGACTGGGCGGTCAGCCATGTTCTTCACATCGTCTTGGTCGATGACGCCTGGAACAGAAAGCCCGAGAAAGGCATCGGCGCCGACTAGCGCTTCTTTTAAAGTCGTGAGATCTGTCTCTCTCGCATAGCGTGCTTTATATTGATCCATTGGTGCTTCGCGATCATGTCGAAGGACACCGTGTTGATCGCACACAATGATGTTCTCGTCTTTAACACCGAGCGTTTTCAACATATTCAAACAGGCTAATGCGGCCGCACCGGCACCTGAACAGACAAGCTTGATATCACCCATATCTTTGCCGAGGTAACGCATGGCATTGAGCATGCCCGCTCCAACCACAATTGCGGTTCCGTGCTGATCGTCGTGGAACACTGGGATTTTCATCTTCTCACGCAACCGTGATTCGATTTCAAAGCATTCGGGTGCTTTGATGTCTTCTAAATTGATGCCGCCAAATGAAGGCTCAAGTGCTGATACGACGTCACAGAATCGATCCACGTCTGTGGTGTCCACTTCGATATCAATGGAGTTGATGTTGGCAAACTTTTTAAAGAGAACCGCCTTGCCTTCCATGACAGGTTTGGATGCCAGTGGGCCGATGGCGCCAAGGCCAAGGACGGCTGTTCCGTTGGTAATGACAGCAACCATGTTGCCACGCGCGGTGAGCTCAGCAGCTTTACTTGGGTCTTCGGCAATCTCGGTACAGGCATAGGCAACACCAGGACTGTAGGCGAGTGCTAAATCTCGCTGTGTTGCCATGGGTTTTGTTGCTGCGATCTCTAATTTTCCAGCGGGCGCAGCACGGTGGTACCGGAGCGCCGCTTCACGGAGGTCATTCGACATAGAAATGATTTCCAATTTGTTGCGGGGTTGTTTTCCGGTAGTGTAACGCACTTCTTGAAATAGGTAAGAGGACAAACGATGTCGATTCGCCGAATGGGGATAGTTTTTGGGTTAGCGCTGGTGGTGGGATCCATCCTGTCGATGTGGTTGCCGGAAAGTGAATCAACCATCGAAGAACGATTATTTAACGAAATCACCTATCAAATGAGCGAGCTCAAACTCGTCACAGACACCTTGGTCGAGACACGAAACTCCGTCAATGGCACTGCACAACGCCAGATTGATGCTGAACTGCAGCGCGCCGCAGATTGGCTGATCGCGTTTCAACCGACAGGTGACACGCATGAGGCCCGTAAAGCCTATCTCATGGAGGAGCGGGATCGAGTCACGCGTTTGGTCGAAGAGCTGGGAAAAGTGAGAGATTCGGTTTTACAGTCGAAACTCACGACGGCTCAATGATAAACTCGCGTTTTGTCTGGGATAGTCTCCATGAGCACGCGTCTTCGTTTTTCCTACGCTGATCTCCATCAGACCATTGCTGATGGAGTCGAAAAAATCATCGCCAGCGACTTCCGGTTCGATGTCATTTTAGCGATCGGTGGAGGCGGATTTATTCCGGCTCGTATTCTTCGGACCTATGTGGAAAAGCCGCTCATTGCGATTTCTCTTGCCCGCTACCATCCTGATGAACCTCCGTCGGAGATTCCCTACAAGCTGCAATGGGTTGAGGGCGTCAACAACATGATTACTGGAAAGCGCGTTTTGTTGGTCGATGAGGTTGATGATGAACGCACCACCTTAGCGTTTGCAATCGGTGAGCTGATGGCAGAAGAACCGGAAGAGATCGGTGTGTTTGTGATGCATAACAAACTCAAACCAAAAAAAGCGGAATTTCCAGAGGCAGTCAAGCATGTGTTCGTTGGAAAGGATATCGAGGATGTGTGGGTCGATTATCCCTGGGACGCTCGGGACATTGTTCAGCATGAACGCGATGCGGCCAGAGGCGGTGTCTTAGAGGTCAACGAAGCCGAGGCGAAGGCCGCCTATCGTAATTGATGACTTATCGCGAAATGCCTTGAAACCAGGGGTCTGCAGGTAATGCCTGAAACCAGTATCTCCGGATCAGGAAGGCAATGAAAGTCATGACTGCGGTCAGTGCAATATAGAGAAATGCGGCTCCTCCGTAGACCCACAAATCGTAGCTTCGAGAAAAGACTGTCCTGGCGTGCCCCATCAAATCAAGGACGGTGACGGTGCTCACTAAGGCACTCGCCTTCAGAAGCAGGATTCCCTCATTGGCAAGCGCGGGCCAGGAGGCTCTCAACGCCTGTGGAAACAAGATCTGACGGTAGGTTTGTCTCTGACTTAAGCCAAGCGATTGCGCTCCTTCCAATTGTCCTGAGGGCAGGTTCTGGATCCCTCCAATCAAAATATTGGTTTGGTAGGCTGCCGAATTCAGTGTCAGAACAATCAGGCCAACCCACCATCCACTGCCGAGAAGCGTCCAAGCGATCGACTCGCGAATCCATTCAAATTGAGCGAGCCCGTAATACATCAGCCACAACTGGATCAGGATCGGCGTCCCTTGGAAGACATACACATAGGCTTGAATCAATCGATGCGTCCATGACGGTCCAACAGCGAGCATTTGTGCAAGGGTTCGCGCCAGTACAAATGCGAGAATCAATGCAAGAATGACTAGTTCGAAGGTGGTGAAAAAGCCATCAAACAGTCTCGGGCAGTGCGGTCCAATGGATGCGGGCAAAACCGCTTGCAACGGTGTACAAATCGCTTCTCCAGCATCGTAGTGCCAGCCTTTCAACCAAAAATAGAGACTTTTCATCATAGGTTCTAGCATCACTGGCGCCCAACGAGCGACACGCGGTTCTCAATTCGAGTCTTGGCATGATCACTCACATAGGTCATCAACAGATAGAGGGCGCCTGCTGCAAAGAAAAAGAGAAAGGGTTCGCGTTCAGTCTCACCCGCCACTTTGGCTGTTCTTAACAATTCATCAAAAGCAATGACCGCGACTAATGATGTGTCTTTCAACAAGACCAACCACAGATTCATTAAACCGGGCAACGCATACCGCCACATTAAGGGCACATGGACTTGCCGAATGGTCTGGAATTGGCTGAGACCCAAAGCATGTGACGCTTCAATCACACCCTTGGGGACCGCTAAGTAAGCACCTTTGAACACCTCAGAGGCATACACTCCAAAGATCAACCCGAGACCGAAAGCGCCCGCCCAGAATTTCGGTGTGGAGAGGGTGAGTTCGATCGACAATGCGCGTAAAAGGGCGTTCAGAAGAATATCCAGACCAAAGAACACCACCAGAATCACGAGAAACTCGGGAGTGCCTCGGAATAGAAGCGTGACCGCATGAGCGACGGTTCGAAAAAAGCGGTTCGGTTGGAGTTTAAAAAACGCCAGCTTGCCACCGATGATTAAGCCGATCAGCACGGAGGCAAGCGCGAGGCCAACTGTCATGACTGCACCGATCAGGAGCTCGTCGCCCCAGCCGGTCGATCCAAATGACAGTTTGCCTAATGATTCCATGGAATGAGCGGGGACAACCGTCCCCGCCGCGACTTAATAAATATCAGCAGCGAAATATTTTGCGTTGATCTCAGCGTATTTTCCGTTGGCTCGGATTGCTTCGATCGCTCTGTTGAACGCTGCTTTGAGATCTGCTTCGCCTTGACGGATACCAATCCCAATTTGGTCATTGATGTCAATCTTATCGCCGGCAAGCGCATAACCAGAGTTGTCTTTTAACCAGTCCATGGCTGGGTAAATGTCAGACACCATCGCATCCAAACGACCTGCCGATAAATCTGCATAAGCAGCTGTCTGGGTGTCGTAGAGTTTGACGTCGGAACGGCCCATCAGGTTGTCTTCTGCCCATTGCGAGGCGAGTGTTGAACGCTGTGCGCCAACTGATTTCCCTGCCAGTTTGTCAGGGTCTGCAACGGCTCCTTTTGGTCCAATCACTGCCAAATAGTTTGAGTAATATTTGTTCGTGAAGTCGATGGTTTGCTTGCGCTCATCGGTAATGGACATCGATGCAATGATGGCATCGTATTTGTTAGCCACTAACGCTGGGATGATTCCGTCCCAGTCTTGCGCGACCAATTCGCAATTCGCCTGCATTTCTTCGCAGAGTGCCATCGCAATATCCACGTCAAAACCGATGAGGTTCCCGTTAGCATCCACGCCATTGAATGGAGGATATGCACCTTCGGTCGCAATGCGAAGTGGATCAGGGATACCGCCGGCAACCGACGCCTGGGTGGCCAGAGTTAACGCGAGAGCGGTGAGGATTTTTTTCATCATAGTTAAAGTCCTTATTGTCGTTTAGTCGGAGTTTATCAGTTTTCACCAAGAGCCTGTATTGGACATGGACAGCCATGGCTCTGATGGTGGGAGTGCATCACCAGATTGCAACAGCTCGATTGAAATCCCATCAGGACTTTTGACAAAAGCCATATACCCGTCTCGCGGCGGACGATGGATGGTGATTCCGAGATCTTGGAGATGCGTGCACAAGGCATAGATATCATCAACCCGATAGGCAAGATGCCCAAAATTTCGACCGCCAGTGTAGTCTTCTGGATCCCAGTTGTAGGTTAATTCGATGAGCGGTGCCTTCTGGATTCGCGCGGTATCCATATCCTCGTTCGCCGCGAGAAAAATCAGCGTAAACCGACCACCTTCGCTGTCATATCGGCGCACCTCAGAAAGCCCTAAACCATCACAGAAAAAGCGCAACGAGGCATCAATATCGGTGATTCGAATCATCGTGTGAAGGTACTGCATCGACGGCTCCAAATTTTTTTTAGAAATGACTTTTATTTATTGAGAATAAAGCGCATAAAGCAATTTCAGATTACTACAGAAGTCGAATGTCATGCGTCAGATTTTGATCGGTTTTTCTTTGCTCTTTTCTCAATCGTTGATTGCCGAAGGAGTTCCTGTTTATGTGGATCGTGCGGTGAGCGCTCAGGTGCAAACAGGAACATCGGTCGCAGGGCGCATCGTCGCCGGTGAAATCTATACCTTATCCGCTGAGGTCTCTGAATCGGTGTCAGCGATGAATGTTCGCGTCGGCGACACCGTCATAAGCGGTGATGAGTTGGCGCGACTTGACGATACTGAAATACGCAATCACTTAAAGAGCTTGAAGGCGCGGCAAGCGTATCTGAGGGCGCATCTTGATCTTCTAAAACAACGGAAGACGGTTCGCTTACAGCAATTGGAACGCGCCAAAGGCTTGACGTCGCGCGACCTATTAACACGTGATGTGACAGAACAAGCAGAACTCAATGTCATTCAAACAGAAAGTGATGTGGTGAAGACAGCCTACGAGCTTGAGGATCTGAAAATCGACATCGCTGATAGTGAGCGTCAGTTGAAGCAGACCCGCATCCTTGCGAATGCCAGTGGGCGAGTGATCGAAGTCAGTGTGACTGAAGGTCAATATGTCAAACCAGGCGATCAATTATTTCAGCTGCTTCCAGAGCTTGGGGTCGAGGTTGAGGCAGAAGTCAGACCAGAAGCCTATGAATCCATGTCGGTAGGCCAGATTGTTTCAGGACAGCTCAGGAAATCCTCAGCCGATCTGAAGGTGCGGGCGTTGATTGCTGAGCAGAATCAGAGGACGGGATCGAGAGTCATTCGCTTAGAGTTCGTGAGTCCTCCTAAGGCGACCTTAGTGTTGGGTGAGTCGATTGATTTGAAGCTGCCGATCGGTCAACTGACAGAGCAAGTGACGATTGCCAAGGATGCTGTGATTCCTGGTAAAGAGGGGCATCGTGTCGTTGTCATTGTCGATGGAAAAGCTGAGTCTCGACGCATTGAACTGGGTGCCGGAGTCGGTGATCGTATCGTGGTCATGAAAGGTGTCACTGCTGGTGATTTAGTTGTCACCCAAGGCCAAGAAGGGCTCCGTAAAGGACAACAGGTCAGTGTGGTCGGAGGTCAATCGTGAATGGATTGATCCGAGGTGCAATTGCGCATCCGATTGCCGTCTTGGCGATTGTGCTATCCATGATTTTGTTTGGCGTCGCATCCTTGCAGACCATTCCGATTCAAATGACACCGGACATTGATAAACCGGTGTTACAGGTGCGCGTCAGTTGGCCTGGTGCATCGCCGAAGGATGTAGAACAAGAAGTCGTACTTCGTCTTGAACGCGAACTGACGGGGTTATCAGGAGTGCAAAGCGTCGAAAGTGATAGTCGTCGCGGCCAAGCTCGAGTGACTTTAACCTACAGTGTCGGGCAAGACATGGATTCGGCCTTAGTGAAATTGCTTGGACAACTGGCCCGAGTTTCTGGTTTGCCCAGTGATGCCAAGCAACCAGAGGTGAGAACATCGAATTCTGACGATTCACCGATCGCTCGGATGGCGCTGGTGGCGAATGATGGCGTCTCTGTCGATATTGATACCTTGGGAGAATTCGTCGATACGGTGATTCTGGAGCCTTTGAGCCGAATCGCTGGTGTGTCTGAAGTCACGTCCCGAGGCGGTGCTGCCCGCGAAATCCGCATTGCACTGGATATGGACCGCGTGGCCGAATTTGGTTTGTCGATTTCCGAGATTGCTGATGCCATTCGCGCATCGTCTGCCGAAGTGACTGCTGGAGAAGTGACTGAAGGAAATCGGAGTTTCACCTTAAGGACAGAGGCCATTAGCTACACCCCAGAGACGGCGAAGGAACTGGTGGTTCGAACAGAGCTCAGAAATGGCCGTGTTTTCAATGTGAAATTGTCGGATGTCGCTGATGTTGAACTGGGTTATAAAACGCCCGATAGTTTCCGTCGTTTAAACGGGAGACCCGCAATTACATTTTCGGTACTTCGTGAGCCAGCATCCAATGTGGTCACCACGCTCGATGCTCTGAAGGCGGAAGTTGATGCGTTAAACCAGGGAGTCTTGGCTGAGCGGGGCCTTGACCTGCGGATCGTTTATGACGAGACGGTTTACATCGGATCGGCGTTGGATTTGGTTCAAAATAACATCATGATTGGTGGCGTTCTGGCGATTGTGGTGTTGCTCACTTTCCTTCGTGCGCTCGCACCAACAGCGATCGTGATGATTGCCATTCCGGTCTCGATCATCTCAACTTTTGTGGTGATCGCCGGACTGGGTCTTTCCATCAACGTCATTTCGCTCGCCGGACTCGCCTTTGCAGTCGGTATGGTTGTGGATGCATCCATTGTGAGCTTGGAGAATATTTATCGATTAAAGCAATCGGGTGTGGCCACTCTAAAAGCATCCTATTGGGGGGCGCGACAGGTCTGGGCCCCCATTCTGGGTTCGGCATTAACCACGGTGGTGGTTTTCATTCCAATCCTGATCCTTGATCTTCCAGTTGGTCAATTGTTCCGAGATATTGCCGTCGCGATCAGTGCATCTGTCATTGTGTCAGTGATTGTCTCTGTCACCGTGATTCCTGCGCTCGCATCGCGTCTGATCAAAGATGTGAAAAGTTTCGATCAACAACGACGGATTCCGATTGTGGATACCTTAGCTGGTGGCTTTAAGCGTTTGGTATTGGCTTACGGTCGGAAGGTCGTGCAATCCACAACCCTCGGTTTAGTGATCGTCTTTGGCCTCATTGCTGGATCTGTTGTGACCTTAATTGTGATGATGCCGCCGCTTGATTATTTGCCTGACGGAAACCGCAACTTCGTGTTTGGCCGAATATCGGTGCCCTCGGGGTATACGCGGGAAGCGACGGTGAATTTTGCGCAATCGATGGAAGATGTTGCGCGCCCCCTGTGGGAGAACCCGAATCCTGAAAAACTCCCACACATTGATCGATTCTTTTTTGTGGCATACAACGGAGGTGCCTTTGCAGGTGCTGCTACTGAAGATGCTGGGCGGATTCGTGAGCTGATACCGGTGTTATCAGAGCCTGTCGCAAAAGCGCCCGGTGCGCGGGCGTTTGTCACACAGGCATCATTGTTCGGGCGCTCTGTTGGAGGGTCGAGGGGGATCTTGATTGATGTCTTGGGCCCTGATTACGAGAGCGTTGAGCCGGCCTTTCGTGACATTCGTCGGCAAGTCGGAGAGCTCTTTCCCCGAAAAGATGGGCATCAAATTCGAGTTCGGCCCTCAGAAAATGCGGTCAGCCCGGAGCTTGTCGTGAGGCCTAGTCCAGATGCGCTTGCCCGCGCTGGGGTATCTGCTCGTGATTTTGCGCAAGCCTTAGATGTCTACAACGATGGGATTTTAGTCCGTGAAATTCCGTTGGGTGGTGAATTGGTTGAACTCATTTTAACAACCCAAACTCGAGAGACGGCAAAAATTGAAGACATTGCTGATATTCCAGTGATCGCCAGAGATGGATCGCTGGTGAAAATCGGTCAAGTCGCGGAGGTGTCGATTGAGTCGGCCCCCAACCAGTTGTTGCGAAAGGCCGGGAGGCGTGTCGTGACAATTGAGCTTCGACTGCATGAATCGATTCCATTGGAGACAGCCATTGCGACCATTAATGACCAGGTCGTCGCGCCATTTAACATTGGTTCGAAAAACGGCGTTCGTCTTGAGCTTTCGGGTGCGGCTGACGAGCTGTCAAAAGCCTGGAGTGCGATGCAGGCGAATGTGATTCTGGCGATTGCCGTGATCTATTTATTATTGGTGGTTCTGCTCAAGAGTTTTGCACTGCCACTGGTGATCTTGGTCACCGTTCCGATTGCGGCAACAGGTGGTATTTTGGGGCTTAGCCTTCTCAACCTCTTTATGGATCAACCCCTGGATATGTTGACCATGCTTGGGTTTATTATTTTGACCGGTGTCGTGGTGAATAATGCGATCCTGATGGTTGAGCAGACGCTGTGGCATATTCAGCATGACGGGATGGCTTCGGCCGATGCCATCCTTGAAGCAACAAGTAATCGTATTCGACCGATTTTTATGTCGACACTCACCAGTCTCTTTGGTCTATTGCCTTTGATTGTGTTCCCAGGTGCCGGTTCAGAGCTGTATCGGGGAATCGGAATCGTTGTGTTTGGCGGCTTGCTGTTATCGACCGTGCTGGCACTGTTCTTCATTCCGCCATTGCTTGCGGTGTTAATGAAACGCTTCCAGCCATCCAGTCCAGTGGGTGACGTCACCGAAGAGATGACGGCACCACTTTCTCAAACTGCCTGACGAGACGCCTGAGATTCTGTAGAATCTCGGGCTTTTCAAATGCACTGAGACCATCCATGGAAATTAACGCCCGCAATGCAATGATGGCAGACCTGAAAGCGCGTACTGACGTGCTGAGGGGGTATCTTTGACTACACTGCCAAACGCGAACGACTTGATGAAGTCAATTTAGAACTCGAAGACCCAAATGTCTGGAATGATCCGGCCAAAGCACAGGCTTTGGGACGAGAACGGGCCAGCTTAGAAGGTGTGGTCGAGACCATCGATGAGCTGGATCAAAGCCTCGACGATCAGAAAGAACTCACAGCGATGCTTCTTGATGAAGGCGATGAAGATGGGCTATCGGAAGTGGATGAGGAGCTTGAACGGCTCGAAACCCTTGTCGGTGGTCTTGAATTTCGTCGAATGTTTTCCGGTGAAGCCGACAGCAACAATTGTTACCTCGACATTCAGGCGGGCTCAGGAGGAACGGAAGCCCAAGACTGGGGCAATATGTTGCTTCGGATGTACCTACGGTGGGCTGAGAAAAAAGGCTTTAAAGTTGAGGTAGTTGAAGTCTCCGAAGGAGAGGTCGCAGGCATCAAGAGTGCGACGATCCACGTCCAAGGTGAATACGCCTACGGTTGGCTTCGGACGGAGACTGGTGTGCACCGGTTGGTCCGCAAAAGCCCGTTTGATTCCGGAGCCCGGCGACATACCTCATTTTCATCTGTGTTTGTCTCGCCAGAGATCGATGACAATGTCGAGATCGAAGTGGATCCATCAGATCTTCGCATTGATACCTATCGGGCATCGGGAGCGGGTGGTCAGCACGTCAACCGAACTGACTCTGCGGTTCGTATTACCCACGAGCCTAGCGGTATTGTTGTGCAGTGTCAGAGCCAACGGTCGCAGCATCAGAACAAAGACTTTGCGATGAAACAGCTCCGCGCTAAGTTGTATGAGCGCGAAATGGACGCTCGGAAAGCCGAAGCACAGGCGCTTGAGGACTCAAAGGCAGATATCGGGTGGGGTAGTCAGATTCGGTCATACGTTCTGGACTCTAGCCGAATTAAAGATTTGAGAACGGGTGTGGAATCATCCAACACGCAGGCTGTCCTCGACGGCGCCTTAGACCCATTTATAGAAGCAAGCTTGAAGCAGGGATTGTCATGACTGAACAACACTCTCCAGAGGTCGAAATCGATGAGAATCAACTGATCGCTGAGCGACAGAAAAAACTAGCCCTGATTCGTGAATCCGAGGGCCCAACGTTTCCTAATGATTTCAGACGCAGCCATCGAGCCGGTGAGTTGGCGGCTGCGCATGGTCACGAAGAAAAAGAGGGATTGGCTGAAAAATCAATCGAGGTTGCCGTCTGCGGACGCATCATGTTGCGTCGGATTATGGGTAAGGCAAGCTTTCTGACCATTCAAGATGTGAGTGGTCGCATTCAACTGTATGCCCGAAAAGCGGATTTGCCTGACGGTGTCTATGATGATTTCAAAACCTGGGATCTCGGCGATATTGTTGGTGGTCGCGGGACATTGTTTAAGACCAATACTGGCGAATTATCGGTGCATCTCACCGAGATTCGATTATTGACCAAATCGTTACGTCCATTGCCAGACAAGCATAAAGGACTGACAGACACTGAGCTCAGATATCGGCAACGTTATGTTGATTTGATGACCAATGATGGCACCCGAACGGTCTTCACCATGCGCTCTAAAGTGATTGCTGCGATTCGTCATTTCTTTGAATCTCGTGATTTTCTGGAAGTCGAGACACCCATGTTGCAGGTGATTCCGGGTGGTGCAACTGCACGTCCATTTGTGACGCATCACAACGCATTAGATATCGATATGTACCTTCGAATCGCCCCCGAGCTGTTTTTGAAGCGCTTGGTGGTTGGTGGTTTTGAGCGGGTGTTTGAGATCAATCGTAATTTCCGAAACGAAGGGCTTTCAACGCGACATAATCCTGAATTCACGATGCTCGAATTCTATTGGGCGTATGCTGACTACCGAGATCTGATTGAAACGACAGAATGCTTGATTCGTGAGGTTGCACAGAAGGTCTGCGGGAAAACTGTGTTTACGCTCGAAGATGGATCGCAGGTGGATCTCGAGCAACCCTTCGATACATTGACGGTGAAAGATGCCATTTTAAAATATTGCAGCCAAGCGACTGAAGCCATCTTGGATGATCTTGAGCAGGCAAGGGCGCTTGCTCAATCGCTCAGCCTCAAAGTCGAGCCGTCATGGGGGCTTGGTAAGGTCCAAATTGAAATTTTCGAAGCAGTTGCTGAAGAGCAACTGATGCATCCAACCTTCATTACCGAATATCCTGCAGAGGTCAGTCCACTGGCTCGACGGAATGACGACAACCCCTTTGTGACTGATCGCTTTGAGTTTTTCATCGGGGGGCGCGAGCTGGCTAATGGCTTCAGTGAGCTCAACGACGCAGAGGATCAAGCAGAGCGTTTTCGTGAGCAGGTTGCGCAAAAAGCGGGCGGTGACGACGAGGCCATGTTCTATGACGACGATTACGTCAGAGCCTTGGAATACGGATTACCGCCGACTGCTGGTGAGGGTATTGGCATTGATCGGTTGGTGATGTTTTTGGCAGAACAACATTCCATCAGGGATGTGATTCTGTTCCCAGCAATGCGCCCGCAGGCCTGATCATGGGATTCTGTGGATTCGTGCAAGTCATCGGCTTCCACGGCCGTTTGTGATGCCATTGAATGCACTGAGGGTGTCTCGATGAATCCATGGATTGCGCATCTTGAAAACCAGGACTTGAAGTGGATCGTTGATCAGGGCCAGGGGATCTATTTGGATCCCGGAATTGAGATCCATTTCCCACACCCGACACTGATTTTAGATGGTGAGCTTGAGTGTCGAGGCCACGTTCGTGGAGGGGGTGCGTTACTTGGTCTTTCCGAATGGTATTTGGAAATTGATCAAGGAAGCTTTTGGCATGTCAATACGCCCGTTTGGGGTCTTGAATTGCCGTTAACAGCGAAACATAAAGCTGCCTGGAGCGTTGCTTTAGCAGTCGCTATGTCAGCAGAAATCCGATTGGCTCAACCTGATGCACAGGGACTGGCTGATGTCGAAGCAGCGCGTCTGAAATTCCGGTATGTTGTGAGCCAGTTGGAAACTACTTTGTGAGGAATTTCAGTGGCTGAAGAATCGCGTCAGTCGGCAACTGATGGACTGGGATTGCCGCGCCGGATGTGGTGGCTGTGGCCTTTCGTGGTCTTATTGATTGTGATCTGGGCAATCAGTTTGTGGGCGGTCCGTGTGGCTGATACGGAAACAACGCTCGGCGTTGTGACCTCCCACCGAGGCTTGGGTAATACCGCACGTGCCGAGATTGCTCTCTTTGTTCCGTCATCGATTCAACCGCGAGTTCTTGGTGAAGCAGTGGACGTGACCTGTCAGGGTGTGACCTTAAAAGCACAAGTTTTTTCTGAGTCGGGCGATATTCTCTCGGTTCAGGATATTCGTGATTGGGTGGGGAGTCGCTTGTTGGCCGAGCGGCTGTTTAATGATGGAGTCCGATTGCAACAGGTAGTGACAGAATCAGGAGCGCATATTCCAGCGCCGGGTGAACATTGTGATGTGACTGTCATCAGTGGTCGTGTGCGTTTGCTGGAGCTCCTTGGGCGCAGCCTTCAGTCATGACAGCGATTGTCGATGGACTGATTGCAACTGGGGCAACCTTCGAAGCGGTTGCAGATGAGGCTCGCTCTCTTGGTTACCGCCTGAAAGAACGTCGTCTTAAGCCTCCATTCGCCGGATCTGTTTTTGTTGACTCCACGGGGCGACTTCATCGGATTCGTTATGCAGTCCTTGGCTGGGTTGCCAGCATCGATGGCGACTCGAAGCTTCATCTGACCCGATGGAGAAAAGCCTTTGCGGTTGGTGGTTATGTGCTGGAGCCAGAGCGAGCGGATTACAATTTAACCGTGCAATGGTTTGCTCTGACGCTGGTTGTGGTTGCGCGCCTGTTGCTGGTGATGCTGGTCAGTATCCTTGGGCAAGTGAGTGACCAGACTTTGGCACCATTGTGGATTCTGACTGCGCTAATTCTGGCATCAACCACCTACACATCCATCACCTTAATTCATCGCTCTCAATGGCATGATCTTGAAGCTGCACTCGATGCCATGGCCCCAGACTGGATTCCTCGTTTATCTCGAGATGTGGGTGGAAGAATCCTCGCAGTGACAACCCTGTTTGGCATGTTGATCTTGGATCGGGTGCTTGAACTGTCGCCTGCGATTTGGGTTGTCGGGATTGGCTTTTTGTTCCTTGATTTGATGCCGACTCGCCATTTTAAGCAAGCCAAGGCGCTTACACTGACGCCAGAAGTACGCACAGCAAGGGAGCCACGTCAGTTGATGGCGCAGTTGACGATGCTTTTGAAGGTTGTCGGCCCTGGAGTCTACGTACTTAACACGCAATTTCCAGAACGGCTGTTGGCCGCCAGTGAAAATCTCGTTCGAGCCGGCGAACCCTTAACGGTATTAGGTCCTGAAGCGGAGTTTTTACCGGGCACGCTCAGGAGTAACTTTGCTTGGGATGCTAGTGACATCGGGGAGTATCACTTTAGTAACTTGATGGATTTGGTCGGATTTCCGCACTGGAAAGCGCGTTTTGGTGGTTCATTAAACTATCAAGTCGGTCCCAATAATCAGGGATTATCATCGTCAGAAGCTTCGGCGCTTCAAGTGGCTCGTGCGCTTGCTCAAGGTGCGGATACGCTCATTTTGGTGGACGCATTAGCTCCGATGTCGGCCGATCGACAAATGGAATTATTGAACCGTTTAGCGGCAGCAAGTTGTCGTGTCTTTGTGTTTTCGAGTGTTTCAGATTTGTGGGATAGTGATGTCATCGATCTCGACTGAAACGCAAAGCTTCCATCTCAACCAAGGCAAATTATCGGCAGGCTTGGCGCGTGACCGGCTGTGGCAAGTGAAAGAGGGTCAAGCCCGACTTCGTTTGGTAATTTCAGGTGAAACTGTCGGTGAGATGTCTGTCCCGGAATCGGGTTGGTTTTTAGTTCCAGAAAGCGGCTATTTACGAGTTCAACTGATTGCGGAAACCGACATCACTTTTGAAAGTCGCCTGCCCTTAGGCTTGATCCCACGGCTGGGTGATTTAGGCCGTCGGCAACTAATTCAGCCGATTCGCCAGATGATGGCTGCTGCAGGAATCGACGACAGCTTGGTCGACTGGAATGTGAAATTGGCACAACCAAGCTTCCGCTCTTGGTTTGGTGAATCACTCGATCAAGCGATTCAACAGAAACAACCGCTGTCACCAGATGTCTTGACTCCATTAATCGCAGATCATGTTCCACGGACGATTCTCGAACACGATGTTGCCGTCGAAGAGCACCGAGTGGTTTGGGTGTTAATGACTGTTTGTGCGTTATCGATGGTTGCTGTGGTGAGCTGGCTTGGTGCATTGGTTGCCCTGGAAGCACCGGGTTTTTCATTGAGTACCCAGTACTTTGCCGTGATCGCCGCTTGCCTCGGATTCATTATTGCCTCGGTCGGAGTGATTCATTCGTTAGCCGCATATTTCCGAGACGTCCGTCCAGTGGGGTTGGCGGCTGCCTTGTCGATGACGATCTTAATTCTTCTCTTTGAAGCGCCAACGCTTGCGTTATCACTGCTATTTTCAGGCGCATTAATTGCTGGAGCCTATTGGATTTACGTCAGACGTTTGTTGCCGGATTTGCCAGCGATTGATCAACCGATGCGCTGGTTGTCGCTGCGTTTGGCTCGCGATGGTGTGCCTTCGGTTCGTGAACGGGTTTTGACTGTCTGGGATCAGGCCAGACAATGGGTGATTGCGCGGATTGAGTTGGTCGCTGAATACAGTCGTTTCAGTCGTTCGGTCATCGCTGCGAGTTTGGTGATTCCCGCTATTGCGTCAACAGACGACAGTCGACCGATTGTGCTCACCGGCTTATCTTTGGCGGCACTGATTTTATTGGAGCGATTACGGGCAGCCATTCCTGTGAGTGTGGAGTCAGAGACTGTGACTCAATCCCCATCGGCTCGACCGCTGGCACTGGCAGGGGATGTGAACTATGAAGGAATTGTCTATCGACGTCACGCAGGTGAAGCTCCGTTATTTGATCAATTAAACTTTCACTGTGCCGATGACAGTTTGGTTCGAATCACTGCAGCCGAAGGAGCTGGGCTCTCGACACTCAAGCATCTGTTGATGCGTCAAGTCTCACCGGAACGAGGTGTCGTGCGTGTTGGTGGGATGGATGTGGCAAGACTGGATCCCAATCTTCTCGCATGTTCGGTGATTACACTTGACCACCCCAAAGATTCGGAAGTCTCGACAGTGGGCGACTGGTTATTCATTGAACCAGGCATTGAGCCTTCAACGTTAGAGACTCACCTTCAAGCACTGTCTGTCAGTCACTGGATCGAATCCCTGCAGGACCGGCTGAATACACCCTTGGGTGTCTTGCAATCGATGGCCGGTCCGCATGGAATGAATCGGTTGAAATTGGCGCGAGCGCTATCGCGGCAAGGGCAGTTGATGTGGCTTGATCATTGGTTAGTAGGCCTTGACCAATCAGCCCGGACGCATGTGGTTGAGAGCTTAGTCGAGCGTTCAGGAACACGATTTGTGGTTGATCGCAACGGGCTCTTTAGAGGGAAACCGTCGATTCATTGGGAGATTGGCGGTGATTGAGCAACAACTGTTTCTTGGTGCTCTGACCGAACAAGAGTATCGGCATTGGCTCGATAATGCTGTGGTGAAAACACTCAGTGCCGGTGAGACCTTGATCACTGAAGATGATTTTCCAGACATTTACCTCGTGTTGCGCGGGCAATTCACGGTCCGTCGTGGTGAGCGGTCACCTGGAATGGTGGGGCTTGATGAATTTTTAACGGGCTGGATGACGGATCGAGAATGGATTGCTGATCGGTCGATGACCCTGCTTTCGATTGATTCAGGACGATTTGGCCAGATGTTATCCGTTGAACCTCACCGAAAGCGTCTCTTCCATCAGAGTGTTACGCCAATGCTTGCTGGCCGGTTGCACCGAGATTTGTGCGCAACAACGGAGATTCCTATCGCATTGGTCCAAGACTTTGAGCGCGGTGTTCGGCGCTTTTTTGAACTTAGACAGAATTTTCTGAAGTGACCACACCCAACGCAACGAATCGCCATGGAGAGGGTTTTCTATATCTCTCGATCATGATTTGTTTTTGTGTGCTCTATGCACCGCAACCGATGCTTTCAGAATTGGCTGACCGATTTATGGTCTCCAAACCAGAGGCGGGACTTCTGGTTTCCGTCACTCTGATTCCACTGGCGATCGCGCCTTTAAGCTATGGCATTTTTTTAAAACAACTCAGTGCGTTAACCATTCTCAAGTGGGCACTTCCGACCTTGGCCTTGGCGATGGCCTGGTCTGGGTTCGTGCAAACCTATGAGGGAATGCTCACGCTTCGGTTGATCCAGGGCGCGCTCCTGCCCGCCATTATGACCGCGACGATGGCCTATTTAACGTCAGGCCGTGAGGGAGGTGAGCTCTCTCGAGTCATGGCTTGGTATATTTCAGCGACGATTTTTGGTGGGATGGCCGGGCGAGTCATTTCCGGACAGTTAGCGTCCATGATTGCCTGGGAATGGGTGGCTTTGATTTGGGCTGGGCTTCTTCTCATGGTGACCTTGATGCCTTGGCGTCGAGCGACTCCGAAGCCACTGAACTTAGTAAAGCCTGACGCACAGTTAATCCGACAGGCCATGACCAGCCGCGGTAATGCATTGATTTATGTCTCAGTCCTTTGCATGTTTTGGGTGTTTGCGGGTTATCTCAATTACTTACCCTTTCGGATTAATGAACTCGATGCTTCGGCATCGACTGGATTGATTGGTCAAAGTTATTTGGGTTACAGCATTGGGATTGTGTCTGCCTTGACAGCCGGTTGGCTTGCGAAGCGCGTCGGGGGCGTGATTCGTGCGGCACTGATTGGATTTGCGGTCATGATTGGTTCATTACTGTTGGCGCTCGGCAATGTCTGGATGTTGATCACTCAGGTCTTTGTGATGTGCCTTGGGATGTTTGTGATTCATACGCTAGCGGCATCGGAAGTGAACCATAACGCGCGCTCTTTGAGTGGTGTGGTGAACGGTCTCTATGTGTCCTGTTATTACGCAGGCGGTGCTCTTGGTGCTTGGTTGATGGGGTATGTGTATGAGCTCTTTGGGTGGACCACTTTTGTCGTTGTCCTCTCATGCATTGGCATGGCCGGAGCACTATGCATGTGGCTGTATGGTCGTCAGTGGGCTGCTGGTCGATAGACTCCGGAATTTTTGTCATTCTCTCGACATTCCACTTCAAGCAAGAACGATCGATCATTAGTTTGCTGACGAATCCACCCATCGACATAGTGAAAAACGAATTCAGCGGTGCGTTCCATACTGACGTTGGGTAGGACCCTGAGATCCACGATCTTCTTCTCATGAAGTTCGTGGAATAAGGCGCGCTCTGGATCGTCTTCATTGATCAGCAGGGTGTGATCAAACCAGTGGGATAACCAGGATTTAATCTCTGAAAACTCACCGAAATCGACGCCGAACCCGGATTCCGTCAGTTCCGTGCAGCCAAAAGTCATTTTAAAGCTACGTGAATAACCGTGAATGAATTTACAATGGCCTGAGTGTCGCCACTGCCGATGACTGCATGGAAAGTTGTCGAAGGTTTTAATGGTTTGATAAACACTCATGCACAAAGTATACGAGGTTTCGAGATCCCTATGAATTGGAATTCCCCCACACATCCTGAATTTTTAACCACAGATGGTCGCCGTCTTCCTATCAACCGTGTGTTTTGTATCGCCAAAAATTATGAAGAACACGCGAAAGAAATGGGTGGTGAAGTGGATCGGAAAGCGCCGTTTCATTTTCAGAAAAGTTTTGACGCGTTGACTTTTGGGCCTGAGGTTCGCTATCCAACCCAGACTGATGATTTGCATCATGAGGTTGAGCTGGTGGCTGTGTTGGGCCAGGGCGGTCGTCATCTCAGTCTCAAAGACGCTGAAGCGACGATTTTTGGTTATGCGGTTGGCCTCGATTTCACACGGCGAGATCGTCAAGCCGAAGCCAAGGAAAAAGGTCGGCCTTGGGAGATCGCCAAGAATTTTGATGATGCTGGAGTGATCGGAGTGGTCACACCAAAAACAGAGACAGGATTCATGGAGCACGCGGCCATTTCTTTAGACGTCAACGGCGAGACGCGACAGTCGGGTGATATTGATCAGATGGCTTACAACACGGTTGAATTGATTGCCTTTTTATCCACTTTGCAAGAACTGAAAGCAGGTGATTTGGTCTTTACCGGTACCCCATCGGGCGTCGGAGCTGTGGTCCGAGGCGATCATCTGGTCGGCAAGATCGATGGGTTACAAGATCTCCAGATGACGATTGTTTAGGGCAGACGAATCCCCAACCGGCGGAGGAATTTTTTTTCGAATCGCCAAAAATAGGTGAACTGTCCGGCCAATGTGCCTACGACGATCAAGAGGCATTGGTAGATTGGGAAAATAATTAGAATACGGAGTGGCCAAAAAATCCACGGCGAAAGAGTGTCAGTGGTGATTCCAAAAAATTGAAGTACGGGTTCCGCCAGGATAACGGAGGCCGATCCAGTGACTGAAAAAACGGTAAAGATCACAATTAATTGCCACGGTGAATCTGCCTTGAATAGGGTCATTAGTTTTTGCATGCATGAGTCTCAGGCTGGGAATCGTTTTTTCAATTAACGCATTAAAGCTTTTGCTCTCTCTCTTGCGCGCGTTGCTTGAATATTATCACCTGATGCTTCATAACAATAACCTAACAATAGTTCACTAATTGGATCGGATGAATTGAGATCGCGGACGCGCAGTGCTGACTCAATGGCCTCTCGCGGTTGTTGATTGGCGACCAGCAGTTCGGCATATAACCGCCAAGCACTATGTTCATTTGGCAGGATTTTCAGCGCTCGCGTGGTGAGCGATAAAGCCGACCCAAATTTTTTCTCGGCTCCTTGTTTTCGAGCCTCTGAGATGAGAGTCAACCCACTTTCTAGTGATTGAATTTCCGTTTTCGCACGAGTGAATTCAGGACTGGTGATTTGGCCTTGGTTTGGATATTTCGCGACTTCAGCTCGAATGGCAGCGAGTCGTTCGCGACTGATGGGGTGTGTGCCGAGGAGTTTCTGCGCCACAGAATTTCCGCCTGCACCAAGCTCAGCAAGCTTTTCTTGCATACCAACAGCACCATTTGGATCAAAACCCGCCCGGACCATTAAGTCCACACCCACCCGATCTGCTTCGAGTTCATTGGACTGGCTGTACTGCCCCATTAAAATATTTTGACCAAGGCCAATCAGTTTGTTGGAACCCGGTTTGGTTCCAGGTTCGGAGATTCCAATCTCAATGACTTGTGCTGCTAGTCCAACCAAAGCGCCGAAAGTCTCACGACCAGTGCCGTGAAGCTCAATGCTGTGCGCCATCTCATGACCCAAGACCGAGACAAGTTCGGCTTCGGTTTCAACGGCATTGATCAAACCGTAGTTCACGCCCATTTTGCCGCCAGGCAGCGCCCAAGCGTTGATTGAACCTTCATTGATCAACCGAATCTCCCATGGAAATGGCGAGTTGGCTGTTTTTGCTAATCGTTGAATGAGTCCGTTTAAATAATTGGTCGTTACCGGAAACTGGGTGAGATCACCGCCTGATTGGGCCAAAGCAAAGGGGTATTGGCGTCGGCCTTTTTGGATTTCTTGTTGTGGATCCGTGACCACTTGAACGACTGAATCGATGGGATCCCTAACCGGATTTTGACATCCGACAAGCGTGGTTGCTGCCAGACACAGGGCAAGGATCGATGTCTTCATAACTGCTTAACAGGAATGGCATTCTGTCCAAGGGATGCGTTCGAAATTCCCGCATTATTTTTCAATAAGGCCTGTTCGGCTCGATAGCTCGAGCGGACCATTGGACCCGAGACGACTTCAAGAAAACCTCGCTCTAACCCCCATTCCCGATACTGATCAAATTGTTCAGGGGTGACGTATCGGTCGATCGGGAGATGATTAACCGTCGGTCTCAGATATTGACCAAAGGTGACGATATCGACTTGGTGTTGCCGCATGTCGTCCATGGCCTGTTTGATTTCATCATCGGTTTCACCCAAGCCCAACATCAGGCTCGTTTTGGTTAATACATCAGGACGATGGTGTTTGCCGTGTGCGAGCACTTGCAGAGTTTGTTCATAACTCGCCCTCGGATCACGGACCGGGTGGGTGAGTCGCTCGACGGTTTCGACATTTTGTGCAAAAACCTCCAGTCCCGAATCAACCAACACTTCGACATCCTTCATGACACCCTGAAAGTCAGGCGTTAATGCTTCAACTGCAGTTTCCGGACATTGCTGTTTGATGGCACGGACGGTGGCTGCAAAATGATTGGCACCGCCATCGGCGAGATCGTCACGGTTGACGCTTGTCAAAACCACATATTTCAGGCCCATTAGAGCCACGGACTCCGCAGTATTTTGTGGTTCTTCGAGATCCAGCCAACCTTTGGGATTGCCCGTATCGACAGCACAGAATTGACATGCACGGGTACATACCGATCCCATGAGCATGATGGTTGCGGTGCCGGCACTCCAGCATTCTCCAATATTTGGGCACATAGCCTCTTCGCAGACGGTTGATAAGCGGTGCGTCCGCACGATCTTTTTTACGTCTTGGTAGCCTTGCCCACCAGGACTGACAAAACGCAACCATCTGGGCTTGTCACCGCGTGGTGCTTGCTCATCTGTCCGGCGCTTTTGACCATTTTTGATGGCCTTGACACCCACATCATTGATGATTTTGTCTCCGCTTTTAGGGCGGACTTTCTGGTCTGTCATGCAGCTTCCGTTGGTGTGTCAGCATAGTCCGAGAGTGGGGGACAACTGCACACGAGGTTACGATCACCATAAACATTATCAATTCGAGCCACCGGTGGCCAATACCGATCTTTCTTCAATGCAGTGATCGGGAAGGCCGCTTGTTGACGTGAAAACGCGTGTGGCCATTCATTCGCGGTGACAGCTTCGACTGTGTAGGGAGCATGCCGAAGGACGGAATCGTCGGCCGCGCTCTCGCCATTCTCGATTGACGCAATTTCCTGGCGAATGGCGATCATGGCATCACAGAAGCGATCGAGTTCAGCCAAGGGTTCGCTTTCTGTCGGCTCAATCATCAAAGTGCCTGCGACTGGCCAACTCATCGTTGGCGCATGGAATCCATAGTCAATGAGTCGCTTGGCGATATCATCGACCGTCACACCGGCGCTGTCTTTGACAACTCGTGTATCGAGAATGCACTCGTGAGCCACAAACCCTTGGCTGTCCTTGTAGAGGATCGGGTAGGCATCTTGAAGCCGCTTGGCGATGTAGTTCGCTGATAAAATGGCATTTTCAGTCGCCGCTGTCAGGCCGTCAGGACCCATCATGCGGATATACATCCAGGAGATTGGGAGAATCATGGCAGAGCCAAAAGGCGCTGCAGACACCGGACCAACTGCGGATGAAGCGCCGAACTCCGGATGTCCCGGGATAAAAGGTGCTAGGTGTTCGGCAACCCCAATGGGGCCGACACCTGGACCGCCACCACCGTGAGGAATGCAGAAGGTCTTGTGTAAATTCAGATGTGATACGTCAGATCCGATGAGCCCTGGGCTCGTGAGGCCAACCTGCGCATTTAAATTGGCGCCGTCGAGATAAATCTGTCCGCCGACTGAATGCACTAACTCACAGACCTCTTGTACCGCGACCTCGAACACCCCGTGAGTCGATGGATAGGTGATCATCAAACAGGAGATGTTGGTTCCATGTGTCTCCACTTTGGCTCTCAGATCATCGATGTCGATGTTGCCATCGGGATCGCATCCAACCACGACCACATCTAATCCAACCATTTGTGCACTTGCTGGATTCGTCCCATGGGCTGAGGAAGGAACCAGGCAGATGGTCCGGTGACCTTCACCGCGAGACTGATGGTAGCCCTGAATTGCAAGAAGTCCGGCGTATTCCCCTTGAGCACCTGAATTCGGTTGTAATGAGATCGCGGCATAATCAGTGATTTCGGACAACCAGTCATCGAGATTTTGGATCATTTCCTGATAGCCCAGACGCTGATTTTCTGGTGCAAACGGATGAATGAACGCAAATTCAGGCCAAGTGATCGGGGTCATCTCGGAGGCTGCATTGAGTTTCATGGTGCAGGATCCAAGCGGAATCATCGCACGATCAAGTGCGAGATCGCGATCGGAGAGCTTCCGCAAATAGCGCATCATTTCTGTTTCTGAGTGATGCGTATTAAAGGCGTCTTGAGTCATAAACTCCGTCTGGCGACCCAGCGTTTCAGGAAGTCCCTTGTGTGAGTCTCCCAGAGTGACGCCAAAAACAGCAGCCAGAGCTTCTAATTCCGTCTCGGTTGATGCTTCATCAAAGGACAGTGAAACCGTTGTATCGCTGGCTTTGTGGATATTGAAACCTGCCGATAGGGCGTTATTGACCCAGTTGTCTGCACTGTCGACTTGGATTGAGAGTGTGTCGAAGAAGGTGGTGTTGACTCCATATCCTGCCGCTTTGAGTCCTGCTTGCAATCGCGAAGTCAGCCCATGCACGCGTGTTGCTTGTGCGGTGAGGCCTGATGGTCCGTGATAGCACCCATAAAATCCTGCGATGTTTGCCAGTAGCACTTGCGCTGTACAAATGTTACTCGTGGCTTTTTCTCGACGGATATGTTGTTCGCGCGTTTGCAGTGTCAAGCGATAGGCGGAACGACCTTCCGCATCAATCGATTGCCCAACAAGGCGGCCTGGAATATTTCGCTTCAGTTTATCGGTGACTGCGAAAAATGCTGCGTGTGGACCGCCATTGCCCATGGGAACACCAAACCGTTGTGTGGAGCCCAAGCAGATATCCGCACCAAAATGTCCAGGGCCTTCGAGCATCGTCAAACTCAAGATATCTGAGGCGACGACTGTTAATATTCCCTGGTCTTTGGCTTGTTTGATTAATGACTTGAGATCAACCACTGATCCGTCCGATCCGGTGTATTGCACGATGAGACCGAAGGCATCTTCGAATACCGGTGGGTGATGTGGATCGAATGCAATCAGATCAAATTCCAATGGAAGCGCTCGGGTTTCGATCACCGCTCGGGTTTGGGCAAACAGATTGTTGGCGACATAAAACCGATTGGATTTTGATTTTGAGCTCCGTTCGCACAGCGTCATGGCTTCGGCCGCTGCCGTTGCTTCATCGAGCAGTGAGGCGTTGGCAACCGCCATTCCCGTCAACTCAACAATCATCGTTTGATAATTGAAGAGGGCTTCGAGTCGCCCTTGAGAGATTTCTGGCTGATAGGGCGTATAGGCGGTGTACCAGGCTGGATTTTCGAGCACGTTACGTTGGATCACCGCAGGTGTCAGCGTGTGGTAATAGCCCTGCCCAATCAACGAACGAACCACTTGGTTTTTCGACGCGATCGTCTTCAGTTCAATCAGCGCATCATGTTCAGAGATGGCTTGTGGAAGTGACATCCCTGTCCGCTTACGAATATTGTCTGGGACCACTCGGTCGGAGAGCTCATCCATTGAGCGAAGTCCTAACGTGTCGAGCATTAAGGTCCGCTCATCGTCAGATAATCCAATATGGCGGTCACGAAAAGTCATTTCCTGCTTCACTGAAGTTGCCTCTTACAGTTCTTCTTGAATAAACGCTTGATAGTCAGCCTCATCAAGCAGGTCATCGAGTTCGGTTGGATCGGATAGTTGCATTTTGAAGAACCAGCCATCGTTTTCTGGGTCTTCATTGACCAGCTCTGGTCGGTCAGAGAGTTCCTCGTTGGACTCAATGATGGTTCCTGTGACCGGGGCGTAGATATCACTGGCAGCTTTCACAGATTCCACGACCGCGACTTCAGAGCCTTGGTCAGCAGAGGTATCGGCGTCTGGGAGTTCGACAAATACCACATCACCCAGTTGTTCTTGTGCGTAGAAGGTAATGCCAACGGTGGCTGTATCGCCTTCAATACGGATCCATTCGTGTTCGCGCGTGTATTTAACAGTCATAAAAGGTCCTTAATCACTTCAAAGAGCGCGTCGATAGCGCTGTTGAACAAAAATTGGGTCACAGACAGTGCAGGCCAATGCTTTGCCTCTGACCTCTGCAATTAATTCGGTCCCAAGTGTACTCAGTTTTTGTGTGACATAACCCATCGAAACCGGTCCATTGTGGGTCGGTCCAAATCCACCGGATGTGATTTCGCCCACAACATCACCAGCGGCGTTTTTCAGAGTGGTATGGTCACGGAGTGGTGTCCGGCCGTCCGCAGGGGTCAGTCCAACGCGCTTTCTTGGAGCGCCGTCGCTGATTTGCTTGAGAATTGTCTCCGCACCTAAGAATCCGCCTTCGGTGCGTCGTCGCTTTTGGATCGACCACAAAAGATCCGCTTCAATCGGTGTGGTGTCCTGAGTCAGGTCGTTACCGTACAAACAGAGCCCTGTCTCAAGCCTTAATGAATTGCGCGCCCCCAAACCGACCCAGGTCGTTTCATTGAGATCGGTTAAGGCATCTGCGAAGTCTCGAGCGTGATCATTGGCGATTGAGACTTCGTAGCCGTCTTCGCCTGTGTAGCCACAGCACGATAATGTGATGTCACGACCTTTCCATGTGGTCTTCAATGACCGCATAAACAGCAGATTTTGAGCCTCAGGGATGATCCGTGACAGGGTGAGTCGGGCTTGTGGGCCCTGAATGGCGATCAGCGCATGATCATCGATATAAGTCATGCTGACTGCGCCAGGAAGATGCGCTTTGAAATGGGCCATATCAGCATGTTTGCACGCTCCATTGACCACTAATCCCCAAATGTCGGTATCCCAGCGTGTCAGCATGAGATCGTCTAAGATTCCGCCAGTGTCGAGCGTTAATTGCGAATAACGGATCTGGCCGGGCGTCATCTCTTGCAGTGCTGCAGGGACGAGTCGTTCGAGGGCTTCGGTGGAACCAGGGCCTTGGATCAGCAGTTGGCCCATGTGTGAAACATCAAACAAACCGACAGCGTCACGCGTGTGGAGATGCTCACCTTTGACGCCTAAAGGATACTGAATCGGCATCCGATAGCCGGCAAAGGGTGCAAACTTCGCACCTTGCTCATGATGAAAGGGTTCTAGAATTAACGAATGTAGGTCGGTCATGCATGCTCCTTGCAGGCGTTGTCGCATGACCCATCTGTCATTGACCTGAGAGATTCAGGATTCATCCCTTACTCCTTCGGTGAGCGTTTCGCTGCTTTCCAGATTCCTTTAACGACATGGCGGTCCGGGTGCCTGAGAGTTTCCGGGTCGGTTGCTCCTTCGGCGGCATGTCAATGCCTCTCCCGCGGTGTCGTGCAAAGACTCGGTGTATTTGAGTCTCAACTTTGGAGCGCATATGTTGCCTTACATTGTCACTTCACGCAATTTTTTCACGCTCCCTTAGACCTCTGTTTTCCCCTCTAAACATTCGTGGGCAAATGAATTGAATTGTCTAGTTTCTAGAGTCTGTGAAAGCGCCATGATGGATCTCGTGCATTGTTGAGATTCAATTCGATGCTGAATTATTGCGATGCAACATACTGATTTTCATTGATTTATTGATCTCTTATGGATTAAGTCATTGAAAATAATCAATTTTTAATTCTTTAGGTGTCTAAATAATTGAAATATAACAATTTTTTTCGTTTTTTTATTGTTTTTAATCGTGTTTTTGGTCAACCTGCCACCCGATAGCAACGATCAAGAAGGTAATGCCGATGTCGATGACGCATTTGATCAATCAATTAAATCCTGAGGCTGTGGACTCGAATCCAGCATTCGGTAACTGTGTTTGGCAAACGTTACTTGGAAATGATGACGAACACTCTGCCTTATCGCTTGGGTATGCTACATTTCCTCCCCACGGAACGTTGCATCGACACCAGCATGATGATGCGGAATTTTACTTCTGCACCAAAGGCTCTGGAATCGTCACGATTGACGGCAAAATCATTCAATTGACGTCAGGCATGGCATTGTTTATCCCAGGTGGCGCGTTACACGAGGTGATTGCTGGCACTGATGGTCTTGAGTTTGTTTATGGGTTTTCGAATCAGCCGTATTTTTCTCAAGTGAACTATCAGTTCGTCGCACAGGATACCCACTGTGTTGCTTAGTTGGTCCGTTCGCGCGCTCCTGTTTTCTGTATCGAGTGCGACCATAAAGCGAGGCATCTAGACCAGTATCGTAAACATTTGGGTCGGTGTGTTCCTGATTTTCAGAATTACCGCCGTGCAGAGGCTCACAAATAGCGGAAGTGAGAGAAGAAAAAATAGTGGTAAGGCCAAATTCGATCGAATCCCCGCCTCTTTATAACCCAAGCACGCCCTAGCGTGTATGACACCAAGCTGGATATGAAGGGGTGGTAGCTGAGTTTTAATTTCTTTCTAAAGCTTCCGGATAGCAATAAAAAGCTATGCATGTGCACCATATCGGGTGGCGCTCAGGGCCGACGGATAGATTTCTAATGATTGAATTTTGGCGCGACGAATGAGCTAGATTCCGCAAAAAACCGCAGATACCGCGATACATGGCGCATCTAAAATCCACCGATTCGTAATCGCTACTGCTCTCTAATGTGTAGGGTCGCAGAAGAGGTGGCGAAATCGGATGTTTTTGTCTTTCAGCGCCACCATAACGCGATTTTCGTTTACTGATCCGACTTAACATGTCGTAACGTTACACATTCGTCGATATCTTACGGATTAGTGAACGAAACAATAAAGGGTGCTTGGCAATGATCACTGGTCGTGTCCTCGAGCATTGGAACACCGTAAGCATGACATGCCGTGCGTCCGTATTGCATCAGATCAATCCAATTCCATTGATTTCGATGCACCCTCATGACACCGAATCTATGGATATCCGGAAGGATGATGCGGTATTAATTCGATCCAGGCAGGATGAGATAGCGACCCACGTGCGTGTGGACGAGGCGATTGCAGTGGGCAGTTTGTTTATCCATTTTGCCTTTTATGAATCGGCCGCAAATATGCTGACCTCGGATGCATTAGATTCAACGGGTAAAATCCTGGAGTTCAAGCACGCGCCCGAGTCAATTGAGAAAACAACTATACGACCTGTGCATTCTAGCTATTCAGCCTGATTTTCCTGTTTCATCAGATTAAAAAGAGCTTCGCTGTCATCAAGCCAGGTTCAGCGAAGACAATTTTGATCCGGTCGCCCCGGTTACTGCTGCCTTGGGAATGAACTGCTTGATGTCGAGTGGAGGTCACCCTCTTTAAATCGAACAAATCGAAATGGACTAATCAATGTTGAGCGTTGCTTAGTTACTAGTTTATCCGCGACCAATTTACCAACATCGATCATAAGGAATGTGGTGGATTGATTTAGTGCCATCGCGGATACATGTGGGCGTTGATTTTAGACAGAGAATAGTCAGCCTGCTTGACGCTGATATGTCTTTTCTGGCCAAGTTTTTATCTTTTTTGACAACTTGATAAATAGCGAGGATGGTTATGCTTATCGTTAATATACGATGAGGATAATGCATGGATTTTTCAGGTTGGCGGGTGCTGAGAGAGGGTCTTCGTGGGCATACTGGTTGGGCGCCTCTGTGGCGCGCTGCAACCCCAAAAAAACACTATGATGTGCTCATTGTCGGTGGCGGCGGGCATGGGTTAGCGACAGCCTATTATCTGGCCAAATATCACGGGTTGACTAACATTGCTGTGCTCGAAAAAAACTGGGTCGGAGGCGGGAATGTCGGTCGTAATACGACGATCATCCGTTCTAATTATTTGTTGGATGGAAATCAACCATTCTATGAGTTGTCACTAAGACTTTGGGAAGGGATTGAGCAAGAGCTGAATTTCAATGCCATGGTGAGTCAGCGAGGAGTCTTGAACCTGTTTCATTCAGACGCGCAGCGCGATGCATTTCGACGGCGAGGTAATGCAATGCGGATGCATGGCACTGATGCTGAATGGCTGAATGCCAAAGCGGTCCGTCAGATGGCTCCCTTCCTAAACTACGACAACGCGCGCTTTCCAATCCACGGCGGACTATTACAGAGGCGTGGTGGTACTGTTCGTCATGATGCTGTGGCTTGGGGATATGCTCGTGCAGCAAGCGCATTGGGAGTCGATATCATCGAACGGTGCGAAGTCCAAGGATTTGATGTTACTAATGGACAGGTTCAAGCAGTTGAGACGAGCCGGGGGCGTATTGAGGCCGACCGAATTGGTGTCGCTGTCGCGGGGTACTCGAGCGAAGTCATGCGTCACGCCAATGTGCGCCTACCAATCGAATCACACGTGTTACAGGCTTTCGTAACTGAGGGTTTAAAACCTCTTATTCCGGGTGTGATCACATACGGCGCTGGACATTTCTACATCAGCCAATCTGACAAAGGAGGCTTAGTATTTGGTGGCGATCTCGATGGTTATAACAGTTATGCAAGTCGAGGAAATTTACCTGTGGTCGAAGATGTTTGTGAGGGCGGTATGAGTATCATGCCGATGCTTGGGCGGGCTCGCTTGCTCAGATCCTGGGGAGGGGTCGTGGATATGTCGATGGATGGCTCGCCGATCATCGATCGAACACAGGTGGGCGGTTTGTATTTCAATGGTGGATGGTGTTATGGAGGTTTCAAAGCGACTCCAGCAAGCGGCTGGGTCTTCGCGCATCTTTTAGCGAGAGAGTCTTCCCATCCAACTGCCAGCGCATATCGATTTGATCGATTTGCGGCAGGCGCCATGATTGACGAAAAGGGGCAGGGTTCGACGCCGAACCTGCATTGAACTAATGCGGATACCTCACCCTATTCTTGGCCTACGAGATCAATCAGAGTTCGTCTACCTTGGGGATGCTTGCTTGCTTGAGCGGCCTGATGGAATGCAGGCCGATGCGTTGCAGAAAATGACGGAATACGCGTACCAGCGCGATAACTGTAGAGGCCTGCATCGAGAGCTTTGGTTTCATGAACAGGGAGATCGTGCGTGGCTAGTCGTCACGCGCAACACTGTTACGCATGAAATAGTAAAAGTCGAATTTGCAAACGAGGTTGCCAGTCATGACTAATCGGTTTGCCGATGCGCCAGGCATCGATGTGGCAGAGCCCGTCCATTTTCAATTTGATAACCGGACCTATGTGGGATACCTCGGTGATACATTGGCTTCCGCGCTTCTTGCTAACAATGTACGCCTGATCGGAAGGTCATTTAAGTATCACCGGCCGCGCGGGGTATTCTCAGATGGCTCTGATGAGCCCAATGCGTTAGTAACTGTATTGCGCGAAGGGCACCCTGAGCCGAATACGCGAGCGACTGAAATTGAACTCTATGATGGCCTAAAGGCATGGTCGCAAAATGCGTGGCCAAGTTTGCGATTTGACCTGCTGGCAGTTAACGATTGGTTGTCGAAGTTTCTGACCGCCGGTTTTTATTATAAAACGTTTATGTGGCCTGCCAGATTTTGGGAGGCGGTCTATGAGCCGATGATTCGGAGAGCGGCCGGGATCGGTCGGCTGTCTGATACTCCAGACCCGTCCGTCTATGATAAAGGCTACCTGCATCCAGATGTATTGGTGATTGGGGCCGGTTTGGCAGGTTTGGTATGTTCACTGCAACTGGCAAAAGGCGGGCAGAGGGTGCTCCTTGTGGATGAGCATGCCAGATTTGGTGGCCGCTTGCTTTTTTCCGCGAATGCTAAGCTTCGTCCATGGCTTGATGCTCTGGTCGAAGAGGTATTAAAGCATCCAAATATTCAGCGGTTGATTCGAACAGTAGTTTTTGGATCCTATGATCATGGGGTTTATGGCGCTATCACGCGCAATACCGAACATCAGGCTGCTGATCCTGGAGTGTTGCCGAAACAAACCTATTGGACGATCAGCGCCGGACACACGATCTTAGCTACCGGTGCACTGACGCGCAGCATCGCATTTCCGAATAATGATCGGCCAGGCATCATGACCATGAGCGCAATTGAGGCTTACGCGGTCTATTACGGTGCTTTGAAAGGTTCATCGGTTGCACTGTTTATCTCACACGAGGAGGGGCGACGTACTGCGCTGCGTTTGCATGCGCTCGGTGTAAATATCAAAGCGGTGATTGATACGCGTTCCGAAGCTTTGCCTTTGACTGAATTTCCATACTTCACAGGTTCTCAAGTGGTCAACACCTCGGGACGACTCGGATTAACGGGGATCCAAGTGAGATCATCGGATGGCACGTTTCAATGGATCAATGTAGATTATTTAGGGATTTCAGGCGGCTATAACCCCACGATTCAGCTGACCTGCCATCAGGGAGCCAAACCCAAGTGGGATTTGTCGATTGAGGCATTTCGTGCTGCAGATAATCGACCCGACGATCAGCGGTGCATCGGTGGAGCCGACGGCGCATTTGGGTTAGGTGACTGCTGGCAAAGCGCAATCCATGCCGCCGAAGCAATCTTGGGTCAGTCACTGCATTTAGTTAACCCGTTTAATGAATCTGAGCCACTTGCTCTTCAGTCGGAGTATGTGATTTACGGTCATGGACCGACCTTTGTGGATATGCAAAATGATGTCACGATCAAAGACATCCAGCTCAGTCATCAAGAGGGGATGTCGAGTGTTGAGCACGTGAAGCGGTACACAACACTTGGTATGGCAACGGATCAGGGGAAGCACTCCAATGTCCTTGGACTGGCCGCCCTGGCTCAGGCAACCGGACAATCTATTGCTGAGACAGGGACGACATTGTCGAGACCGCCATACACAGGAGTCTCAATTGGTGCGTTGGCTGGCCAATACCGTGACCTCGACTTCAAGCCAACGCGACTCACCCCGTCGCATCAGGCTGCGACAGCTCGTCACGCGAGTTTTGTGGAGGTCGGGAATTGGTTGCGCGCGCAATGGTTTCCTTTGCCACATGAGAAGTATTGGCGTGAGACAGTCGACCGTGAAGTCATCGCAGTTCGTCGCAATGTTGGTGTGTGTGATGTGACAACGCTTGGTAAAATTGATGTTCAAGGTGAAGATGCCGCTGCTTTTTTAAATCACGTATACGCCAATGGATTCCTTAAATTACCCGTCGGCAAAACACGTTATGGCTTGATGCTGCGCGAGGATGGGATTGTTATGGACGATGGGACCGCGGCGCGTCTGAGTGAAACTCAGTTCGTTGTCACTACCACTACTGCCAATGCGGTTCCAGTTTATCGTCATATGGAGTATGTCAGGCAGTGTCTTTGTCCCAAAATGGATGTGCACCTGATTTCAACCACCGAGGCTTGGGCTCAATTTGCGGTTGCTGGACCTCGGTCACGAGAGTTGATTGCCCGACTCGTCGCATGTGACGTATCCAATGAGGTGTTTCCCTTCATGGCATGCGCCGAAACCCATTTGAGAAATGGTATACGAGCACGACTCTTTCGGATTTCTTTTTCTGGCGAATTGGCATTTGAAATTGCCGTGCCAACACGTGTTGGAAACGCGTTCTTTGAATATCTTCTTGAGATCGGAAAAGATCTGGAGGTGACACCTTATGGCACGGAAGCCTTGAGTGTTTTGCGTATTGAAAAGGGCCACGCGGCAGGTGCGGAACTGAATGGACAAACCACCGCCAAGCAGCTCGGCCTTGAGCGTATTGTTAGTCAAACCAAAGATAGCATTGGCCGTGTCTTAGCTGGGCGTGATGCCCTTCAAAACGACACCGCTTGCCTAGTCGGATTGCAACCGGTCACTTCATCTGATCCATTAGTTGCAGGGGCTCATTTAGTCGGCCTTGGAAAGCCGATCGATGCGGCGCATGATCTCGGCTATGTGACAAGCGTTGCCTACTCGCCACATTGTCAATCTATGATCGGATTGGCCTATCTCAAAGAGGGTGCAAGCTACCGCGGTAAAAGGATTCGTGCGGTGAGTTTGTTAGATCACCAAGATATCGAGGTCGACGTAGTTAGCCCACATTTTGTTGATCCAGACGGGGAGCGTTTGCGTGTTTGATCTTCTTCCCTCGCCGGCGACTACCGAAGCGTTGGGCGAATTTGGGGCCTATAAACTCAGTGAAGTCATGCAAAACGCATTGATTTCATTGGCTGTTCCAAAAGATCGCGTTGAGGGCGCGCGCCGATTTGTTCGGGAGCAATATGGCCTTGAGTTACCCGAGTCGGAGTCAATATGTGTTAATCACGATCAGAGCTACGCGGCATTTTGGATAGCGCGCAGCCAATGGATGCTCGAGCGACCGGAGTTACATGATCCTAATTGGGCAGTAACCCTTGCCGCTGAGAACATTGGTTATGTCACAGAGCAAACAGGTGCCTGGGTGCGACTTGATCTGGAGGGACCTATGCTGTCAACGCTCTTTCAACGGCTTGCCAATGTGCCAAGCGAGCGATTGGTTGAGCCGACGGCAATGAGAACAGCCATTCATCACCTGGGCGTCTTCGTGGTCTGTCGCAGCTCGTGCATCTCAATTTATGGACCACGATCAAGCGCAGATTCACTAGTAAGATCGGTGAAGTTTGCAATACATACAATTAATGGTTTGGAGAATAAATATGAGGTTTGATAACTGGATCGCCGGTGATTGGGCCGGATCGGAAGATCGTATAGAGAATATCAACCCATCAGACACGCGTGATGTCATTGGGCGCTACGCGCAGGCCAATTTTGAAGATCTCGAGCGCGCCGTGATCGCAGCTATGAAGGCTCAAAAACAATGGCAGGCGACCCCTCTTGAGGTTCGTCAAACCGTGCTTGATCGCATTGGGCGTGCCTTGATGGAAAACGCAGATTCACTTGGCGAATTATTAAGCCGGGAAGAGGGTAAGACACGACCTGAGGGCCGTGGCGAGGTATACCGAGCTGGGCAGTTTTTTACCTACTACGCAGCAGAAGTATTGCGGCAAATCGGTGATACAGCTGATTCGGTGAGGCCGGGTATTGAGATTGATGTGCGTCGTGAGCCAGTGGGTGTGGTTGGAGTCATTAGCCCATGGAATTTTCCGATGGCGACAGCGGCTTGGAAGATCGCTCCTGCGTTGGCCTTCGGTAATGCAGTAATCTGGAAGCCTGCAAACTTAACCCCAGCGTCAGCCGTTGCTTTGACAGAGATCATTGCGCAACAGGATATCCCAACAGGACTGTTCAACTTGATGATGGGTTCGGGCAGCGGCATTGGTGACGCACTGACGGCCCACCCGCATGTCAATGCCATCAGTTTCACGGGGTCGGTCGATGTAGGGCGACAAGTTGCCACACGAGCCGCGTCCCATTTCGCCAAGGTGCAATTGGAGATGGGATCAAAAAATGCGCTTCTTGTCATGGATGATGCCGATATTGCTCTTGCCGTTCAAACTGCTGCCAATGGAGCCTTTGGGAGCACTGGCCAAAAGTGCACAGCGTCAAGCCGGTTAGTGGTACATGACAAGATACTTGATTTATTTATTGATCGACTGCAAAAGCATATGTCGAGCATGGTGGTTGGCCACGCACTTGATGCATCGAGTCAAATAGGGCCGGTTGCCTCATTGACGCAGCTGAATGAAAACATACGGTATCTTGAGCTGGGCCGTGAAGAAAACGCTGAACTGTTGTGTGGTGGCGAGTTGCTTGAGCGCGAGACTCCTGGGTTCTTCATGCAGCCGGCATTGTTTGTAAAGACTCACAACGCGATGACAATCAATCGGGAGGAAATGTTTGCCCCGATCGCCAGTGTGATTTCTGTCAGCTCTTATGAGGAAGGACTGGCGACTGTGAATGATACGGCATTTGGATTGACGTCAGGAATCATGACGCGCTCATTGGCGCGAGCTAACCATTTCAGACGCCATGCGCGAACTGGGTGCGTCATGGTGAATCTACCCACCGCAGGCACTGATTATCACGTACCGTTCGGTGGCCGTGGTGAGTCGTCTTATGGATCTCGAGAGCAGGGGCAGTATGCGGTTGAATTTTATACGAATGTGAAAACTTCCTACATCGCACAGGGTGAGCCGGAATAATGCGTATTGATGGACTGCAGTATTGTAATTGGTCAGGTGAGATCTTCCAGCAGATGGCGGAAGGCCAGGTTGATTGTGTGCATGTAACGATTGCATATCACGAAAACTTTCGAGAGATGGTCGCCGTGATTGAGTCATGGAATCGGATGTTTGAGCATTTTTCCGATCGCATAGTTCATGCTTTTACAGCGGATGATGTGCGCACGGCTAAGACCGACGGCAAAACGGCGATCATATTTGGTTTTCAAAACCCAAGCCCGATTGAAGACGACATTGGTCTGGTTGAGGTCGTTCACCAATTGGGCGTGAGATTCATGCAGTTGTCTTATAACAATCAATCGTTGTTGGCGACTGGATGCTATGAATCCTCAGATCCAGGAATTACGCGGATGGGGCAGGAGGTGATTCGCGAGATGAATCGTGTTGGCTTAGTTATTGATATGTCGCACTCGGCTGAGCGGTCCACTTTAGAAGCAATTGAGATCTCTGAGCGGCCGATCGCGATCTCGCACGCCAACCCGGCTTTTTGGCATCCAGCAAAACGAAACAAGAGTCGCGAGGTTTTGCTGGCCTTGGGCGAATCGGGAGGCATGCTGGGATTTTCGATGTATCCTCATCACTTGAAAGATGGCGGTAGCTGTTCACTTGAGAGTTTTTGTCAAATGATTGCTGACACAGCCGACCTGATGGGCCTGGACCACATTGGACTTGGGTCTGATCTCTGTCAGAACCAGCCAGATACAGTTGTCGAGTGGATGCGGTCTGGGCGCTGGACGAAATCAGTCGATTTTGGTGAAGGCACCAAAGATAAACCCGGGTTTCCTAAGCAGCCAGATTGGTTTGTAGATAATCGCTATTTTGGTCATCTCGAACAAGGGCTTCAGAACCATGGGTTCCAGGATGCTGAGATCAAGCAGATCATGGGTGGTAATTGGCTGCGATTTTTTGATGAAAGTTTCGGGACATAAATGGTGGTGTCATGATTGCGATGCGTGAGCCTGATGAAGTTATGCGACTCGATCGTCTCGGATCGTTGCACGCATCTCGTTTATCGTTTTTGCGCATTTTACTACGACGGATTCAAGAGGAACGCTGGTCTTTCCAACGAACAGTCTTCGATATTGGCGCTGACTGCACTGGAGATGCGGTCTATACCGCTCACTCCCCCCATCGATCGTACAGCTTGATTGTCTTTGCTCACCAACTCAATCCAGAGCACCGAACGGATCGGGTGATTGCGAATGCTTGGGATGCAACTTTTACCCTATTTGACGGGATTCCAAGCGCTGAAGATATCGATCGATTACGGTCCAATGTGCCACTCCAAGAAGCGGGACGCTTAAGTGCATCGGAGTTGACGATGTCGCGTGCCAATAAATCAGTAAGGTTATGGGATGCCGTCGTTGCTGCGTTGGCAGCTGGTACGCAGCCACCAGTTGAGGAGATTGATGATACGGGTTATCTCATGCGTACCACGGCCGTCTATGGTTCTGGAAAATTCGGTGCGTGCGACCGAGAAATGATTCTTGATCGTCCAGAACTCCAGCCAGCGTTCCAAGCCGAGATGCTCACCGTACTGATGATTCGACAATTCGCCCGTGACTGGTTGGAGCATGAAGCTTATCTCAAAGCCCCAGATTCAGCGGTTCGGTTGGATGAGTCATTAGCTACCCGGCTTGGCATTGGTAATTCAACAGGTCTTGGGATGGCCCCATTCCTGATTAATCATCCTGTCTTGATCGATCATTGGGTGAGAGCGCGAGAGACCGCTATCGCGCGTGTTAAAGCTATCATTAAGGTGGCTCCTTGTGATCGTGAACTAGTAATGCACCTACTAAGACGTGCGCGTGCTGACTTTGCCCTCTGGCAAAGCGCCGATGAAGCACAGAGTGCGACTATAGAGGAGCTAATACGAGATGTTGATACCCTGATCGGCTGGATTGAAGTGCACCCATTACACGCGACATCATGGGCGGATGCCATGCGTTTTGCGAAGACAGAACTGTGTCTGGAAGCCCAAGAGATACTCGCATCTGTGATGCTTGAACCCTACTCCAATCTGGTTGACGAGCTTGCCAGTGGAATGGCTGTGGCTGAGTGCGAGTTAATGCCCGTGAATGGTTCGTTGACTGTCGGGGAGTCGATCGCACAGATTGATGACAGTTATGATTGGCTAGATGACATCCAGTGGAAGGACGCACATGCAACGGCCTTATTGTGGTATGTCTCTGAAGAAAAATTGGAGCCACGGCTTGGGTTTCGTGCCGAAGACGCATTTGAAGCATATGAGCAACCACTGGCGCCAGCGCGGGATATCACGGCCTACCGTCAAGCGCTCAGTGAATGGCCATCTGATGCGACGCTAGCGGAATTTCTCATGCGTCAGCCTGAACACCGCTTAGCTTCAATGCGCGTTCAGTGGATAGCATCCAATCGATATGGTGAGATTCGAGGAAATACGATTGACGCAGGACTGCGTCCAATTGATTTGCTGCGCTGTAAGCTGTCATTTTTTGGTGCGACACGGTTCGATCCACGCTCAGATCGATGGCTTCGGATCACACTGTATCGTCACGCTCCCTATCTCGACCAAATTGTCGAGGCTGATCCATTTTGGATTTACGGACCGGTGCATTGAAGTGGTCGGGTAACGAGTTACGGGCTCAGGTGACCAAGGCAGCTCGAGGTCTTGGGTATGATTGGGGGCGTGCAAAATATCTCGGGGAGTCAGTACTCCGAGCTGAGCGAAATGGACTCAGCGCACTCACAAGTTTTTTGCAGTTGACCGACACTCTCGACACCGGACCCTCTCGACTACTGCATTCAACCCTGCTTAAGGGAGATATCGTCACGGTTGACGTGGTCGACCTGGGGATCGCGCTGATCGATTGCCTCCCTGGACTGGATTTCCAAACGCCGGTGGCGTTTGATGTGGTCGGATTCCCGTTATTCTTGGGGATTCTGTGCTACGGGCTGACAGGGACAGACCGAGCATTACAGATTGAGATTGATGATATTGAGTGTGTCGTTCAGGCTGAGCGAATCCTCGTTGGTCGAGAGTCCCCGTTTCAAGGTTTGTGCTGGTTGCGTTCTTGTCCGCGTCGATTTGATGATTGGCGTTTGGTTAGTCGCTTTGAGGTTACAGATACAGATGCTGAAACTTTGGATCACCTGGCATCGCGCGTGTATGCACCGGCGACCGAAGCGTCGCGTTTGGTGGGTGCAGGGGCTGGTTTAAATGATAATGATTAAGTGAGGATGGTATGCAACGGGTTAGTTTAGATCGCGTCGAGTCGCTGGCTTTATCGGCGCTGGTCAATAGTGGGACTTCGCCAGAAAATGCCCTAGCACTGGCTAAGGCGACCCGGATCACAGAGGCGCAAGGGATCGCTAGCCATGGACTAGCCTACCTTCCAATATATTGCCAGCATGTCCAGTGTGGGAAAGTGCTTGGAGATGCCAAACCTGAAGTTACTGCCCCGCGATCTGCGGCCTTTAGGGTCGATGCCGGCAATGGTTTTGCACATCCGGCCATCGCGATGGGCTTTGAATATCTCATTCCAGCGGCCCGCGAGTATGGGATAGCTGTGTTGAATATTGACCGTTCGTATAATTGTGGCGTGCTTGGCGTGCATACAGGAGCATTGGCTGACGCGGGTTTGATCGGTTTTGGGACCACCAACGCGCCGGCTTCAGTTGCACCGAGTGGTGGGAATCGACCAGTAGTTGGAACTAATCCCTGGTCGTTTGCGTTGCCCGGTGACACCGGTTTTTTAGTTGATCAGAGCGCTAGTGTGATTGCCAAAAGCGAGATCATGAAGGCCAAGCGTGAGTCACGAGCGATCCCCGATACATGGGCTTTTGATCCAAATGGAAAACCTACGACAGACCCAGAGATCGCATTGACAGGATCGATGGCGCCGTCAGGTGGTTACAAAGGCGTCAATCAGGCGTTGATGGTTGAATTACTCGCTGCCGCATTAAGCGGAGCCAATCTAGGGATTCAAGCCAGTCCATTTTCTGGAACAGTCGGTGGCCCGCCTGGAACGGGCCAATGTTTTATCGCGATTGATCCATCTATCAGTGCGGGCTTTTCTAGTCAGGCCGAGCTTCTTTGTGCCGCAATCATCGACCAAGGGGCTCGGCTACCCGGAGTCAATCGTCGGGATCAAATGCTGCACGCCGAGGCCGAGGGTGTGCTGGTCAATCCAGACATCTTGGAGACTGTTAAAGGCCTTGCCGGCGACGACAAAACGGAGCTTAGCTGAGATTCATGCTGGCTGTTCGACAGCGAGTCGGTCGGGCCTTTCTTTAGCATTTTTCTATCACCTTAGCCTTAGCTGATCTCACGTGGTTGTATTTAAACATCTGGAGATAGACGGGTTCGGTGCTTCCGCGAGTCCCGGTAAAGAGAGGAATCGAGGTCGATTATTCCTAATTACGCCATCTTGAAGCTCCAATAAATCAAGACTGACGGAATTTTCGCTGAAAAGCGTGTAATGGCAACTCGATCGGCTTCTTTGGATGAACGGTTGTCGAACACTGCTAACACAAAAGGGCCCGGTCCATAGCAAGGATGTTAGTGCGTAAATTGTTTATCCGTACCTTTTTTGGAGCAACAACTAAAGATTAGGTAGTTGGGAGCGGATCTGAAAATTGAATTCCTGATAGCTAACGGTTGTTTTTATTAGCCATATGGTCATAGTAACGATGGTATCTTGGAAAGTAACAAAAAATTGGAGAGTAATAAGATGTCAGTTAAAAAGATAATAACGACGGCGATGTTGGTTGCGTCATCTTCCCTGGCTCATGCGGGGGGACATGGAAAGTGTGGCGAAGTAAGTGTTGGTGCCATGGGTTGGGCATCTGGAGAAACATTCGCGGCAATTGTGGAATTCGTATTGGAACAAGGTTATGGCTGTGAGGTAAAGGTTGTGCCAACAGACACAGTGCCGGCTGTTACGTCGCTTGCTGAAAATGGACAGCCAGATGTCGTCCCAGAGGTTTGGGTAAACTCGGCACCCGCCTACCCCGGGTTAGTTGATAAAGGGGCAGTTATTACCGCCTCAAATGTGTTTGCTAGCGGCGGTGAAGAGGGCTGGTGGATTCCGAGCTATCTGGCCGAAAAACACCCAGAGCTAAAGACATTGGATGGAATTCTCGCTAATCCAGACCTCGTTGGAGGGCGTTTTCATAATTGCCCGGTCGGGTGGGGATGCAGGAATGTTAACGATAACCTGAAGGTAGTGCATGGGCTCGAGGGGAAAGGAATCGAGGTTTTTGATCATGGTTCAGGGGCCAATTTGGCGGCATCGATTGCATCTGCTTATGAAGATAAGGCGCCCTGGTTCGGATACTATTGGGGGCCAACTGCAGTGCTTGGTAACTACCCGATGACCAAGGTCGATATTGGCAAAGTCGATCCGGCGCAGCATGCGATTAATCAAGTTGAAGGGCAGGATCCCTCAAAATTGGGAGTTTCTGGATTTCCAGCGGCACCTGTTGTGAATGCAATGACTGCTGAATTTGCCACGAGAGCTCCTGAAGCTGCTGATTTTGTAAAGAAGTTTTCTATCCCAAATGAAGTGATCTCTGCGTTTTTGGCGTGGAAAGAGAAGAATAATGCATCTGCGGACGAAGCTGCTGCGTATGTCCTTACCAACCACACCGATCTGGTCATGGGAATGGTAAATGATTCGGCTCGTCAAAAGCTGAAAGCGCTTCTCTAACGGGCGCTTTACCCGCGTTACCTGCCCAGAAGATTATGCTGGGCAAGTTTGACTTTAAAATAAAAACATTCGGGATGGATCATGGCGACCTACACTGGCTTTTTCGATATGCTGGGTTTACGGGACTGGTGTGATAGCGAAAAAAAGCCATCACTTTTATCTCTTCGAAACCTGAAGGGCGAAGAACTTGCCTGGTACGAGTTTCCGTTCCCTTCGCTAGATAATCTGCACAGCGCTTGCAACGCTATACCCCAAACAAGAGATATGACAGCTGGCCTCGAAACCGGTTTTTTGACAGTGCGGCCCGCACTTCGGACAGTGCTTGATCCTCTAACGCAACCGCTTTCGTGGGCGCTTGACGGAGCCCTGACGCTCTTTACTACCACCCCATGGTGGGCCCTAGTACCAATCATTTGCTTCCTGTGCTATCGCGTTTCTCGATCTGCATCAGTGACTGTATTGGTCGCAGTTTTTATGGCTTTTTTCTTGTTTACCGATCACTACACTTATGCAATGCAGACACTAGCAATCATTTTCGTCTGTACTTTTATATGTGTGGTCTTGGGCGTGCCGATGGGAATTTTGATGTCCAAAAGTGATACCACGCAACGAGTTGTGACCCCCATACTGGACATGTTGCAAACGTTACCTACATTTGTGTATCTCATACCCTTAATTTTCCTGTTTAAGATAACTGAGCCTAAGCTATATGGTATGGCGATTATCCTTTACGCAATTGTTCCAGTTGTTCGGTTAACAAATCTAGGAATACGGCTTGTCGACCAGTCCGTTATCGAAGCAGCGCATGCATATGGATTGGATAGTCGACAGCGGCTTTTAGGTGTTGAGATACCACTGGCTCTTCCAAACATCATGGCGGGAGTAAACCAAACGATTATGATGTCTCTGGCGATGGTTGTTATTGCGTCACTGGTTTCAGCTCCAGGCCTTGGCACTTTGGTGTTAGATGGAATTAACAATTTAAGACTTGGTGTTGGTTTTGTCGCTGGATTCGCTATTGTCTTGTTAGCAATATTACTCGATAGAGTTTCTAAAGCTGCCTTAGATCGAATCAATTCGGCGGAGGCAAAATTAAAATGATAGAAACCCCGCAAAACGTAAAAAGTCCTCACCAGCCCGAGATCGATCGAAACGTCAAAATTTCAGTGAGGAACCTTTATAAGGTTTTTGGGGATCAGCCCGAGGCCATGATTGAATTCGTCCGTTCTGGTATCAGTAAGACCGAGCTTCTGGAAAAATATCATCATGTTTTAGGCCTCAATGACATCAATATAGACATGATGGACGGAGAAATAACCGTCATCATGGGGCTGTCTGGATCAGGTAAGTCAACCCTTATTAGGCATTTGAACCGATTAATTGAGCCTACTGCGGGCGAAGTAATTTTGGATGGTGAAGATGTCCTTAAGCTAACAGAAACGGAACTCCGTGAGGTGCGACGTAAGCGGATGTCGATGGTATTCCAAAAATTCGCGTTGTTTCCGCATCGTACTGTTTCTGAGAATGCGGCTCTTTCACTCGAGGTGCGTGGTGATGACTTAGGAGAGCAGCAAAGTGAAGCTCAGTATTGGCTGGACCGACTCGGATTAAGCGGATTCGAGGACTCTTATCCCTATCAATTATCTGGCGGAATGCAGCAGCGTGTAGGTATTGCGCGAGCACTGTGTGCACACAGTGAAGTAATGCTTCTTGATGAGGCTTTCAGTGCGTTGGATCCGATTATTCGATCGCAGATGCAGGATCTTCTTTTAGAGTTGCAACGTGAATTAAATAAGACAATTGTATTCATTACACATGACTTAGACGAGGCGTTGAAACTGGCTGATCATCTGGTCATTCTCAAGGACGGATATGTGATTCAGCAAGGTGAGCCACAACAGATCCTATTGCATCCTAGCGACCCCTACATAGAGCAATTCGTATCGGATATTAATCGCGCGCGCGTGTTGCGGGTGCGCTCGGTGATGAAGGCTTATGATGGTGAGGTTCGTCCAGATGCAATTATGATAGATCCCGATATTACTCTCGAGCAGGTCATCGAATCAGTGAATGGAGATACGTCCAAGCATTTTGTTGTTGCGCAGGATGATAATCCAATTGGTGTTTTGTCGATGCACGAAATCATGATTGCAATGGTTCCTCGAAGAGCTTCTCTCGACGGGCTTGATCCCTGAGTTGATTGGCTGATTATTCACGTTGACTGCCATAGGCTCACATCAAGCCTTTTCGAGCAAATGTGGAAATTTACATGTAGGTTGTCGATTGACTCAGCTCGCCTTTAGTGGCGATGCGCAGAAGTGAAAGGCAGATGACGTGGAGTCCACTACCACTAGTAGTCGGGAGATTGACGATTTTGGGGAATCCTTCCTCTGGAGACGACGGCCAAAGCGATGGTGATACCAGAGGGGTTGATCTCGATTTGATCGCTGATTCAGCAATCCATCTTGACCCACAATTTCTAAGCTATTTGCAGTGGATCCACTCATACTCTTTTAGTTACTTCTCGCAAACAGCACAATTTGCAAAACAGCTTGCAACGTTTGAGGCGTGCTAATCTCAAAAACTCGCGTTCTAAGAGGGAGCATGTCGTTAATTGCGAATTTGTGGATGAAAACTCGACGCAGGTTGCTTAGAATCTCGGTCCTGAAAATTCGTTGAAAGAAGCTCACCAAGGAGCGCAATCATGTACTCAAGCACATCGACAATCCATGTGTATGATCCAGATCTCGCCATAGCCATGGAGGCTGAGACCAAGCGCCAAGAGGATCATCTCGAATTGATCGCTTCAGAAAACTACGCCAGCCCTCGCGTTATGGAAGCTCAAGGTTCGGACCTGACAAATAAATATGCCGAGGGCTATCCGGGAAAGCGCTATTACGGCGGATGTGAGTTTGTCGATGTTGTTGAACAGTTGGCTATCGATCGTGCAAAGGCACTGTTTGGTGCAGCGTATGCAAACGTGCAACCGCATGCCGGTTCGCAGGCAAATGCGGCGGCCTACCTGGCGCTGTTGGATGCAGGTGACACAATTCTCGGGATGTCGTTAGCCGACGGCGGTCACTTGACACACGGTGCGTCTGTGAATTTCTCAGGGAAGGTGTATCACGCGATTCAGTATGGAATCGATGCTGACGGTTACATGGACTATAACCAAATTTCTGATCTTGCAGAGGCACATAAACCCAAACTGATTTTGGGAGGTTTCTCGGCCTATTCACGAGTCGTCGATTGGGCCAAGATGCGTGAAATCGCGGATAATGTTGGCGCTTACTTTCTTGTCGATATGGCGCACATCGCTGGGCTTGTTGCGGCTGGTGTCTACCCGTCGCCGATTCCGCATGCGCATGTGGTGACCACCACTACGCATAAAACATTGCGTGGTCCCCGTTCGGGTTTGATTCTTTCGGGCCAAGACGATGAAACGCTACACAAGAAATTGAACTCCGCTGTGTTTCCCGGAATGCAGGGTGGGCCGTTAATGCACGCAATTGCCGGTAAAGCTGTCGCCTTTAAAGAGGCCATGGAACCGGAATTCAAGACCTATCAAGAGCAGGTTGTGAAAAATGCCCAGGTGATGGCATCAATCTTTATTGATCGTGGGTACAAAATTGTCTCAGGCGGTACCGACAACCATCTCATGTTAGTTGATTTGGTTGCTCAGGGAATTACAGGTAAAGCCGCCGATGCCGCACTTGGCGAGTCACACATCACCGTCAATAAAAATGCGGTCCCGAATGACCCGCAATCACCCTTTGTGACTTCTGGTATTCGGATCGGCACGCCTGCCGTGACCACCCGAGGCTTTGTCGAAAGTGATTGTCGCGATCTGGGCAATCTGATTTGCGATGTCCTTGATCACCTCGATGATGAAGGCGTCAAACGTCGCGTCCGAGAGCAGGTCAAGGCGATCTGTGATCGTCTTCCGGTGTACCGTTAAGCATCCGTTCAAGACGGGTGTCTTTTTGCGCCCAGATTGAATTCATCCAGCCCCGGAATGCCTTGAGTTCAGCCAAGGTTTCTGGGGTTTTCTCAAGCCCCTCTGGAAGGTCGATCGTTTCAACGTGAATCATGACTTTAGGGACACGGCCTGACAGAAGATGCCACACACTGAGAGTTGCGCCTGGATAAGCGAGGGTGATGTCGACGATGCCGTCAAGGCGATCTCGGAGGCAATCGAGCGCCAGCTGTGGTCCACCGACTTTGGGCTTGAGTAAGTGTTGATAGGGCGATCGGTTTTTGCGATGTTTTTCGGGCGTGAATCGAGTCCCTTCAGCGTAGTTCACCACCACACAAGCCTGATCGGGATTTCTGGAAAGAACGTCATGGGCGTAGTCAAAATCTCGATTTTTGAGTTCAGGTCGACCCTTGATATCTTCTTGGGTGTAGCGTCGCATGATTGGAAAATCCAGTGCCCAAGCACAGATGTTGATCACTGGCATGTAGACCAATTCCCACTTCATAAAGAAGCGGGGGAGTGTTGTGCCTTTGCCAAGGACGACCATCACCATCATGATATCGATCCAACTCTGATGGTTGGCTAAGACCAGATAAGTCCCCTTCGGATTCAGTTTCTCTCCGGTAATGACCCATTGGATTGGGAGGGTGGTGAGGAGCCAGCGCATGAAGTCGGCCCAAATGCCTGCGATCCCTGCGGCTAACCGATAACCCAGATGTTGGGTTTTCGAGTAAAGCTTCAGCGGTGCGACCAAGGTTATAAGCAATCCGCCCAAAAATGTTGCGACTGCGAGAAAAAAAAGACGTAAAATCGATACCATGCGTTTAGCCAAAGTGTCATTGCGTGCATAGATTAGCGCGATTAGGCTTCGCGTTCCTTAATACATTGGAAGTTTCATGTTTGACGCAGTCGTCGTAGAACCAGCACAACCGGCTGATAGTGCCGTGATTTGGCTTCATGGCTTAGGTGCTAGTGGCCATGATTTTGAGCCTGCCTTGCCGCTTTTGGGTCTTGAGAGTCAAACCACGCGATTTATCTTTCCGCATGCGCCAAATATTCCGGTGACGGTCAACGGTGGAATGGTGATGCCGGCTTGGTATGACATTCAGCACATGGATATTGATCGTACGATTGATGTGCCCGGGATTTCCAAATCAGCCGATCAAATTGACGCCATGATCCAACAGCAGATGGATGCTGGTATTGATCCCCGTCGAATTCTGTTGGTTGGATTCAGTCAAGGTGGAGCAGTGGCGCTCTATGCCGGGATTCGTTCGCGATTACCGCTCGCTGGTATTTTGGCCCTTTCGACCTATTGGGTTGGTGATCAAGACCCTGGGTTGTCGCCAGGGCGTGACCCTTCAGAATTACCGATCGAGATTCATCACGGGACATTGGATCCCGTGGTTCCTTATGTACTGGGAGAGCAGGCGCGCGACTCACTGTTAGCGCTTGGTTATCCGGTTACCTTTCAGGCCTTTGCCATGCCGCATAGCGTGGTGCCTGAACAACTTCGGGCCATCGGACCATGGATGGCATTACGTTTGAACTCCGATTCCCCAACAAGGAGCAAGGAATGAAACAACCTGTACGCGTTGCTGTCACTGGTGCTGCCGGTGCAATTAGCTACACCATTTTATTTAAAATTGCGGCAGGAGAGCTGCTGGGCAAAGATCAGCCAGTGATTTTGCAATTGGTGGAGATTCCGCCGGCAATGACTGCACTGAATGGCGTTGTCATGGAATTGATCGATTGTGCTTTCCCGTTGGTGGCTGGGATTACAACGCATGATAACCCTGAGGCAGGTTTTCAAGATACGGATGTCGTTTTCTTAATTGGAGCACGTCCACGTGGCCCCGGTATGGAGCGTGCCGATCTTTTGAAAGAGAATGCGAAAATCTTCTCAGCGCAGGGTAAGGCATTGAATGATCATGCATCCAAGGATGTGCGTGTGTTAGTGGTTGGTAACCCAGCCAATACCAACGCATTGATTGCCAGTCGAAATGCCCCGGATTTGGATCCTCGCCAGTTCACTGCAATGACGCGATTGGACCACAATCGTGCAGTGGGTATTTTGGCCAATCACCTATCGGTGCAGCCGACAGATGTCGACAATGCCTACATTTGGGGGAATCACTCGCCAACCCAGTATCCGGATCTGCATCAAGCAACGGTGAAAGGTCAGCCTGCGTTGGATCAGATCGATCGTGCTTGGTATGAAAATGACTATATTCCGACGGTCGCGAAGCGTGGTGCGGCGATTATTGAAGCCCGTGGTGCGTCCTCAGCGGCATCTGCAGCACAAGCGGCGATTGATCATATGCACGATTGGATTCTTGGCTCAGGTGGCCAAGTGGTCTCGATGGCGGTTCCAGCAGACGGCTCTTATGGCATTGCACCAGGTGTGATTTACTCCTATCCGGTGATCTGTGAAGGTGGTGACTATCGAGTCGTCCAGGGGATTGAAGTCAGTGAATTTTCGCGCGGTAAAATGGAAGCAACCAATGATGAATTGGTTGGTGAGCGTGACGCCATCGCGGACCTGCTTCCTCAGGAAACCGAAGCGAAACTCAACTCAGTCTCGCATCCTGTTGCATAATCGGTAACTATAAACGAAAGGGGGCGTCGCCCCCGGCCGTTTGGAGTTGCTTATGAATACCCAGCGCGTCTGGTTTGCGTTTTTTATCGTTCTGGCTCTGACACTGAACTTCGGCTTCTTTGTGGGTGAGATCGATAACCCTCACCACCACAATCCCTACGAGTTTTTCCTCGCGTTGATCGTGTCGTTAATCGCAACGGTTCTCAAAGTTGGTGATCGGTCACATTTGGGTGCGGTCCTTCTGGCGACCAGTTTGGTTGCCGATTTCCAACTGATTGCGGCTGCGGTGATTTGGGGTTATGCCTCCCAAGTGACTGGTGAAGTCTCAGTGGCTGTTCTGGCGAGTGTTGTCTCATTGGCCGGCGGCGCGATGCTTGCGAATCTCACCAGCGTGATTTTGTTAATTGCTGAGACAATCCAATTAAAACGCTGATGTCGTCTAATGATCGCGGTCGAACGCGGATCCGTGGTGCAGCCATGTGGCTGTTGCTTCTGGAGTTACGGACGCCGCTGATCACGTTAATTATCACCTACTCGATCAGCGTTCTGGGGCTTGTCTTAATCCCTGGGATGACCCCAGAAGGGACCACTTATCATTTGTCCTTTCTCGATGCGTTTTACGTGGTGAGTTACACGGCAACGACTATTGGCTTTGGTGAAACTCCGCACCCATTTACCAGTGAGCAGAAGCTTTGGATGCTGGTCGTGATGTACTCGACGGTGATTTCCTGGCTATATGCCATCGGTTCAGTGTTATCAGTGATTTCAGATCCGGCATTTCGGCGATTACGTGCACACCAGCGTGCGGTGAATCGGATCGCCTCACAGAAGCTGCCATTTTGGATCGTTTGTGGGTTTGGTGGCGCTGGCAGTCAGTTAATTCGTTTTCTTGATCAGTCAAACATCCGGTGTGTGATGATTGATTCGAATCAAGCGCGAGCTGATGTGGCTAAGCTTTCTGATTTAACCTATGAGTTAGATCATTTGGTCGGTGATGTGGCTGAGCCACAAACCTTGGTCGATGCCGGGGTGCAGAGTGCACTCTGTCGTGGTGTTCTTGTGTTAACCGATCAGGATCAAGTCAATCTGACGGTCGCGACGAACACTCGAATCTTGGCCCCTCGGGTGCCGGTGTATGCGCGCTCTGGGACGGATGCCAACACTCGGAATTTGCGGAGTTTTGATACTGAGGTTGTGATTGATCCATTTCGTGTGGCGGCACGGAGTGTGACGCAATTGATTCGTAAGCCTTGTGCTTTTGCGTTGTATCACGAGTTGGTCGATCCCGATCTTAATCACATTGACGTCGTCGAAATGCCGGCTGAGGGACATTGGGTGATTTGTGCTGATGGCCGTTTGGCGGATACCGTTGTGGAAGCTTTTCAGCGTGACGATATCCCATTTTGTTTGGTCAGCAATCAAGCCCCAAAAGACAAGAGATCAGTGACTTGGGTTCAAGGCTTAGGTACGGAGGCTAGAACGCTACGCGCAGCCGATATTGCTCAGGCGGCTGGCATTTTGGCAGGAACCAATGACGATGGAGATAACCTATCGATCCTTTTGACGGCCCAAGCTGAAAATCCGCAATTGATCACGATTGCTCGGCGAAATAAGCCAACCAGTGAACCGGTCTTCGGCCGTGGTCATTTTACCTATGTGTTGCGCGAGGGTCGGATGATTGCGCAAGAGATGTACGCACGAATTACGACCCCTGTACTGCATCAGTTTCTCGGGCAATTAGAATCGATGCCGGAAGCGTTGGTTGAAGGGATTATTCAAAAGTTACAAACGCGATTGGGTGATCAGCGACCTGAGTTATCCCATTTTGACTTGGTGCTTGACTCGCAGAATGCTCCAGGTGTGTTGCCATTCGTTAACACGGCGAGGACGCCAAAGCTCGGGGATTTACTGATTGATCCGGGTTTTGGTTATCCCGCGATGCCACTGATTTGTTTGCTTTTGGTTCGGCTCAATGGTGATTTGGTTCCATTTCCAGGCGATGGGCTGCTCTTAGCGGAAGGTGATCGGTTGCTCTTTTGGGGAGCGATGGGTAGCCATCATCGACTTCAGTTTTTAGTCCAACGTGAGGATTTGTTTGAGGCAGTCTTGGCGGAAAGACATCGGGTCTATTCGCAGTAAAGGTGTCGCCATTAAAAAAGCCCGCTACAAATGAGCGGGCTTTGGGATGACAAACAACAGTCTTCAGTTTTAGAACTGTTCTTCTTCAGTCGACCCAGTCAGTGCTGTGACACTTGACTGGCCACCCTGGATCACAGTGGTGACGTCGTCGAAGTAGCCTGTACCCACTTCTTGCTGGTGAGCAACGAAAGTGTACCCACGCTCAGCTGCAGCAAATTCAGGCTCTTGAACCATTTCAACATAGTGCTTCATGCCTTCGCCGCGTGCGTAGTTGTGCGCGAGTTCGAACATGTTGTGCCACATGTTGTGGATGCCAGCCAGCGTAATGAACTGATACTTGTAACCCATGGCTGAGAGCTCGGCTTGGAACTTCGCAATGGTCGCGTCGTCCAAGTTTTTCTTCCAGTTAAATGATGGTGAGCAGTTATAAGCCAACAACTGATCTGGATATTTCGCGTGGATGGCGTCGGCAAATTTCTTGGCTTCTTCAAGACAAGGAGTCGCCGTTTCACACCACAGCATATCTGCGTAGGGAGCATAAGCCAGACCACGGGAGATGGCTTGATCGATACCGGCTTTCACACGGTAGAAGCCTTCAGCCGTGCGTTCGCCTGTGCAGAACGGTTGATCATAAGGATCGCAATCTGATGTCAGAAGATCTGCTGCGTTGGCATCCGTCCGCGCCAGAACAACAGTTGGTGTTCCTGCAACGTCCGCTGCTAAGCGTGCGGCGATTAACTTCTGAATGGCTTCCTGAGTCGGTACCAAGACCTTACCGCCCATATGGCCGCATTTTTTCACGGAAGCGAGTTGGTCTTCGAAGTGAACGCCAGCAGCGCCTGCTTCGATCATCGACTTCATCAGTTCGTAGGCGTTGAGTACGCCGCCGAAACCGGCTTCCGCATCAGCAACCACAGGTGCGAAGTAGTCTACATAATCCGCATCACCTGGATTTTTTCCAGCTTTCCACTGAATCTGATCGGCCCGACGGAATGCATTGTTGATGCGTTGAACCACTGTTGGAACAGAGTTTACGGCATACAATGACTGATCTGGGTACATTGATAAACTGGAGTTGTTATCGGCTGCGACCTGCCAACCTGACAAGTAAATCGCTTCGATGCCGGCTTTGACCTGCTGCATCGCCTGACCTGCAGTCAGAGCACCAAGGCAGTTGACATAGCCTTTCTTTGCGTCGCCGTTGACTAAATCCCACAATTTGCGGGCGCCACGGTCTGCCAGTGTATTTGCCGGCTGAACACTTCCGCGTAAGCGGACCACGTCTGCTGCGGAATAGGTTCGTTCAACCCCTTTCCACCGTGGATTTTCAGCCCAATCTTTCTCGATAGCAGTAATCTGCTGTTCGCGCGTCATTTCCATGAAATCACCCCCTCTGCATCAGGTGAAATGAATGTTCTTCGGTACGCGAGTCCAAAGAACCCAAAACTCTATGCAACCGCACATTCCTCTGGGCATCAATCATCCTGATTGACTTGTGTGCCCGGATTTGAGGGTGTGTATACTCCCTCGACAGCGCATCCACTTCTATAGTCCGTTAGCCTAAGTTCATCCCTGAACAAGACTAACGAGCGGTTAGTGTGCACTGCAATATAATACCGTTTAAAACAGTTGGTATTATCAGTGACCAAAAATTAATATTTAGTCATTAGGAGTGGCTTTGAACTGGTTTGTGACCGCATCAGGTTTTGGGATTGCGTTGGGTTTAATCGCCGCCATCGGCGCGCAAAATGCGCACGTTCTTCGGCAAGGGATTGCGGGTCGACAAGTCGCGATCTCAGTCGCCGTTTGCATTCTTTGTGACACCGCCCTAATGGCTTCTGGTATTTACGGAATGGGTGCCATGATTGCGTTCTGGCCGCCTTTAGAATCGGTCACGCGGATTGGCGGCGCACTTTTCCTCTTCGTTTTCGGTGGACTCTGTTTTCGTTCTGCGTTTAACAATCAGTCACTGGGTGTGGAAGGGCGGGTGGTTGAATCTTTTTGGCCAGCCTTTTGGACCATTTTGGGCGTCACACTCCTCAATCCGCATGTGTATTTGGATACCTTAATATTTATTGGAGGGATTGGTGCCCAATACGGTCCTGATGATCAGCTCTCTTTTGCCGTGGGCGCGATCTCTGCCAGTTGGGTTTGGTTCATCGCGCTCGGTTATGGTGCGAGGCTCTTAAGGCCCATTTTTGAAAACCCTAAAGCCTGGACCATCCTGGATATTGGCATCGGCTTACTTATGTGGTCGATTGCGCTGACGCTGCTTCAATAGCCTCAAGTTCTCGATAGGCATTTCTCGAAAACATCATCGCGCTGATAAAAATCGTGGCTGCGAGACATGACTCAAGGAGCCCGAAGAGCTCACGGCCTTGCGTCATCGCATTCAACACGCCGGTGATAAAGAATAAACAGGACACGAAACTTAACCAAAGGCTCGCTTTGATATCGCGCTTCAGGATAGGCCAGACGAATGCCACTAAGATCAGAGTCAGTCCAATCGCTCCAACCACCGTCGCAGGTGGCGTCAATAGCCAAAGGCCTGAGATTCGGAGTGCGATCAGGCCAATCAATGAAAGACGCAAAAATCGGTAAAATAAGTGTTTGCGTTGACGGTATTTGTCGGTTTCAGTCATGGTGACTCCATTTGGCGAGGCGCTGCCCTAATCGGTGCGCCATCGCTTCTTCATGCGGTCGAAGTGAGTCAGCGTCAAGGTGTGTTGGACCATAGGGTGTGCCGCCACCTTCCGTCATTGCCAGTCCAGGATCTGAATATGGACAGCCCATCACCAACATTCCATGATGCAATAAGGGAGTCATCATCGACAGCAAAACCGCTTCATGGCCGCCATGCAGCGAAGAGGCCGAGGCAAAGACGGCGGCGGGCTTATCGATCATCGCGCCGGATAACCACAGATCAGAGGTGGTTTCTAGAAAGCCTTTTAACGGCGCAGCCATGGTGCCGAAGCGTGATGGCGATCCCAATGCTAAGCCGTCGCACTCGCGAAGATCGTTTTTCGTGGCATACAGATAGCCTTGTTCGCTTTCGAACTCATCGCCAGATGCCTCAGAAAATGCAGGACTGAGATTCGGAACGGTGCGTAATTTAGCCTCGCCACCGGCGTCTTCAACGCCTTTTGCGATCGCTTCAGCGAGCGACGCAATGTGGCCGCTGCGACTGTAGAACAGGATTAAGATCTGAGCCATTCAAGCGTCATCACAATGTTGACAATTTCACCCAGGGACACTCGAGAGGCTAAAGCTTCGGTCCGTTGTTTCAGTTCCACTTCCGAATCCTCAAGTGTTTTGGCGCTGACCACGATCCGCACTGGAATACCGATCAAATCCATATCAGCAAATCTTGGTCCTGGGCCCATGTTACGGTCATCGAGCAACACATCGAGCCCTCGATCTTGCAGTTCGCTCTGGATACGCAAGGCTTCTTCATCGACCTTAGGGTTCTTGTTGCCACCAATGGGCACAATACAGACATCAAAAGGTGCAAGCGATGGCGGCCAACAAATCCCACGTTCGTCGTGTCGTTGTTCAATCGCAGCCGCCACGATCCGAGTGACGCCAATTCCGTAACAGCCCATATACAGCGTGGCCTGCTTGCCGTTTTCGTCCAGCACAGTCGCATTCATCGCTTCGGAATATTTCTGCCCCAACTGAAAGACATGACCGACTTCAATCCCTCGGCGGATCCGGTAATGCCCGGACCCGTCGACAGCGACATCGCCATCGACTGCATTACGAAGATCTGCTGTTTCTGGTTCCGGGCAATCCCGACCCCAATTGATTCCGAAATCATGCCAGCCATCTTGATTGGCACCAGCTCCAAAATCAGAACAGATTGCTGCCTGACGGTCTGCAATCACTGGAATCGAACAGTTCACTGGGCCGAGTGAACCAGGACCTGCTCCCATGATTTTCTGAATTTCTGTTTCGGTAGCAAATGTGAGAGGGCTGAGAACCATGGAATGATTTTCAGCTTTGACTTCGTTGAGCGTGTGATCTCCTCGGAGAATGAGTGCGACAAAGTCTGACTCACAAACATCAGAGGCTCGAACGATCAGGGTTTTGACCGTCTTCTCAATGGCAAGATCGAAGTCCTGAACCAGAGCCTCGATGGTTTTCTGTGTCGGCGTTTCGACTCGGTGCATCTCTTCTTTGGGTTCTGCGCGTGTTCCCGAGGCGACGCATTCTGCTTTTTCAATATTGGCTGCATAGTCAGAGCCGTCTGAGAACACAATGTCATCTTCGCCAGAATCCGCTAACACATGGAACTCTTGTGATCCGCTTCCACCGATAGCGCCTGAGTCGGCCAGGACGGCGCGATAATCCAATCCGAATCGATCAAAAATCCGGCAGTAGGCGTCATACATTGCATGATAACTGGCTTGCATTCCCTCTACGCTGATATCAAACGAATAGGCATCTTTCATGATGAACTCTCGTGAACGCATAACTCCGAACCGTGGACGGACCTCATCTCGGAATTTAGTCTGGATTTGATACAAATTCAGCGGAAGTTGTTTGTAGGAATTGACTTCTCGACGCACGATATCCGTGACTACTTCCTCATGCGTCGGGCCCAAACAAAAGTCCCGCTGGTGGCGATCTTGGAGTCTCAAAAGTTCTGGTCCAAATTGGCCCCAGCGACCAGACTCTTGCCAGAGTTCAGCTGGCTGAACTCCGGACATCAGTATTTCTTGAGCGCCAGCTCGATCCATTTCTTCCCGGACAATACGCTCAACTTTTCTTAAGACGCGCAGACCCAAGGGTAACCATGTATAAAGTCCTGACGCTAACTGCCGGATCAACCCGGCTCGCAGCATTAATTTATGACTGATAACGACGGTATCGACCGGATCTTCTTTTAAAGTCGGCAGTAACAGCTGGGAGGTCCGCATAGCGCATCCATTTGTAGTAATTTGCAAAGCATTAAGTATAACGGGCTTCGGCCTTGAGGAGTGGAATGCATCCTGTAGTTTGTTTGGATCGCGGTTTTTCGAGCGAATTTGAAACGGAATTTGGCTGGTATTCCAAAGGCTCTGTTCTGACGATCTCGAGTGCCCACGAGGTCTCTGATGGGCTTGCGCATTTGGCAGCGGAAGCTCGTGCGGGAGCCTGGATTGTCCTTGCACTGAACTATGAAGCCGGCTTTGCGTTAATGGATCTACCGCACCACTTGGCCCAAAGGCGGCCAAGTCAGTCTTATCTGACCGCCTACATCTATGATGAACCCCCGCAAGCTCTAGAGTTGAACGATTCAATTGGGACAAGCTTGCCCAGTTGGAAAACGCCCGATTTTGATGCTTATGAGCGTGCCTTTCAGACCGTCCAAGATGCGATTACCGAAGGGGTATGCTACCAAGTGAATCAAACGTTTCGTTTGCGTGGTACCTCGAAAGAATCACCGTGGGACTTGTATCAGTTGCTGGTCAACAATCAGCCTGCTGACTTTGGTGGTTTTATCGATTTTGGCCATGATCAAGTGTTGTCTCGTTCCCCGGAACTGTTTGTGGAAAAACGAGGGCAGTATTTGCGATCAGAGCCAATGAAAGGAACGGCGCGACGCGATCCGAATCCGATCATTGACCAGCAGATTCTGGATGACTTGTTGTCGGATGCAAAAATGCAAGCCGAAAATCTGATGATTGTCGATTTGATCCGCAATGATCTCAGTCGTGTTTCTGAGTCTCACTCTGTTCGAGTCTCTCGGCTATTCGAGCCAAGAACGTTATCCTCGGTGCATCAAGTTTCCTCGGTGATTGAGTCGACATTGAGGTCCGATATCGATACCTGCGCGCTCATCAAAGCACTGTTTCCCTGCGGTTCAGTCGTCGGCGCCCCAAAGGCGAAGGCGTTTGAGTTAATTCAGATGCTTGAGTCTGATGCCCGCGGGATCTATACCGGAAGTCTTGGGTTAATGGAGCCAAACGGAGATATGACGTTTTCGGTTGCCATCCGAACCATTGAACAATGCGGTGAACAGGTGGTTCTGGGGTTAGGCAGTGGTTTGGTGGCTGATTCTGATCTGCAGGACGAGTGGGCTGAATGTTTGCTCAAAGGTCGCTTTGCAGGGGTCGCCTAGAGGGTAATCTCGCCATCCATTGCTTTAAACGGTGTGTGGTCATCGCAGGCCGAAAAATAACGATCAATATGTTGTCGCTCACTGGTGAGAAACTGCTGGATTGCCTGTTCAAATTCCGGATGTTGAATCCAGTGAAGGCTTTGGGTTTTTACCGGCCTGAACCCTCTGGCAATTTTATGTTCACCCTGAGCACCTGGATCAAAGCGCTCAATACCCTGTGCAATTGCATCTTCGATCCACTGATGA
>JAHEDY010000002.1:0-23264 GCA_024640985.1 Gammaproteobacteria bacterium
CCTCAGCATGTGTCGCTACCGCGGCCGAGGCCAAAGTGCCATATTCCAAGCGTTTATCAATTCACGATGATGCAGACGCTCTCCGTTTGCATGACAACAAGGTAGACTCTCTCTGAAAACAGAGGAGGCGATCGTGATCACCCGAATCGATGCGGACAATCTGAAAGACAAACAGCGCAAGTTAAGAGATGGTTTTGGAGACAGTCTTGGACTTCGAGTGCATCGAGCCATTAGTTGGTTGCAGCGTGCAGCTCGTGAGGATGACGATCGCGATGCAGCCTTTGTGTTTCTCTGGATCGCATTTAACTCCGCTTATTCACAAGACATCGGGATTGCCTATCACGTTTCCGAGAAGGGGCGCTTTAAAAGCTTTTTGAGTACGCTTTTATCCTTTGATCGGGAAGATCGGATTTACCATTTGGTTTGGACCCGATTCCCCCATGAAATTCGATTGGTGCTCGAGAATCAGTACGTGTTTGGCCCCTTTTGGAATCATCAAAACGGCATCGAAGGCCATGAGGATTGGGCCGAGCGACTTGAAGCATCGGTGAAAAAAGCCAAGCTGGCGCTCGCTGACAAAGATACAGAACGAGTCTTAAACGAACTCTTTGATCGACTGTATGTTCTTCGCAATCAGATTATCCATGGTGGCTCGACATGGTCGGGCGCGATTAATCGCGCGCAAGTAAAGGATGGATCTGAAATCCTAGGATCCTTGATCCCCGTTTTTGTTGAGCTGATGATGGATCATCCGAATCATCCATGGAAAGAGCCGATTTATCCGGTGATCGACGCATGACCGTGATGAGAGAACCCCCGCTATGACAGTGATTGCGATTGTCGACGATGATCCCGAATTGGGTTCTCTCATTGGGGACTATTTAAAAACCAATGGCTATGAATCATCGTTGTTTATTTCCGGTGAAGCCTTTTTGGACTCTGATCGAGCCGCGATTGGGTTGGTTGTTTTAGATGTTGGCCTTCCCGGAATGGATGGATTCTCCGTGTGTCAGAAGTTGCGAGAGAAATCGTCTGTACCCATTATCATGCTCACTGCCGCAAGCGATGACGTCGATCGTATTCTTGGCCTCGAGTTAGGGGCTGATGACTATATGGGGAAGCCTTTTAACCCAAGAGAGCTGTTGGCGAGAATCAAAGCGCTGTTGAGGCGTGCTGAACATAATGCTCAAGAAGCCAGACAATTAACCATCAAACAGTCAGATCGACGAAGTTTTTGGCAAGGTCAAGCGATCGACCTGACAGGCGCAGAATTTGATTTGTTGCAGTTGTTCTACAAACGTCCAGGATCGGTATTGTCGCGCGATGAAATCTCATTAGCGCTCAAGGGTCATGGTGTTTCTCCTTTTGATCGGTCCATCGACACCTTAGTCAGTCGACTCCGAAAAAAGCTCAAATCGGCGTCATCGAGTGATTTGATTCGATCCGTCCGAGGTAAAGGCTACGTGTTGTCTATATGACCCATTTGCAATCGATATTCGACCGAATCCTTCCGCAATCGATCGTCGCACGCATGACGGTGATTTTGTTTTTGGGGATTTTGGTGGCCCAAGGTATGGGCATCTGGATTTGGGGACAGCAGTTAAAAACAGAAGAGCGCCTGAGAGTTTCTGAGGTTTCGATCAATATGGGTGCGCGTATTGGTCAAACAATCCAATTTTTCTCAAGACTTCCCCGAGAGTATCGTCATATTGTGTTGGATCAATTGCGGGATATGGGAGGGACACGTTTCTTTGTGTCCATCAATTCGCAACTCATTCCTCTGGTTAGCGTTCCTGAAACGCAAACGATTGAGCGCGTGCGGTCAATGATCGATGCGTCAATCCGCGGTGAAATCAATATCAAAGAAGATTTGCAAATTAGTTTTGTTCGATTTGACGATCTGCAGATTTTATCTGGTGATAACCTGATGGTGAACTTGCCTCCGAAGTGGCAGCGCTTCGCGCTCATCGATCCAGGTGATGACAGTCCCGTGGTGGTTGTGCAACTGCGTCTGAATGATGATGAATGGGCCTACCTTGCGACACAATTTCCCAATGGCGAGTCGTTGTATGGATTTCGCTGGTTTACCGGTGAACGCCTACTGACCACACTGTTGATTTCGTTGACCATCTTGGTATTAACCACACTTTTGGTCCGGTCGGTGGTTCGGCCACTGAGACTGTTGTCACGATATGCAGATCAACTCGGTCGTGGTCATGCTTATCAGTTTTTGCCCGCTCAAGGCTCTTCTGAGATGCAGTCCACCATCCATGCCTTTAATGTCATGGGTCAACGGATCCAAAAGTTTATTGCGGACCGCGAACGACTGTTTGCATCGATCTCGCACGATCTCAAAACCCCGCTGACTAAAGCCAAGTTGCGCATTGAAATGCTGTCTGACACGGCGGTAAAAAACAAGTTGTCACAGGACCTTGATGATCTGGAAACCATGGTGAAGGCTTCGTTGCAAATGGTGAAGGATGCAGCGATCCACGAGAATACTGAGCCTGTCGATCTGGTGCGCGTTTTAGCGCACAGTCTCGAGGCGGCGGAGGTGGCAGGGCTGCCATTTTCATTAGATGTACCGGAGACGCTAGTGATTGAATGTCGTCCATTAAGTATCGAACGGCTGTTCACGAACTTAGTTGATAATGCACTGCATTACGGCCGATCTGTGGATATTGAGGCGTCACAGGATGCCTCGAGCGAGTCCGTGATTGTTCGAGTCATGGATCGCGGCCCCGGCATTCCGGATGAGCAAAAATCAATGGTTTTTGAGCCTTATTTTCGTTCGGGACAGAAGCCAAGTTCGATTCACGTGGGCTTGGGTCTTGGAATTGCCAAAACCATCGTGCAGTTACACGGCGGAGTGATTGCGCTTGACGATCGTGATGGTGGGGGGCTAGTGGTGACGGTTCGACTTCCTTTGTCACACTTTGTTACAAATTGACATATTAGACACATTCAGATCAGTACTCTTGTGCTGTCGACAAGCGACAAAAATAAGAGGAACAAATTATGTTGAATCGTTCGATTGCAGCGTGTTTCGCGGCTGCATCCCTAGTTGCGTTGCCAGTTCAGGCATCTGAAGTTGAAGTACTCCATTGGTGGACCAGCGGTGGCGAGGCGAAGAGTGTTGCGTCATTAAAGTCAAGCTTGCAGAAGCGTGGCGTGTCTTGGCAAGACTTCGCTGTTGCCGGTGGTGGCGGTGAGAACGCCATGACTGTTTTAAAGTCGAGAGCAGTGTCTGGCAATCCCCCGACGGCTGCACAAATTAAAGGCCCAGATATTCAGGAATGGGGTGAGCTCGGATTCTTGGCATCGATCGATGACGTGGCGAAGAAAAATAACTGGGACGGTGTCCTGCCTGGTGTCGTTTCAGACGTCATGAAATATCAAGGTAAGTACGTTGCGGCTCCAGTTAACGTGCATCGCGTCAACTGGTTGTGGGCAAACCCAGAAGTCTTCCGTAAAGCCGGCGCAAGTATTCCAACTACTTGGGCTGATTTCATGGTTCAAGCGAAGAAAATCCAAGATGCGGGATACATCGCGCTAGCGCACGGTGGTCAAGCTTGGCAGGACAATACGGTCTTTGAAGCGGTCGTTTTGGGTGTTGGTGGCGCTGAGTACTACAAAAAAGCGTTTGTTGAGCTTGATATGAAGGCGTTGAATAGCTCAACCACCGATGAGGTATTCAAAGTATTTGGCGAACTCCGCCAGTTCATCGATGCCAACGCTCCAGGTCGTGATTGGAACGTGGCAACTTCGATGGTCATTAATGGTGAGGCAGCAATGCAGATCATGGGTGACTGGGCAAAAGGTGAGTTTGCGGTTGCCGGTAAAAATGCGGGTACGGATTTTGTCTGCGTTGCAGCGCCCGGAACCTCTGATGGATTTACCTTTAACGTTGATTCATTCGCGTTTTTCCAGCAGTCAGATGTGAACAAGCAAAGTGCTCAGAAAGCCATGGCGGAAGAAATCCTAGGAACGAACTTCCAAGAAGTCTTCAACCTGAATAAAGGCTCGATTCCTGCGCGTTTGGGCATGGCTCGCGCCAAATTTGATACCTGTGCTCACGATTCGATGAACGCGTTTGTATCCACTGCGCAGTCTGGCGGTTTGGTACCAAGCTTTGCCCATGGAATGGCTGTTCCTGGAGCTGTCGCCGGTGCGATCACTGACGTCGCAACAAACTATTTCAACTCTGATACGTCACCAGCTGACGGTAAAGCGCAACTCGTCGCAGCCATTCAGGCAGCAATGTAATGCGATGGATGGGGCTTTCGGGCCCCATCTCGTGACTGGAGTTCCACAATGCATCAAACCGTGAAAAAGCAATCTGTCTTAGATCTGCTCGAAGCTTGGTTGCCAAAAATCATCATGGCGCCAACAACGCTGGCCATGATTGTGTGTATGTATGGCTTTATTGTGTGGACGGGTGCGTTGTCGTTCACTAAGAGCCGGATGCTTCCGCAGTGGGACTTTGTTGGTTTCATTCAATACGAAAAATTATTTGCTAATCCGCGTTGGGATGTGGCGATATCGAATTTGGTGGTGTTTGGCGTTTTATTTATCGCAATTTCACTGCTGATTGGCTTAGTGCTGGCCATTTTTCTGGATCAGAAGATTCGGGGAGAGGGGGCCATTCGCACGATTTATTTATACCCCATGGCTGTTTCGTTCGTTGTGACGGGTACCGCATGGAAGTGGATATTAAATCCAGGGCTTGGTATCGAAAAGATGGTCCGTGATTTTGGGTTTACGGATTTCGAGTTTCGCTGGTTGGTTGATCAGGAAATGGCGATTTATACCATTGTGATCGCGGCAGTCTGGCAATCCAGTGGATTTGTCATGGCCATGTTCCTGGCCGGACTGCGGAGTGTGGATGACAGTCTGATCAAGGCAGCACAAATTGATGGCGCAAGTGCTTGGCAGTCTTATTGGCATGTCATCCTGCCGATTTTACGCCCCGTCTTCTTCAGTGCCATCGTGATCCTCTCGCACATTGCGATTAAGAGTTTTGATTTAGTCCAAGCGTTAACCGGGGGAGGTCCTGGTTACGCATCGGATCTTCCAGCGAACTTTATGTATACCTTTGCGTTCAACCGAGCACAGATGGGAATTGGTGCAGCGAGCGCGATGGTGATGCTGTTTGGGGTGTTGGCCATTTTGGTTCCTTATCTGTATTCCGAACTGCGAGGATCTAATCGTGGGTAACACCAGTATGTCGGTCGGTCGCTATGCGATCTATGCCTGTCTCGTGATCTTCGCTGTGCTGTATCTCATGCCGCTGTATGTGATGATCACCACCTCTTTAAAAGATATTGAGGAAATTCGACAAGGCAATTTGTTGGCCTTACCGGCAGCGCCGACCTTGTACGCATGGGCGAAAGCTTGGGGAAGTGCTTGCACAGGCAGTGAGTGTGAGGGTCTCGCTCCGTTTTTCTTCAACAGTATCCGAATCGTCGTCCCGGCTGTTTTGATCTCGACGCTGATTGGGGCGTTAAATGGTTATGTCCTGGCTAAATGGCGATTTCGAGGCAGTGAATTTTTGTTTGCTGCCTTATTATTTGGCTGCTTCATCCCTTTTCAGGTCATTCTTCTACCGATGGCGCGACTGCTTGCGACTTTTGGGCTCGCAAATACAGTGACCGGACTCGTGTTGGTGCATGTGATTTATGGAGTTGCCTTTACGACGCTGTTTTTCAGAAATTTTTACGTGTCTGTTCCAACGGAATTGGTCAAGGCAGCGCAGCTCGACGGAGCGAATTTCTTTCAGATTTTTCGACACATTTTCCTGCCAATCTCTCTACCGATCTTTACGGTCACCATCATTTGGCAGTTCACCCAGATTTGGAATGATTTCCTGTTTGGGGTTGTTTATTCAGGGCAAGGAACTCAACCGATCACTGTCGCGTTGAATAATTTGGTGAATACATCGGTCGGCGGGAAAGAATATAACGTCGATATGGCGGCGGCGTTAATTGCCGCGTTGCCAACTCTGGTGGTGTATGTGCTGGCAGGTAAATATTTTGTCCGCGGTCTAACCGCGGGTGCAGTAAAAGGATAACTCGATGGGTTCGTTAACGATTTCTAACGTCACCAAAACCTTTGGTTCAACCGAAGTTCTGAAAGGGATCAACATTGATATTGCAGATGGTGAATTTCTCATTCTGGTTGGACCCTCAGGCTGTGGAAAGTCCACCCTGATGAATACCATTGCCGGACTTGAGGAGGTGACAACTGGGCAGTTATTACTTGCAGGGGAAGATGTCACTGAGCGGAGCCCAAAAGATCGTGATATCGCGATGGTGTTTCAATCCTACGCACTGTATCCGACCATGAACGTGGCCCGGAACATCAGTTTTGGGCTTGAGATGCGGGGCGTCCCCAAAGCAGAGCGTGATCAGCGTGTTCAAGAAGTCTCCACCTTGTTGCAAATTAATCACCTGCTTGACCGCAAACCGAGCCAGCTCTCCGGTGGTCAGCGCCAGCGGGTTGCGATGGGGCGAGCGCTTGCGCGTTCTCCGCGGGTGTATCTGTTTGATGAACCGCTGTCCAACTTAGATGCTAAGCTTCGCGTCGAAATGCGCACTGAAATCAAAAAGTTACACAAGAGACTTGGAACAACAATCGTGTATGTGACACACGATCAAATTGAAGCCATGACGCTGGCCGATCGGATTGCGGTGATGAAAGATGGTGTGGTTCAACAATTGGGTACGCCCAATGAAATTTATGATAATCCAGCCAATCAGTTCGTGGCCGGATTTATGGGAAGCCCACCGATGAACTTTGTTCCATGTGAAGTGAATTCTGATGGAAGTCTCGCCATCGATACATCGGGTCACAGCTTATCGCTGATGATTCCTCAGTCGTCGACGTTAAAAGCCCAGAATATCCATCGCGTCATCCTGGGCCTTCGTCCTGAAATGCTCACCGAACCAAAACCTGAACGCGTTGGAGACTCAGTGATGGCATTAGAGATGGACTTTGATGTGACAGAGCCAATGGGCGCTGACACGATTGCGATTGGCGAATGGAATGGCATTGAAATTCTCGCTCGCCTCTCGCCCGAGGCAGGATTACGCGCAGGGAAGAAGACGCCCGTGCAAGTGGATTTGTCGAAGGTGATCTTATTTGAGCCTGAGTCTGGAGAGAGAATCCGATAGTGGTCCAATCTGCGGTTGTCGCTGATATCGGAGGCACTCACGCACGGTTTGGGTTGGTTGGTGTTGACGGTCGTCTAGAGCAAGTTTCAGTGCTTCAGTGCGCAGATTTCGTCGGTCTCGAGGAGGCATACCGCCATTTTTCGGAGCAAACATCATCGGTTGCTGACCGACTGGCTGTCGCTGTGGCCTGCCCAGTCCACCAAGATCTAGTCAAATTGACCAACAATCATTGGTCGTTTCGTAAAAACGAAATTGTTGATTCGCTGGGACTGACGGAATTACTGACGATTAATGATTTTACTGCCCAGTCACTCGCAGTTGTCTCAGTACCAGAGTCTTCGTTTGAAATCCTGCAAGAGGGAATGGCTGATCCCTTGGCTCCGTTGTTCGTGATTGGACCCGGCACCGGTTTGGGTGTCGGTGGTGTTGTGGTTGATGCCGATGGTGAATGGACGCCGCTATCCACAGAGGGTGGTCACGTGACCATGGCTGCACAGACTGAAGATGAGTGGCAATTACTGTCGTGCCTCCGGCATGAATTCCCACATGTGTCAGCCGAACGGTTGATTAGTGGGCCGGGGCTCCATTTGATGTATCGAACCCTGTGTGCTCTTGAAGGACAACCCGTCAAAGCTCCAGATACAGCCTCTATGATGCTGATTGCAGAGACGGATCCGTTGGTGCGGCGCACTCTTGATCTATTCGCGGGTTTTTTTGGAATTGTAGCCTCCGATGGCTGTCTGACGTTGGGCGCGACCGGTGGATGTTTTGTGGCAGGTGGGGTGATTCCAAAACTAGGTGCTCATTTTCGACGAGAAACTTTCCTTGACCGGTTCAAAGCCAAAGGTCGTTTTCATCAATACCTGTCTCATGTTCCGATTAAGATTCTACTGGATTCAGAAGCTGGTCTGTATGGATTGCAGCGCGCACTATCGACGCGTTCTCTTGCGCGTTTTTCGGTGAGGCCTTAGTAGATGCGTATTGGGATTTTGGGTTTTGGCAAAATTGCGCGAGAGGCTCTCTATCCAGCGATTCTCAACGTGGGGCATAAAGTCACAGCGATTGGATCTTCTGGTGGCGTCAAGCCCGATGGCTTTGAGGGCGCGGTCTTCAGCGACTATTCCGATGTCATCACAAGTGGTCTGATTGACGCAGTCTACATCGCGCTCCCAAATCACTTGCATTACCCCATGAGCAAACGTGCAATTGAAGCGGGAATTCCCGTGTTATGCGAAAAACCACTCGGTTTGACTGCAACTGAAGTCAGCTCACTGTCGGTTGTTGCAGAGAAACACCGAAGTTTTCTGATGGAAGCGTTGATGGTTGCTCATCATCCACAGTGGCAATGGATCCGGCAACACATTCCAACCGACGAGCCCTTACATCTGTCTGTGCAATTTCACTACGACAATCGTGATCGATTGAATATCAGAAATCGCCCCGAAACTGGCGGTGGAGCTCGACTGGATATCGGATGTTATGCGCTTTGGGTGGCGCATTGGTTGGGCGCGCGCTCATTAATAGCGGCGACAGGCTGTCAATGGATTGAGCAGGGGGTTGACGCGAGAACCTCCGGTCGGCTCTTGTTTGATGAACATCTCGAACTTCAGTTTGATGTTTCCATGCGACGGGCGAGGTTTCAGCAGGTCATTATTCACTCACAGAGACACTGCTGGGTGATTCCGCGGCCCTTTAATCCCGCAGCGAATACAGCGATTTGGGAGATGGGCAGCGAGGGGATTGAACGGGAGCATCAATTTCAGGCGATGCAGTATGAGCGCATGATTAAGGCCTTTAGTGCTTCGGTCGACAGGCAGTCTAAGACAGATTTGTCTGCATCACAGCGAATCGCACAGTGGTCAGATACGATTAAACACCAGTTTGAGGAAAGGATTGTCAAATGAATCTCATCAATGAGTATCAGCCACATCAAGGGCGCTATGAGAGCATGCCATATCGCACCGTTGGTCGCAGTGGGCTCAAGCTGCCTGCGATTTCAGTCGGCCTCTGGCAGAATTTTGGTTTTGACGTTCCCTTGAGTGTGGTCCGATCAATCTTGCACACCGCCTTTGATCATGGCATCACCCATTTTGATTTAGCCAATAATTATGGACCTCCTTATGGCTCTGCAGAGATCCAATTTGGTCAAGTTTACCAGAGAGATTTTCGACCGTTTCGGGATGAGATGATCATTTCGACCAAGGCGGGTTACGACATGTGGCCAGGTCCTTATGGTAATGGCGGCAGTCGAAAGTATTTGCTCTCGAGCCTCGATCAAAGTTTGTCACGGATGCAACTGGACTATGTCGATATCTTTTATTCGCATCGTGTGGATCCGGAGACACCATTGGAGGAAACCATGGGGGCTCTAGCGACAGCGGTTCATCAGGGGAAGGCGTTGTATGTGGGAATTTCGTCCTATGGTCCTGAGTTGACGATTGAAGCGGTGAGCATTCTCAAACAGCTTGGCGTGCCTTGTTTGATTCATCAACCCAGTTATTCGCTCTTTAATCGTTGGATCGAAACATCGGGATTGTTGGAGACTTTGCAGTCATTAGGTGTTGGCGCGATCGCGTTTTCACCGCTTGCGCAAGGTCTTTTGACCGACAAATATTTACATCAAGTGCCAGATCAGTCGCGCGCTGGTGCTCCTGGGTCCTTTGATTCCTCACTCATCACCGCTGAAGTCCGATCGTCGCTCGCCGGTTTGAAGATGATTGCTGATGAGCGTGGTCAATCGATGGCTCAACTGGCGATTAGCTGGGTATTAAGGCAGTCGTCAGTCGCTTCGGCGCTGATTGGCGTTCGATCGGAAGCGCAACTTCTGGATGCGATTCAAGCTACTTCGTCGTTGCAGTTTTCGTCCGAAGAGCTCACATCGATCGAAGCCTATTCTCGGGAGTTTGAGCTCAATCTCTGGGCTGAGTCATCCAATCGAACACGTCAAGAAATGCCTTAAGCCCACTAGCCAAAGACGAAGGACTTCAAGAGACCAGTCAAACTGACGATGACCAAAGCAATGCCCAGAACTCTGAAAAACGTTGGGGTTTCTTGTTCCACCAGATAGTTGTGCATGCGGTTGCCAAGCACATGCCCGACAAAGGCACAGGGAAGTAACCACAGGTGGTGAATTAACTGCAGGTCAATTCCAGCGATGACAAAGGAGATCAGTTTGATGAGCGTTAGAATCCACCAAAGAACGAACAGCGTGTTTCGTAATTCATGTTTTTCGACGCGTGCTGCAACAACCGGAACAATTAAGGGTGCTCCCGTCAGCGAGGTTCCTGAGACGTAGGCGCCGAGACCTAAAAACCCGTACTCCTGAAGCTTGGTTTTGATTTGGATCGGCCGATTGATAATGTATCCGACCGCATAAGCGATCACGATGAAGAAAATAATGGTGCTCATGATCACGGGTGGTAGCGTCAGCAGTCCGATAACACCGGCAATTTTCGGGACGATCATGATCGCCATGCTGCGCTTTAAGTAAGCCCAATTGATGGTTTTGAGTTGCTCGGGCGCCTGATTTCGGGTGCTCTGGATCATAATCAGAGTAGAGAAGAAAATCAGATGCATCGCGATCAGTGGAAGGAAGATCAGCGGATCATTCACAACCAATAATAAAAAGGGCAGCGCTAAGACTGCGCCACCAAACCCTAGCCCGCTTCGGACAAAACCACTCCAAACAAAGGTGAGTCCAATGATCGCGTACTGATACCAGGAAAGGTCTTCCACCGATTAGGCTTGTGTCAGCACGTAGCGAAGAAGGGTCACGACCTGTTCAGTTGTTTTGCACCAAGCATAGGCTGCTTGATCGACCTCTTTGAGAGGATGCACGATATCGTCCGCATGCAATGTGATGTAAGGGATCCCTTTGGCGGCGCAGTAGCCTGCATCAAATGCCGCATTCCACTGTTTGTACTGATCGCCAAATCGGACCACTACCAAATCTGCCCGATCGATGTCATGACGCGTGCGAATGGCATTGACGCCGCTGGATTGCTGGTCTCTCCAAAATCCCGGTTCGACTGGCCCAAGAAAATCTCCAGCGGCGTCAGACGCTGGATGGTCTGTCACAGGGGCGGTAAAGCGAATCCCCAAATCCGTTGTCGCTTTGATGATTTCTTGACGCCAGCTGGTGTGGATTTCTCCAGAGAGATAGACAGTGTAGGTCACGTGTTAATTTTCCTTTTTACAAGCGATCGAAGCGGGTCCGGTGGCACCATTTCTGGCATTGCGGGAATATTCATAAGGCGAACCGCGTTGATCTTCGCCCTTCATGCACTCCCATCTGTCGATTTTGATCGCAGCTCCCTCGCCAGCGTCAATGGTGGCTTTTGGTCCAGACATTGAACGATTGGAGTCAATGATCCCATAAACAAGAAGGCCAAGGCCAAAGACAATGACTACTCCGATTGAGCCCATAATCCAGCGAAATTCAGATCCCATATTGCATCCTAATCAGTCCTGTCCCTATCTATCGGTTATTTAAAGCGCTTCTTCAAGAACCGAAACCAGTGCCTCAAGTGGTAATGCCACGGGATTGGCTTTCATCGATGAGGAGGCTTGTGAGGCGATGGCGACAGCGCGGATGTCTACTCTCTTCAAGCCAAGAGACGCGAGCCCTGTGATCCCTTGATCTGCAATCCAGGTCGCCAGTGTATCAAAGGCATCAGCCTTCAGCCCACCGAATATATCAGCGATCCAGTCCGCGATCTGCTCCAATCGCTGCGTCACGATTGGATCCTCGGCAAAGTGTTGGTTCGCTTTTAAACCATAAGGCAATAATGCGCCGCAGATTGCGCCGTGTGCTGCACCCGTCACAGAGCCAAGGGGGCCTGCAAAGCCGTGCACGACGCCGAGACCGCTGTTGGCGAGGGCGATTCCACCGATCATGCTGGTGTAGGCTAAGGTATCGCGATCTGCTGATGTTTCTTGATCCATTAATCGATGGAGCGCCTGCAAGGCTCTGGGGATCACTGGTTCCACGAGGCTGTCGGTGAGGAAAGAACGTTTGTTTGATAGATAGGGCTCGATGCATTGTGTCACCGCATCCAATCCACAGGCGAGCGTCACTGCTTTTGGCGTGTGATCGGTTAACGCAGGATCGACAAGCGCAATCGCTGGCAGGAGTTTTGGATCACGCAGGCTGACCTTGCGTTGGGCATCTGGGATGTCAATGACCGCATTTTTGGTCATTTCTGAACCTGTCCCGGCAGTTGTGGGGATGGCGATCCAGGGCAGCGGTTGTTGTTCAAGCGCACGACCTTCCCCAACAACCTCTAAATAGGTGAGTACAGGATGTTTGGCAGGGATCAGCCCGGCCAATGCTTTTGTCATGTCAAGCACTGATCCGCCACCGATGGCGATGAGTCCATCCATGGCCAAACCCTTAAATTCCTGTAAGTGACGTTCAAGCGCGGGCAGAGAAGGTTCATCATGGACTTCGATTTGAGCAACCACAACGACCGATTGACGAATCTGTTCAACCACCGATTGAACATTGGCCCGCAACGTCCCGTGGACGATCGCAACCCGTTCGAGGTGGCAAGACGCAAGAATTGGCGCCAAGTGTCTGGAGATGCCCCGTTGACATTCGACGGGTGGAGCACGTAACGATGAAGTGAACATATCAGCCCTTGTAGTTTGCGGAGCGAACCTTATCAAAACTTGGAGCGCAATGCAGAGTCCGGGGTAGTTGGGTGATCAATTTCATAAGAACAGTGGCACTGTTGTTGGTAGCAGTGCCTGCTAAGGCGGAAATGCAGGTGATTGAGAGCTTTGCCATTGATCGAACCGAAGTCTCGATTGCTGAGTTTCAGAGATTTGCCAAGGCCACAGGTTTTGTCAGTCAGGCGGAGCACTCTGGCGGTGGCGAGGTGTATGGTTGGGGTTGGGAGCAAAAGCCCGGTTGGACATGGCAACGTCCATTCGGGGTTGAGTCTGATCTCAGATTACCAGCGGTGCATCTGACATTTGATGAGGCGACGGCCTATTGTGAATGGCGTGGTGCAAGACTTCCAACGGAGACCGAGTGGTGGCAGGCAGCTTATCTCGAGCATCGTTCGGATTCAGGTCCAGACTTTGTGCAAGGTCAAAATTATCCGTATCCGACAGGCAATTCGCCGCTGGGAGCGAATTGTTTATCTGAATGCGGGTTTACTCCGCCAGTGAGTTTTCGTCATGTTTTGGATCGTGGGGTCGGTCCGGCTCCGGTTGGTACTACCCGGCAAGGAGTCAACGGTCTTTATGACATGGGAGCGAATGTGTGGGAGTGGGTTAACAGTGATTCCCTCGATTCCAAAGTCACTGCTGGTGGGAGTTGGTGGTATGAGGCCTTTCGGATGCATCGAGACGATCGGGCGGTTAAGCCAAGAAACACCGCCGTGGTGTATATCGGTTTTCGCTGCGCCAAAGATGTGCGTTAAATCGCGAGACTTGGGTCTTGTTTGACGCACTTCATCGCCACTTCGGTGCGAATGGATGCGAGATGAGGGATTCGGCTCAGTTCGTGAGTCAAAAAATATTCGAGTTCGGGCGTGTTTTTGAGGAGAACTCGAAGAACATAGTCGTAATCGCCAGTCATTCGGAAGCAGTCTTGAACTTTAGAATTCATTTTGACCGCCCCTTCAAGATAGGACAGCGTATCTCTCTCCTGATTCGCAAGCCGGATATAGACGAAGACGTGAAAATTGAATCCTAACGCATTCGCATTGAGCGTTGCGGAAATGCCCCGGATGAGTGCGTCGGTCTTGAGTTTTTTCACTCGAGTGAGGCAGGCGGATGGCGATAGGCCGACCTGTTTGGCCAATTCGGCATTGGTGATATCGGCAGTTTTTTGAAGAATCCTGAGAATTGATCGATCTTTGTCATTAATTGGAAAAGACAAAATTAAATTCCTTCATTAAATTTAATTTTCGAATAATATTCTGAATTTAATGAGAATAACAGAATTAATTGATAGGTTTTCTATGTCAAATTGCTGCGAACTCTGTGGTCGGATCACCGGATTGACGCGCCATCATTTAATTCCGAAGCGCGTGCATCGGAGTGAATCGATTCGAGCCCGGTTTTCCAAAGAAGTGCTCAATCAACGCATCGCCAGGCTCTGCAAAGCCTGCCATCGTCACGTGCATCGAACCTTTAAGGAGCGTGATCTAGCCGTTCATTTTCACAGTATTGATTTATTACGCGAACACCCCGATATCAAAGCCTTCGTTGACTGGCTGAAAGATAAGCCGGATGATTTCTCACCACGTTTATCCCGCCGGAAAAGAACATGACGACTGAATTGGACGATTACATCGCAACCCGTGCTGACGTACGAGCCTATTTGGATCGAGCCTTATCGGACGCTGAGTCCCATTCTCAGCAAGAGGCGGCTTTGTTTGAGACGGTTAAAGATAAGCTCATTCAATCCGGCGCTCGGCTCGTTGCGCATTATTACGTCGATTCCGAGATTCAGCGTTTGGCAGAAGAAACCGGTGGTCTTGTCTCAGATTCTCTGGAGATGGCGCGATTCGGCGCCAGCGACCCAGCGGAGACGCTGATCGTTGCCGGTGTATCCTTCATGGGTGAGACCGCAAAAATTTTGAGTCCTGAGAAGCGGGTCTATATGCCAACCCTAGAGGCCACTTGTAGTCTGGATCTGGGATGTCCTGCAGACAAATTTCACGAATTTTGCGATGCTCATCCAGATCATACGGTGGTGGTGTATGCCAATACCTCGGCGGCCGTCAAGGCGCGAGCGGATTGGGTGGTGACCTCATCGATCGCGGTGGATGTCGTAGAATCCCTCACCGCGCAAGGCCAGTCGTTGATTTGGGCTCCGGATCGGTATCTAGGTCGTTATATTCAGAAGCGCACCGGCGCTGAGATGTTGTTGTGGGATTCGGCGTGCGTGGTCCATGAAGAATTTAGACTGAACGATCTGGATGCGCTGCAATCGATGTATCCCGATGCAGGCTTGCTCGTTCATCCAGAGTCTCCGGAGGAGATGATTGATCGCGCAGACGCAGTCGGATCAACGTCTCAGTTAATCGATGCGGCCGAGCGGTTGCCCAATCCGAGCTTCATTGTGGCGACCGACCGTGGAATCTTTTATAAAATGCAGCAGCGGGTGCCAAGTAAGCGATTGATTGAGGCGCCGACTCGTGGAGCCGGCGGAACCTGTCAGAGTTGTGCACATTGCCCATGGATGGCGATGAACCGACTGTCTGGAATTAACCATTTATTGGATCATTGGTCTCAGAAATCAGAGATCGTGATCGATCCAGCGTTAGCGGAAGCTGCCATGAAACCACTGACTCGAATGCTCGAGTTTAAAGCGTCTCAGTCTGCTTAATCGCGTCCTTCAGGAGATCAAGTGGTCGAGAATCAGCCGCTTTTGGCCAGACCTCTTGAGCTCTAGTCATCTGCATTTTTGCGGCTTCGAGCTTGCCATGCAGCAATGCATCCCAACTGCGGGCTTCAAACAGCAAATGGTCCTGTTTGAATGCTTGTGCGAATCGGGCCAGCGCTCGCCATAGATCGAGCCGCTCTGGCCGCTGCACCAGTTGGTCACGTAGCGCTCGAGGGAGTCTTGCGTCTGCTTCAGCGATAGCTAAATCGACGGCGGCAATTGTGGGTTGTACCCAAGATGGAAAAAAGAGAGCGATCGTTTCAATCGCTTCGCGACTTCGATCAAAGTCTCCGGTTTTCAGGGTTAAGGCAATTTCCAAGTCAAGTCCACTAAAGGTTTGACGAACGGCCTCCGGTAATTGATCAAATTGATTGAGTGCCTGTTCATAGCGTTCAGAGCGATAATCCGCGAGCAACGCATGAATCTCAGAACATGACTGTTTTGCTTGTTTACCAGTGGCAAATTCAATCCCTTCGGTCTGTATACATCGAAATAATTGGAAGTCCTTGGGAGAAAGCACTGGCTGTCCTTCTCTTGGATCTTGCATTTGTGCCACGCGCGCATCCAGATCGGACTGTCGCTCGATTCCCAAAGGGTGCGTACTTAAAAACGCTAAATCTTGAGTGGTTTGCGTCTGTTTTTCAGCGAGGATTTGTAACACCGATGCCATCGCCTCGGGTGGATAACCCGCACCTGCCAACGCTGTGACACCGATTCGATCTGCCTCTCGTTCATAATCCCGTGAATAGGCGAGGGCGGCGGTCGCATTCGCGGCCTGGCCACCCATAATCAAGGATTGCGCTGCCTGCCCTTGTCTGGTGGCGATGGCTGCTACTACGCCAGCTAGAGTGGCGAGCGTGCCTGTGGATAGGCGTTGTGAATTTTTTAATCCGCGATAATGATGGCGCTGGGCCAAGTGCGCGAGCTCATGGGCAAGAACGGCCATGATTTCTGACTCAGTGGCCAAGTCCAAATATACCCCTCGATTAACGCCTACGATGCCGCCAGGAGCTGCAAACGCATTGAAATCTTGGCTATTTAAACACAGCGCTGTCATTGGCATGGCGCCGAGTTCGAATTGATTTTTGAGTCGCGTTAACCAAGTCTCAAGGAGGTCGATGCAAAATGGATCCATGCGCTCGCCGAGCCGCCCCCGCATTGACTTCAGCCACGCCTGACCAAAGATCACTTCACCTTCGCGAGTTGCGAGATCATCGGCTGAAATTGCCAAAGCATGCTGGCTTCCGAGTGATAACGCGATGATCAGCGCAGTGACAAGGTTTCGCATCAAAGACCCTAATTTGACTATACTGACTCGATTATATAGGAAGCGATATGCGAACACTCGATTGCACGGACTTGAAATGCCCACTGCCGTTACTGCGTCTTAAAGTGGCGATGAATGAGGGCGATGAGGATTCAATCATTCGCCTAATCACCACAGATGCCATTTCGTTGCGAGATATCCCCGCTTTTTGCAACCGGGCAGGCCACCGACTGGTTTCAGTGACCGAAGGCCCACCTCATGCATTCGACATTGAAGTCGCCAAGCGTTAACTTTGATTCTTCAACGTCTCGAGCACTGCTTCTGCATGTCCTGGCACCGAGACTTTACGCCATTCAGCGGTCAGCACACCATCGGGGTCAATGAGGAAAGTTGATCGTTCAACGCCTCGAACTTGCTTGCCATACATGTTTTTCAGTTTCATCACGTCAAACGCGGTACAGAGATTTTCGTCAGGATCCGAGATGAGTTCAAAGGGCATGTCATACTTGGCTTTGAAGTTTTCATGGCTTTTGATGGAATCTCTAGACACACCGAAGATTTGACAATTTAACGCCTGGAATTCGTGGAAAAGACGCGTAAAGTCCTGACTTTCTGTGGTGCACCCAGGGGTACTGTCTTTGGGATAGAAATACAGGACCGAAAACTGACCTGTCAGCGTTTCGGATGAAACCGTGGTGCCAGATGTTGCTGTTAGAGCGTCAAACGAGGGAATCGGGGCGTTGAGTGCAGTGCTCATGGGATCTCCAAATTGATCAGTTATTGTCTGAGTGGCGATTTTTTTCTGGTTTGCAACCTTGCCGGAAGAATCCGTGGGTCTGTACCATAGAGGGCTTATTGACAGTGAAGGTTAAACTAACATGATCCGAGGCAGCATCGTTGCGCTAGTGACCCCATTCAATGCATCTGGAGCGGTAGACTACGACGCGCTAAAACGATTGGTTGAATTCCATGTGTCAGCGGGGACTCACGGGATTGTTGCTGTTGGCACGACTGGTGAGTCAGCAACCTTAACGCACACTGAAGATCATGAAGTCATCCGAGCGACAGTGGACTATAGCGCTGGCCGTATTCCTGTGATTGCAGGCGCTGGATCGAACTCGACAGCGGAAGCCTGTCAGTTAACGGAAGCGGCGACTCAAGCTGGAGCAGATGCGATTCTGTCGGTCGCTCCCTATTACAACAAACCCCCTCAGACTGGCCTGCTTGCGCATTTCCGTGCGGTTGCTCAGAGTACGGATTTACCCGTGATTTTGTATAACGTTCCTGGGCGGACAGTGACCGACATCGCCGATGACACCACGCTTGAACTCGCTGAGGTGTCAAACATCGTTGGAATTAAAGACGCAACTGGGAATCTTGAGCGTGCAAAATACCTGTTAAAGCAAAGGCCTAACGGGTTCGCGGTTTACTCAGGTGATGATCCGACCGCGATGGAATTGTGCTTATTAGGGGGTGATGGTGATATTTCTGTGACCGCGAATGTCGCTCCTCAGCTGATGGCGCAAATGATCGAGTTCGCGATGGCAGGCAAACGAGCTGAGGCTCAGGCTCTGAACGAGAAATTACTTGGCCTTCATTCAAAATTATTTCTGGAGCCGAACCCGATTCCGAGTAAGTGGGCGCTTTCTGCAATGGGATTGATGCGAGCAGACTGCCGCTTGCCCCTCGTGCCTCTGACCGATGAAGGACAACATGCTGTTCGCCAAGCCTGTGAACAAGCAGGAATCAGCCTGTGAAGCGAATCATCATCCTTACTTCCTTAATCACTCTGGTCGGTTGTTCGGGGTCGAACCAGCAGGCTGCGATTCGTGATCGTCAATTGGATTATCAAGCCGCGTATGTGGAACCCAAACTCAAGGTTCCTGAGGGATTGTCGGATGATCGCGTCAATGAGTCGTTGCGGATCCCTGGTGTGGACGAGCCAACGGCTGGTTTGTATGGGGGTTCATTTGAAGCGCCAAGGGCAGAGGCTGCACTTCGGACACTGACGCTGCCAACCATCAGACGCTATCAACTTGGTGACTTTCATTGGTTATCGATTCCTGAAGCACCATCGGCTGTCTGGCCTGAACTTGAACGGTTTGTCGCCGACAACAAGCTTGAGGTCGTTAACGCATCGCAAAATGCTGGTATCCAGAGTGTTGAGTCAAGTGTGTTTCAGGGTGTCAACACCCATTCCGGGAGCCGGATTATTCGCCACTTCGCTCCTGAAGTTGGGCCCGTATCGTTGAAATTTTCGCTTGAGCCTGGGCTGCGCGTCGGTACGAGTGAAGTGCGTCTTGAGGCAGCCACTGGGCGCTTTGATGAGGTGTTAGTCGGTCGTATTTTGGATGAGTTGAAATACCATCTTGAGCGTCGAGAGGATGAAGGAAAGGCAGTATCACGCGCGTTGTCACTTTTGGAAGTTGGCAATCGAATGACGTCGCGTCGCGTCGACGGGATGGATGAACTGATCATTGCGGCGGAAATTCCTCGTGTGTTCGGTGTGACGGTAGATGCCGTGCGCGATTTAGGAGCGGCAATCGATGGAGGTGATCTTGAGAAAGGCCTCCTGAATATCCGCTATGTTCGTAAGGCGACAGAACGGCGATTAGCAACCATGAGTGCTCTCAATCGCGCGATCGCGACAACTATCGAAGACCCAGTCGGATCCTATCAAGTCCAAATGCAGCGCACAGACGAAGGGTTGGTGGTGAAAGTTGTTCCAACTGGGGCCGCGGCGTCGATTGGTGGTGCCAACGAATTGATTCGCGAATTCAGAGAGCGTCTGTACTAGTGCGATTTGCGTCACTCGGCAGTGGAAGTCGAGGCAATGGTTCAGTGGTGGCTACGGATTCAACCACGGTGTTGGTGGATTGCGGTTTTGGCTATAAAGAGGCAATTGCCCGCCTGAAACGCCTGAACGTTGACCCTGATTCGCTGTCTGGAATTTTAGTGACCCACGAGCACAGTGATCACGCCAGTGGGATCGAAGGCTTGGCGAATCGACACAACATTCCCGTGTATGCATCGCGTGGCACTTGGATTGAGATTGGTCATGATCTCTGCAATCACTCGCATGTTATCAATGGGTTATTTTCAATTGGTGATATTGAAGTACGACCCGTTCCCGTTCCGCACGACGCCCGAGAACCACTGCAGTTTGTGTTTACATATAACGGGCGACGCCTCGGAATATTAAGCGACTTAGGCAGTATCTCAGGACGGGTCCTGCAAGGGTTTCAAGAATTAGACGCGCTGTCTGTTGAATTTAATCATGATCGAGAGCTACTCAAGAGTGGGCCTTACCCTGGCTTTTTGAAATCTCGCGTGGGCGGTGACTTCGGGCATTTAAACAACGATCAGGCTGCCTCGTTAGTGGCGGAAATTATCACTGATCGATTAAAGACCGTGGTCGCCTGTCATATCAGTGAAACGAATAATGAGGTTGCCCGGGTCGAACAAGCGCTCGAAAGGGCTCTTCAAGGGCGTAATATTGAACGATTGATTGCATCGCAGTCGGACGGATTTAATTGGATAAGCGTGGGGATATGATGGACGCATTGGAATTGTTGTATCAGGGAAAAGCCAAATCGGCTTATGTCACCGAAGACCCTGAATTATTGATCTTGAAATTTCGTGATGACACATCAGCCTTTGATGGAGAGATCATTGAACAACTGAGCGAGAAGGGTGCGATTAATAATCAATTTAACGCGTTCATCATGCAGAAATTGGCCGATGCTGGGATCCCGACGCATTTTGTCGAGCGATTAAACGCGACTGATTCTTTGGTCAAGCGGTTGGAGATGATTCCCGTTGAATGTGTGGTTCGCAATCGAGCAGCAGGATCTTTGGTCAAACGTTTGGGGGTTGATGAAGGCCTTGCGTTTGATCCGCCGTTGTTCGAGCTGTTTCTGAAAAACGATGCGCTGCACGACCCCATGATTACAGAGCATCATGTTGAAGCTTTTGGATGGGCTAGTCGTGATGAGATGGCTCGGATGCATCAATTAACCCTCGAGACGAATCGCGTATTGAAGCAATTATTCGATGATTCCGGACTTCAACTCGTGGATTTTAAATTGGAATTTGGGCGTGCGAACGGTGAGATTGTTCTTGGTGATGAATTCAGTCCGGACGGTTGTCGATTGTGGGACAAAGTCACCGGTGAAAAAAAGGATAAAGATCGTTTTCGGCAGAAATTGGGCGGAGTTCTAGACGCCTATCGTGAGGTTGCTGAGCGACTGGGCATCGTATTTGATTCTTGAACCCGAGTGGCTGATTTTACTGGCCACAGTCGGTTTTATCGCTGGATTTGTTGACACCTTGGCCGGTGGTGGCGGGTTGATTACTATCCCTGCATTTTTGTTCGCAGGTTTATCTCCTGGACAGGCACTTGCAACCAATAAATGCCAAGCTTTCGCTGGAACCCTCACTGCGTCCTTAAAGTTAATGGCATCGGGGCACTTAAAAGTGCGAAGTCTTTGGCCCTATGCTGCTTTGGCGTTTGGGATGGCGTTGCTTGGCGCTTGGACCCTTCGGGAAGTCTCCGAAGCGGATTGGTTAGAACGTGCGGTCCCACTATTGTTGCTGCTTGCAGCCGGTTATTTTGGGTTTGTTCGCCTCCCTCACACATCCTCAAAGGTCATTCCAGTGTTCGGAATCCTGGCGGTTGCTGGGATCGCGTCCATCGGTTTTTACGATGGGTTTTTCGGACCCGGAACCGGCTCATTGTTTGCGCTGTTGATGATTTCTGGATTGGGGCTGTCGCTCCGTGACGCCACCATTCATGCCAAGTTATTCAATGCCATGACGAATTTTGCAGCGTTTCTGTTGTTCGTGACGAGTGATTTGGTGAATTGGAGTGCGGTCGCCGTGATGATCCCTGCCCAAATCCTGGGCGCGCTTGTTGGGACGCGAGTGATGCTTGGTCGCGGTATCGTGTTGATTCGCCCTTTGGTGGTCCTCATGTGCACTCTGATGGCAATCAAACTTGCATCCGAGGCATGGTTACCCTGACAATAGAGGGCTCCCGGATAACCGGGCATCAATGGTGACTCTTGTCGGTCCCCTCGCAATTGGATATTTGTGAACCCCGTCAGGCCCGGAAGGGAGCAGCGGCAGCGGATATTTGGTGTGCCGGGGTGTGGCTGGCAGGAGTTGCTTCCAATCGAAAGAGGCATGCATGAATCAGCAGGTCTTAGCCAGAAAATGGCGGCCGACCACCTTTGATCAATTAATCGGTCAAGAGCACGTTCGTAAGGCACTGACGCACGCATTGACTACCGGCCGGTTGCATCATGCGTATTTGTTTACCGGGACACGTGGCGTCGGAAAAACCACGATTGCTCGAATTCTGGCTCGGTGTCTGAACTGCGAAACGGGGGTCTCTGCAACACCCTGTGGCGAATGCCGAAATTGCCAAGCGATTTCGGATAATCGGTTTGTTGATCTTCTTGAAGTGGATGCTGCCAGCCGAACGAAGGTTGATGACACTCGTGAACTGCTCGAGAACGTGAGTTACGCACCCAGTCAGGGGCGATACAAAGTTTATTTGATCGACGAAGTACACATGCTTACAACGCATTCGTTTAATGCGTTATTGAAAACTTTGGAAGAACCTCCCGAGCATGTGGTGTTTTTACTGGCCACCACAGACCCCCAAAAGCTCTTGCCGACCGTATTGTCGCGCTGCTTGCAGTTCCATTTACGAGATTTGGGTCCTGATTTAATTGAATCTCATCTCGAGCACGTGCTTTCCGAAGAACAAGTGACCTTCGAGAAAGATGCGCTGTGGCACCTAGCCAAAGCCGGTCGTGGGTCCGTCCGTGACGCGATGACGTTACTTGACCAAGCGATCGCGCACGGTCAGGGCACTGTCTCGGCAGACAACGTGATTGAAATGCTGGGGACTCAAGGGGTTTCTGAAATACCGCAATTGTTGTCCGATATTGCAGCAGGACAGGCCGACGATGCGTTGTCAAGAATCCGTGAATTGGCCCGTGAGACACCGGATTGGATGGCCTTGATCAGCGGCATGCAGTCTCTGTTGCATCACGTGGCGATTGCACAAGTCACGGATCAAGGGATCAGTCACCTCTCACCTGGCGAGCAAAAAGCTGTCCGAGAGTTGGCGTTAGTGATGTCGCCGGAATTTTTACAATTGGCCTATCAATTTGCACTGACTGGCTATCGTGATTTACCCATGGCTTCCGATGCGAGGTCCGCCTTTGAAATGCTCGTGCTACGCATGATTGCATTTCGTCCAGCAAGGGCAGGAGAGGTGATCAGTGGATCATCCGCAGCACAACCGGCCTCAGATGCAGAGCCGACCACTGAGCCTGAGCCTGATCAATCGACGAGTTCGGCCACCCCAATCGCGTCGATTGAAAATCATTTGCCAGAGCCAGAGCCAGAGCCA
>JAHEDY010000002.1:23364-130382 GCA_024640985.1 Gammaproteobacteria bacterium
GTGGTTGCCAAGAGCGGAAGTTCTAAAACTATTGGTCACATGGAATCATCGGGAAACGCGAATGTTCAATCCATTGAACCCGCGCCATCGGATCTTGTGTCGCAGCTGTTATCGACGTCACTCTCTGAGAGTCCGGTCACTGAGGAGCATGATGATGATTCAGAGGGTGACTCAAGTGCGGAGACTGAGTCGCAGCCAACGCTCGCACTGAGTCCAGAGGCATGGGTGTTTGAGTGCCGGTTGCTTCCCGTGAAAGGAATGACGGCATCGCTGTTGGCACAAACGGTCTTGGTTTCAGCTTCTTCCGAGAAAGTGCTCCTTGCCACCAATGCGCATACCGATAGTTTACTCAACGAGATGCATCGGCGGCGAGTGACGGATGCGTTTGCGACGCAATTGGGAGGGGCCCCTGATCTCGTGATTGAAGTTCGCGATCAGTTGGGGGAGACGCCTGAATCTTATCGTCTCCGTTTGAAGGAAGAGCGTCTTCATTTGGCGCAATCGCAGTTCAAGGACGATCCATTTATTACAGCGCTAACTGAGCGATTTGATGCCTCTGTTCGCATTGATACGATTCAACCACGAAATGGAGATCACCATGTTTGATGGCCCCTTACAGGAAATGATGAAGCAGGCGCAGAAAGTCGCTGAACAAATGAAAGAGGCACAAGCGAAGCTCTCCGATCAAGAAGTGACTGGTGAGTCAGGTGCCGGTCTTGTGACTGTCACCTTAAATGGGCGAGGCGATTGCACAAATGTCTTCATTAACCCCAATGTGTTGGCCGATGAGGCTGCCATCGTCGGCGAATTGGTTGCGTCGGCGATCAATGATGCGAATCAGAAACTGGAAGCGCTCAAGCAAGACAGCATGGGCTCATTAACTCAGGGCTTGAACCTACCACCCGGATTTAAGTTCCCGTTCTCATGAGCATTTCTCCACTTTTGGTCAGTCTGGAAAAAGCGCTTCGGTGTCTACCTGGCGTCGGCCCACGTTCAGCCTCTCGAATGGCTTTGCATTTATTGGAGAGAGATCGAGGGCGTGGTTTACACTTAGCAGCCACATTAACCCAAGCGCTCGAGCAGATTGAGCATTGTGAGAAGTGTCAGAATCTCACCGAAATTCAACCCTGTCGGATCTGTCAAGACGATACACGAGATCAGCAATTGCTCTGTGTTGTCTCCTCGCCCAGCGATATTTTAGCGATCGAACAGTCAGGCTTGTTTCAGGGGCGATATCATTGTCTGTCAGGACTTTTGAACCCTCTTGATGGTCTAGGACCCAATGAAATCGGGTTGTCAGATCTCGTGATGCGAGTTGAACGCGAGCAACCGACTGAGTGCCTCGTGGCATTGGCTTCGACGGTGGAAGGTGAGGCGACCACTCACCAAATCGTCAGTCAATTGCGATCGATTACTCGAATCACTCGACTTGCTCAAGGTGTACCTGTTGGTGGAGAATTAGATCATCTGGATATTTCGACGCTGTCACAGGCGTTGGCATCACGAACTGAGATCCAGTTGTGAGAGTCATCGGGTGGATCGATCATCAAGCAGAACTCGATGCGTTAGTTGAGCAGGTGGCTGATGCAAACGCGATTGGGTTAGATACTGAGTTTGTCAGAGTCTCGACCTTTCACCCGAAACCAGGGCTAATCCAGATCGCATTGCAGGACCAAGCCTATCTGATTGATCCACTCGCTGAGATTGATCTCAAACCCCTCGGCTTGACGCTCAAACGCAGTGCGACCTCAGTGTTGCATGCAGCGCAGGAGGATTATGAAGTCTTGTTCCGACTCACTGGGTGTGTGCCAACCCCGGTTTTTGATACGCAAATCGCTTACGCCTTATTGCACGACAAGATTTCGATGAGTCTATCGGCCTTAGTCTTGGAATTGTTGGGAAAGGAGTTGTCCAAAGAGCAAACCCGTTCGGACTGGACCAAACGCCCTCTCTCTGAAGCGCAATGCCATTATGCGAAGGAGGATGTCTTGGTGTTGCAACCGTTGTATGAAATCCTCGCCGAGGAATTGGAGCGGTCCGGTCGTCTTCCATGGATGCAAGAAGAAATGGCTTCGATTCAAGAGCGTAATGCATTGGTCTTGATGGATGGGGATGTTGAAACACAAGTACATCGGTTTGGTAACGCCTGGCGTCTCAGTCCCGAAGGGATGTCGCGCCTGGTGCATCTGGTTCAATGGCGAGAAGACACTGCGCGACGAGTGGACAAACCGCGCAAGCAAGTCTTGAGTGACCAATCATTGTTTTCACTGGCAGCCGCAGGCCAAGTTGGCCGGCATCATCAGTTAGTGAGTCAACATGGATTAACCGATAAACAGGCGGATCGCTTTGGCAGTCAACTGCAAAAAGTCCTTGAAGATGCCTCGGAGGCTGGACCCATTGAGACCCCTCCGCCACCCCTGTCGAAGCGATTAAAGGAGGCCCTGAAGGATCGGCAAACTCGGGTCGAGAAAATCGCAAAAGCGCTCGGTATTGCGCCTGAAATGCTGGTGAAAAAGCGGCAATTGATTGCGTCACTTGATGGGCGTCAGTGGGAGCCTGTGGGTTGGCGACGAACATTATTAGAGGAAGTATTTCATGCGGGTTATTGAGATTTTTAAAGGCCACAAAAAAGAAGAAATGTATCTTTATGTCGAGCAAAAGAACGGACTGAAGTCGGTTCCTGAAGATTTGTTGGCAACCTTTGGTCAGACTGAGTCAGTGATGGTTTTGCTACTCACGAAAGATAAGAAATTGGCCCGAGTACAGGCATCGGATGTTCTGGCTGCGATTGAGAATCAGGGCTATTTTTTACAAATGCCACCACCACCTGAAGCCCTAGCTGAGGCGCAAATTGCGGCGATGGTAGAAGCAGAGGAAAAATTGGCCGATGCTCAGAAGCAACAACCAGATTTGTAATGGTAATTCGAGCAAACCAACGACGATCAACGATGTCATCGCGGTTGCAATCATCATCAGCGCGTTGGCGATATTATTGACAGCGATTCGCTCGGCGACGGCCATAAGGTCGTCTTGCAGTAAGGTGTACAAAGGGAGCGCCAAAAACCCGCCGCCTGCACTGGTTAACATCAGTCCAATCGAAGCGATCTGATAGTCATTCACCTGAACCATAGAACCCCCGATTACCATCGCGATGGCTCCAATGAAGATTCGTTGAATAAGGGGTAAGCGCTTCATCAAAACTCCAGCAAATGCGCCGAGAGAGATTCCAAGGACAAAGTGGCTCAGCAAGGTGGATACCGAGCTTGGAGATAGCTGCCAAACGTCAACTGCTAACACCGGTAGATGAGTTAACCACACAGATCCAAGGCCCCAAAATCCACTCAAGCACCAAATCGCAGCCATCGAGCGGTGGTCTTGACGCTGTTGGTGAATTAATTCTGGAAGCGTCTTTTGAATGCTCTGAGAATACCCACTGAGCGATGGCATCATGACAATGCACAGACAGCCGATCAGCGCGAGCACCACGATCATTACGACTAAAAGCCAAGGGGCGGCGATGATCCAGTCTGCTGCCAGCAGTGTTCCGATTAAAATTGCGACAAATGTGCCGGTTTCCATCCAAGCATTTTTCTCAACGATTTGGCTGGGGGTGACCAAGCGCGGGATCAGCGAATACTTCAATGGACCGATCAGGGCCGATTGAACTCCAAACCCGGCGACGCAAAAGAGAAGCAGCCCGGGCAGTTCCTCGATAATTGCCAAGCAGGCCAAAAGGGCAAGACCGAGCTCCGTGACTTTTAAGATCAGAAGCCAGCGTTTCGGGGGTTGCTGGTTGGCCTTATGTGCAGCAAATCCGGCTAAAACAACAAAAGGAAAGATAAAGGATAAGGCTGCAAGATTTGCTAAAACAACGGCATCAAGCCCATAAAGATTCCATGACAGTGCAGAAATTGCGACAACAAATGCCGTTTTGATGAGGTTGTCGTTGGCTGCTCCGGCGATCATGATCGCAAGCAGGCCAGCAAAAGGCATCGTTGTTTTCAGTCCAGCGCCTCACAGGCATTCTCAAGGGCTGGCTTGTCAAGAATGTAGACGGTTTTCCCCTCGACTTTGAGAACAGTTTTTTTGGTCAATGATGCGATCAGGCGACTAATTGTTTCGGGGGCCAACCCCAGAAAATCAGCGATATCGGTTCGCGCCATGGGTAGATCGAATTCAGACTCGGATAAATGTCGTTTTTGGTGATGCGAACTGATGTCTTTGATAAATAGTGCAAAACGTGCGATCGCTGGGAGATTCGTTCTTGTGACCTGACGTTGTGCCTGCGCAGCCTGATTTGAGAGGGCCTGTAGTAAACCCTGCGTTAACATCGGTTGCCTCAATTGTGCTTCTCGAAGACGATCGAGAGGCAGTCGGCACACAGTGGCTCGATCCAGTGCTTGAGCGGTAAAGGCATATTGCCCGCAGGTCAGTCCACATGCGCCGACAAGATCCCCAGGCATCCGGAAACCGGAAACATGCGCGTCGTGCCCGCATAGGGGAGTCATAATTTTGAACGCGCCACTTTTGACCACGTAGAGGTTGTCGGCGCGATCACCTGATCGGTACAAGGATTGTCCCTTGTTGACTTTAATATCATCTGCAACAACAGGGCCGAGTGCAGAATTGAAGCATCCAACTATCCCTGGAAGACACAGAGCATGTAATGCACAGTGATTGCATCGTGCCGATTCCGTCGACTCAAGATGCTTGAATTGCTGTTCAGATCCCATAACCCACCCTGGTCCTTGGCTTCTTCTGCATTGTGACCGACTTTTGTGTAAGGTCAATATACCGATTTTTGTTGCATCGCAAAAAAACCATGGTATGTTTGCTTTATTGTGCAGTGCAATAACCCAAATCGTGGAGGCAACTATGTACCAATTTGACACATCTTTGGCGGTTTACACGCTAAAGCAGGCAGAAGCCGTCTTGAATCAATCCAACGCCATGTTTGCAAAGATGATTGACGATTCGCTCGAATTTAATCGTGCGATGTTAAATCTTGAGTTTGTTGATATGACGCCAACCGACACACTCGCCACCTTATTTCCGTCCGCCACAGCCAGTGGCGCGAAAAAAAAATCAGCGAAGCCGCAACGTGCACCGCAAGCCAAAGCGATTGCACAGGCGCCGGTTCGTCAGGACGATCTGAAAATGATTTCGGGTGTCGGCCCAGGCCTGGAGAAAAAGCTGCAAGATGCGGGCATCGTTTCTTATGCTCAAATCGCAGCATTAACCGATGCAGAAATCACTGAGTTGGAAACAAACGTGATCAAGTTTGCCGGACGCATCAAGCGTGACGACTGGATTGGTCAGGCAACGCAATTGATGGCGCAGTAACGCTCAAGTCGCTAATCACAAGTTTAAATTTTGCCGGGCATCGCCCGGCTTTTTTTTAACGCAATGGTTTCGCACCGAGAATGCAGAAGGAGCGTTCAGGCAATGCTTTCTTCAACACGATAAATCCAACTACTGCAGAAATAATTGAGCCTGTCAGAATGCCGAGTCGATCTAACCCTGCTAACGGATTGCCCATGCCTCCAAAGGCCAACGATCCAATAAAGAGCGACATGGTAAATCCAATTCCGCAAAGGAAGGCGACACCGAGCAATTGGCCCCAATTGACATGGCGGGGCATGCTTGCAATGCCAAGCTTAATGATGATGTAGCAGAACAACATCACGCCAATCGGTTTTCCGATTAAAAGTCCTGCTGCAATACCCAATGGGACAGGATGGCCCAAGATCGATAGACCTTGTTCGCCAATCGCTACACCGGCGTTAGCAAATGCGAAGAGCGGGAGCACGAGATAACTTGAAAACCCGTGCAGTTCATGTTCTAGCCGAACAACAGGTGATGACTCTTGCTTGGGCAAGGTGTACGGAATGCAAAATCCGAGCGCGACTCCCGCGAGGGTGGCATGGACACCTGATTTTAGGACAGCAACCCACATGATAAAACCGACAAAAAGATAAGCGGACTTATTACCGACATTGGAATAATTCATTGCAATCAGGGCCCCGAGTGCCGCAAATGCAATGCCTAACGATCCAACGCTCAGTTGCTCGGTGTAAAAAAGAGCAATGATGATAATTGCACCTAAGTCGTCGGCGACCGCCAGCGTTAACAAAAAGACTTTGAGTGGAACCGGGACTCGAGGCCCCAATAAGGCTAAAACGCCAATCGCAAAGGCGATATCGGTTGCCGCAGGAATCGCCCAACCTGCGGACGCACCCTCGGTTCCACTGGTCACGATTAAATACACGATAGCCGGTGCTGCCATGCCTCCCACAGCGGCTCCAAGCGGTAGGAACGCTTGGCGGATATCTGACAAATGTCCGACCATTAATTCTCGTTTGATCTCTAATCCGATCAAAAAGAAGAAGATAGCCATTAATCCATCGTTGACCCACAGCAGGAAGGGTTTATCAATCACGATAGGGCCGATTCCAAAAACCACTTTCGTGCGAAACACATCCTCGTAGTAGGATGCGAGCGGCGAATTCATGATCGTCATGGCTAAAACAGCCATAATAACGAGCAAAATTCCGGGTCCGACCTCGGAGTGGAGAATCGATTGAAGCTTTTTAATGGGCCCTAAACTTTGATTTGGAGATTCCATGTGCGTCAATGTCTCCTTATAAACGCAATTTTCTAGTTATGAGTGCACAAAATTTATGCGCGTATTAAGTGTGAATAATGCGAAGGCTGAGGCCGAATGGCAAGAGTTGCCTTCGCCTAAGGTCGAAAAAGGTGAAATTCGAATTCAGGTGGAGGCGGCTGGATTAAACCGAGCTGATCTCCTGCAGATCAAAGGTCTATACCCAGGAAAGGTCGATAACCCGATACTCGGACTCGAATGTTCCGGCATCATCGACCAAGTTGGTGAGGGGATCGATGAAGCTTGGCTCGGTCGGAAAGTGTGCGCGCTTCTTCGCGGTGGTGGAATTGCGGATTATGTCGTGTGTTCGCCATCGGTCGTCGTTTCAGCGCCTAGCGGCATCGAGTTGTCGCTGGCCGCTGGACTCTGTGAAACCTGGTGTACGGCATTATTCAATCTCTGGGACCAGGCAAAATTGGTTCCGAAAGAACGTGTGTTGATCCATGCCGGAGCGTCGGGTGTTGGGGTTGCGGCCATTCAGTTGGCGCGTCTTCTGGGTGCAACGCCGTTCATCACCTGTGGATCTGAAAAGAAACTTCAATATTGCTTGGATCGAGGTGCGGAAGCTGGAGTGTTGCGAACGCAAGACTGGGCCGCTTATTTCCGTGGGCTTGGACTTCAATTCGATGTGATCCTTGATCCAGTCGGCGCCGGTTATCTGAACAAAGATCTGAGTGTCGCAGGCAATGCCGCGAGAATCGCGGTGATTGGGTTACTCGGCGGAATTCAGACCGAATGCAATCTTGTCGAATTTTTATCGAAAAACATCACCCTGTTTGGGCGGACGTTGAGAACACAGCCAGACTCCGTAAAACGGCGGTTACTCGCTGAGTTAGAGACCATTGTTTGGCCAGCGGTTGCGCGACACAAAGTGCATCATGGTGTGGAGCAAATTGTGATGCCCGATGAAGTGCTAGAAGCGTACCAGACGATGCAGCAAGGCGATCAGTTCGGCAAAACCATTGTTTTGATGAGATGAGGAAGTGATGAGTCAGTATGATCTAGTTGTCATTGGCGCGGGGAGTGGGGGCGTTCGGGCAGCCCGCATGGCGGCAAGCTTTGGGGCCAAAGTGGCTGTCATTGAAGATCGTTATCTTGGTGGAACCTGTGTCAACGTGGGATGTGTTCCAAAGAAACTCTATGTGTTTGGTTCTGGGTTCTCTGAGACGATTGAGGATGCTCAAGGCTATGGTTGGAATGTCACCAATCATGGGTTTGACTGGCCAAGGCTTAGAGACAATAAAATCCAGGAAATCAAGCGTTTAAATGGAATTTATGATCGATTACTTAAGGGATCTGGTGCTGAGTTAATTGATGGTCGTGGAACCATTGTTGACGCCAACACGGTTCGTGTCGGCCATCGAGTATTGCACACGCAACGCATCTTAATCGCAACTGGCGGATGGCCGCGTCAACCGGAGATGCCTGGGATCGGGTTGACCAAGACCAGTAATGAGATCTTCGATCTCAAGGAGTTACCCAAGCGAATTTTGATTGTGGGTGGCGGATATATCGCCGTTGAATTTGCTGGAATATTCGCTGGTATGGGCGTGCAGACAACTTTGTCTTATCGAGGGCCAAATTTACTGAAGGAATTTGACCGTGAAATCGTCAATCAGTTGCTGGAAGAAATGAAAGCCAAAGGCGTTGATGTGCGGCTTGACCATCGACTTTTCGGCTTTGAATCGATCGCTGAGGGCATCCGAGTCAACCACTCAGGACATGACGGTGACGAATTGATTGTCGACGATGTCCTGATGGCGGTCGGGCGTGTGCCGAATACCATGGGATTGGGCCTCGAGAACACGCAAGTGACGACCCGAGACGATGGCACGATTGAGGTATTTGAGAATTTTCAGACAAAAGAGCCGTCCATTTACGCGGTTGGCGATGTGACAGGAACGGTCGCCTTAACTCCTGTTGCACTCGCTGAAGGGATGGCGCTCGCAAGACATCTGTTTGCGGGAGATGCCTCAGCAGCAGTGGATTATGCATTGATCCCAACGACGATTTTTAGCCAGCCAAACATTGGCACAATTGGCTTATCGGAAGAGGCTGTGATTGAAAGCGGACGGAAAGCAAAAGTCTTCGTCAGTCGATTTAAGCCAATGAAACACACGCTTAGTGGGCGTCTTGAACAAAGTATCTTCAAGCTGATTGTGGATGACGATACAGATCAGATCTTAGGCCTACATCTTTTGGCTCCGGACGCGGGTGAGATCCTACAAGGATTCGGGGTCGCCCTAAAAGCAGGTGCCACCAAGGAGGATTTTGATCGGACCATCGGCATTCATCCAACAGCTGCTGAGGAGTTCGTGACCATGAGAGAGCCAACACGGGTCATTGGTGAATAACACCTCTCAAAATGCCGCCCAGGTTCTGGTCCTCGTCGGGGCCGGACACGCGAATATCGCATTGATTCGGCGCTTTGCGATGGAGCCTTTGGTCGGAACTCGACTGGTGGTTGTGAATCCGTATTCGGTGACACCATATTCTGGAATGTTGCCTGGCTTTTTATCTGGGCAATATAGGGAAGACGAGCTCTTTATCGACATTGCCCGTTTGTGCAAACAAGCCGGTGCACGGTTCATTCGTGGTTCTCTCACCAAAGTGGACACAGGTCTACGCCAACTGACCATCCGACATCAAGTGAGATTCAATCAGACAGAACTGCAGATCGGTTTTGATGCCTGTGTGTTAAATACGGGTGCTGTCCCTGGTCATGATTTCCCAACGAAGCATCCACACTATTATCCGGTGAAACCGATTCGAGAGCTCTTGACTGCACTTCCGCAGATTGATCAGCAAATGTCGCCTGATGGAGCATCCATGGTTGTTGTGGGTGGCGGAGCTGGTGGGATCGAGCTAGCTTTTGCTTTCCGAACTCGGTTTGGAAATGCCGCCCGTGTGACTCTGATCTCAAAGCGTCGCTTTGAGGCTGATGCTGCGCTTTCTGCTGCAGCGAAATGGATCAGGCGAGTGTTGGTCGATCGAGGTATTACATGCATCGAGGGACAGGCGGTTGTTGAGGCGACTGAGAATTCGGTTGTGCTCAGTGACGGACGATCGGTCGCGGCTGACGTCATCTGTGCTGCGACACCCGTGCATCCACCAGACTGGATTCTTGACTCAGCACTTCCTACCGACCAAGGATTTCTGGCAGTGAATAATTTTCTTCAGGTTCAGAATCAGTCATCGCTATTTGCAGCCGGAGATATCGTATCGCTGGCCTCACCGAGAGGACGTTCGGGAGTGATGGCTGTGCGGGCCGGTCAATACCTGGCTGATGCGATCTGGAAACGACTGCAAGGCACAACGCCTTATCCCTTCAAGCCACAAAAGCGTTGGCTGACTTTATTGAATCTAGGTAACGGTAGTGCAATCGCTACGAAAGGCCGTTTTGCTCTTGAGTCGCCACACCTATTGCGCTTGAAAGATCGGATTGATCGGCAATTTATGCAGAGGTTTCAAGGACGATCCATGCAATTTGAGCATGGCATGCGTTGCGAAGGTTGCGCAGCGAAACTTTCTGGCCAAACACTACAAGCAGTATTTCCTGGAGTCTTTGAGGATGCAGCGATCGAAAATCTTGAAGGTCGGATGCGTGTTCGGTCAATTGATGCTCTCACTTACTTAGTTAACGATCCCTATGTCATGGGCGCCTTAAGTGTCCGCCATGCGATGAGTGATATTTGGGCGATGGGGGCGCGTCCCACGCAGTGTTTGTCACTCATCGGGATTCAACGCGCCAACAACGAACCGTTGGAAGCTGATGAATTTCAGCAATGCGTCAGTGGCGTCAAAGACGCATCAAAGCGTTATGAGGTCTCGTTGGCAGGAGGGCATAGCTTGGCACTCGAGCAACCTTTGGTTGCGATCTCAATCGAAGGCGAAGCTGATCGGTTGATTCCCAAGCAAGGTGCGCGTCCTGGCGATGAAGTGTGGTTGACGGGGCCAATTGGTTCGGGAGTCTTGTTTGCCGCCGAAGCAGCTGGCGAACCCGTCGGTCAAGCGATTGATCGATGGCTTCACCAGGCTTTGGAGTCACTGTTTGCGGCGAGCCAGGCAGCATCTGCGTTAGGTGTTCATGCGATGACGGATGTGACAGGCTTTGGTCTTGCCGGGCACCTGAAAGAAATGCTGGATGGGAGTGGATGTGGTCTGAGCTGGGCCGACAACATAGAAATGTTCGAAGGGGTGTCGATCGCTTTGGCCCGTGGGATTCGCTCATCAGCACATCACGAGAATCAAATCTATGCAGGAAAATTCGGTGACAGTGCGCCTAGTTCAGTTGTTTTTGATCCACAAACCTGCGGGCCATTAATGGTGGCCGTGTGTCCGACAAAAGCGTCAACATTGATCAATCAATGGACGACACTGGGACTCAGTCCACAACGAATCGGAAGCATTACCACCGAAACGTCGTAAAGACATTGGTGAAGTTTTGGTTCACATTTCACCGATGAAGACATTGAAGCCAAATTAAGGACCGCAGATGAGCTATCAGAGTGAGTACGATCAATCCATTCAGGATCCGCATGGATTTTGGCTGGATAAAGCCAACCTGGTCGAATGGGCTCAAAAGCCACAGGTTGCTCTTGCTGAAGATATGAATGGGATTGAGCGCTGGTATCCTGATGGAACGCTCAACACTTGTCACAACGCAATTGACCGGCATGTACAAGCAGGTCGAGGTGATCAGGTGGCAATTTACTATGATTCGCCTGTGACCGACACCAAGCAAGCGATCACTTATGCGCAGTTGCAGGATGAGGTTTCTCGATTTGCCGGAGGGTTGGCATCTCTGGGTGTGACCACCGGTGATCGGGTAGTCATTTACATGCCCATGGTTCCTGAAGCATTGATTGCCATGTTTGCTTGTGCACGAATTGGCGCGATTCATTCGGTGGTTTTTGGTGGTTTTGCGGCCAATGAGCTTGCGGTCCGTCTCTCGGATGCTGCTCCAAAAGCGATTGTGACGGCCACATGCGGAATCGAAGTCAGTAAAGTGATTGAGTACATGCCGATTGTGAATCAAGCAATCGAGATGTCGGATAAAAAACCATCGTCAGTCGTGGTTTTGGATCGACCACAGGCTCAATTTGAACCAGTCGAGGGACGGGATGTCATTTGGACTGATCTGATGGCCGACGCTCAGCCGATTGATTGTGTGCCAGTCAGCGCAACGCATCCTCTGTACATTCTTTACACGTCAGGGACGACAGGAAAACCCAAAGGTGTGGTTCGAGATCACGGCGGACATGCGGTTGCGATGACCTATTCAATGCAAGCGGTTTATGACATGAAGCCTGGAGAAGTCTTTTGGGCCGCCAGCGATGTCGGTTGGGTTGTTGGACACTCCTATATCGTTTATGCGCCTCTACTGTTTGGATGCTCTACAGTGCTTTACGAAGGTAAACCCGTGCGTACGCCCGACGCAGGGGCATTTTGGCGCGTTGTCGAAGAGTATAAAGTGAAAGTTTTATTCTCGGCGCCGACCGCCTTCCGAGCCGTTCGTAAGGAAGATCCAGATGGTCAGCTCTACAAAAAGTATGATTTGAGTTCGCTAGAGGCACTCTATCTAGCTGGCGAGCGTCTCGATCCTCCTACCTACCATTGGCTCGATGAATTAACCGGTCTTCCCGTGGTTGATCATTGGTGGCAAACAGAGACTGGCTGGGCGATTGCCTGCAATCCCCGTGGGTTGGACTCGTTCCCACCGAAAGCGGGTTCTGCGACCAAACCAACTCCAGGGTTTAAAGTGGAAATCTTGGATCCTGCCGGCCAGCAGGTTGAGGCAGGCGAGCAGGGGAGCGTGGTGATTAAACGGCCGCTTCCGCCAAGTTGTTTACCGACTGTCTGGGGGAATCATTCGCGATTTGAAGAAAGCTATCTGAACCCCTATCCAGGCTACTATTTGACTGGCGACGGGGGCTATATCGACCAAGAAGGCTACGTGTTCGTCATGGGACGAACCGATGATGTTATCAATGTTGCGGGGCATCGCCTGTCAACCGGCGAAATGGAAGAAATTGTTGCTGCACACCCTGCAGTTGCTGAATGCGCGGTCATTGGGATTGCTGATGAACTGAAAGGGCAGTTGCCGCTTGGCTTTGTGATATTGAAAGACGGGGTCAGTCAATCTCATGAAGAGGTCGTGAACGAGCTGATAGCCTCTGTAAGGAGCTCGATCGGTGCGGTTGCTTGTTTTAATCAAGCGATGGTCGTCGAACGTCTACCGAAAACACGATCAGGTAAGATCCTCCGGGCAATACTTCGCAAAATCGCAGATGGAGAGCCTTACACTCCTCCGTCCACGATCGAAGATCCGGCTGTGCTTGAGGAAATTAGTCAGCGGTTTTGACGAGCATTGGATAGTGCCGAGACAACTGTCTTGGGGTGTTCTCGGATTACGCCTCGATCCTTTCGAAGACCGAATGATCAGCGAGTTCGCCTGGACACTGTAGCTTACAGTGTTCGGTGACCCGCAATCGTTTTTGCGACCGTTCATACGCTGGATCATAGTGATGTTCGAGAAGACTGGTCGCAAGAGCTAACCAATTGTGGGTCTTAATATAGGTGACCCATTCCGCAATTTGTTGTTTTTCATGTCTGAAAGCGAGTCGCTCCACGAGTTGTGTGGTGTCTTCAATTGATTGGGTCAGGTGTCGATAGCGTTGAACGAGATATTGAGCGCGCTGACAGCGATCACAGGACAAGACAATCGCATTTGAAGTGATTAAGTTTTTAAAAAGCGCGGTCGGTAAATGAATCTCTCCGATTTTGGACGATTCTGACTCGACATAAATTGGCTTTTCCAGATCAAATTGACAGAGTTCACGATACAGAGACGATTCAAACCATTTTTGTGAGGGCTGGCAGACACCTGGCTCTCGACCCAGTAAAGATCCGCGATGATTGGCAAGACTTTCCAGATCGAGTACCTGACGGCCTTGGATTTGCAACTGATGCAGTAGATCTGTCTTGCCACAACCGGTTGGACCTGCGACCACAATGAGTCGAAGTCGTGGTAACAAGCGATCTAATTCGTGTTGAACGTGCCGTCGATAGGTCTTGTAGCCTCCTTGCAGTAGCGTGACACTCCAACCAATCTCATGCATGACCAGCGCTAAAGATCCTGATCGCTGTCCTCCGCGCCAGCAGTAGACGAGAGGTTTCCAGTCCTTCCCGCGGTCGTTCAAAGTTGAAATATGTTGAGCGATGTTTTGGCTTGTGAGTACAGCACCCGTCTTTCGAGCAGTAAAGGGATCGACTTGTTTATAAATCGTCCCCACTTCGGCACGTTCTTGATCACTCAGAACCGGTAAATTAATAGCGCCTGGGATGTGGTCTTCATGAAATTCCGATGGCGAACGAACGTCGATCAAGCAGTCGTAGTCCTCTGGATGACTCAGAAGTTCGGCGATTTCGGTTACTTGAATCTTGCGTTGCATGTTGACTTGATGCGTTCAGACCTTAATAATCCCGCACCCATGCAGGTGTGGCTCAGTTGGTAGAGCACTCCCTTGGTAAGGGAGAGGTCCCGGGTTCGAGTCCCGGCACTTGCACCATTTAAATCAATGATTTAAGCGCATCTCGCCGTAACTATCTGCAAACTTCACCCGTAATCTCGCCCATGTTTTTCGAATGATCATCCAAATGATCAGATTGTAAAGGTTACCAAAAAGCCTCTAGGCTCGGGCTGCAGACTAAGACGATAATTGGTTTTCCATACATAAGGCAAGGTTGAAAAGTCATTAGCCCAGCGCAGTCGGCATTGCGCTACTGGTGGAAATTTTGGTCTGGTTTTTTTCCTGTAGCGCTTTTGTTAGGCACTTTAATTCAATCATTCGAGACTTGATACAACCCATTATTGGTGATTTGAATCCATTAACTTGGGTGCCAGTGGCAGAGTGGTTATGCACCGGATTGCAAATCCGTGGACATCGGTTCGATTCCGGTACGAGCCTCCACTCCGTGATTGGGCGTCTTGTCGAATCCATTGATTATGGAGTGTCGTATGACAATGGACCTGTTCGTGAGTACATGATTCCTATATCTCGTGCGTGTCCGACACTTTGGCGATACGCTCTTCGCCGCTTAGGTTCGGATCCTCTCGTCATGCTATTTACAATCATTAATATTACGCTACCGATTTTCACGATTGCGTTGGTTGGGTTGCTGTATGGGCGCCATACCAAGCCCGACATGAGCGCTGCAAATAAATTGGTGGTGGACTTAGCGCTGCCATGTTTGGTTTTTATCTCGTTGAGCAACAAATCATTTGATCCGATTTCCGCTACACAGTTTACCGGGAATGCAGTCTTAATTGTGGTCTTGAGTGGTCTGATTGCGTATGGGTTGGCCCGTTTTTCGGGCTTATCAGATAAAGCATTTATCCCCTGTGTGATGTTTGGAAACGTCGGGCCTGTTGGAATCCCGCTCATCGCTCTGGCCTATGGCGTGGAAGCAGTGCCGTTTTCTATCGTTCTTGTTGTGCTGTCGAATGTGCTTCATTTCACTGTTGGGGCCGGCATCATGGGTGGGCGCATCGACTGGAAGCTGATTTATGCGAACCCGCTGGTCTGGGCTACTGTATTAGGCCTTATTTTCTCTCATTTTGGGTTACAACTGCCGGAGGCGGTTGACACGTCCGTTGCACTGATCGCCGATGCGTTGGTTCCGTTAATGCTCTTGTCGCTAGGTGTTCGGCTGTCGGGTGCTGAATTTAGCGATGTGAGTGCGGGAGCCCAGTCGTCGCTGATGGCGATTGTGGTGCGTTTGTTGGCCACTTATGCGGTGTTGATGATTTCTCCGATTGGCGCGTTGGAACAGGGAATTCTGATCCTGTTTGCATGTCTTCCTCCTGCGATCTTCAACTTTATGTTGGCTGATAAATTTTCCGTGCAGCCAGATAAAGTGGCGTCGACCGTGATTGTCGGTCATCTGATCAGCGTGCTTGCTTTGCCATTTGGTCTTTGGCTTGCGTTGCAATGACAGATCACGGGAGGATGGGTGCTCCGCATTTGAGCGGATCATTCTTCGCGTGCGTTCGCTGATTAGGTACCAACACAGCTCTACAACATCGTGAAGTTCAGGCATCATGAGCTGAGTCAAACCAATCAATAATGAAAATCTCGACGAATCATGCTGATATCTCCATTTGTTCAATCCGTCAACGAAGCACCTGACGCGGCCTGTTTGTATCGCCTCGACGGGGATGCTTGGACTGCGTTCTCACGTCAGACAGTTTTCGACGCTGCACTGAAACTCTGTGGGCGATGGAAGCACGATGGGCTGAACCCTGGCGATCGGATTCTTTTGCTGATGGAAAATCGTCCAGAGTGGGCTGTGACCGCTATTGCCAGTGGCCTTTATGGATTAGTGCTCGTTCCAGCCTATACCACGCATCTACCGCATGAAATTGAGTATTTATTGGTTCGATCTGAGGCGTCTGCTGTCATGACATCAGACGGAGAGCTTCTCGCGCGCATCCAAACGCTTTCGATCACAACCTCTGTCCACCTGTACGTTGCAACCAATGATAAGCCTTCACTGTTTGGTGAGATTGTCGGCGCGCCATTTCAACTGAGATCTGAAGATCTGTTTGAACACGATCGTCTATATGCGTTGATCGCGACCTCGGGGACCAATGGTCTACCAAAATTGGTGGAGTTGACCCACCAGAATCTGATGTCTAACGTAACAGGGATTCTCACGATCTTACATGAAGCACACATCGATCAACCGCATCGATTTTTGTCGTTTTTACCGTTGGCGCATGCCTATGAGCATATGGCTGGATTGTATTTACCCTTGCATTTGCGAGGCGAAATTTTTTATTGCGAGCGTTTGGATAAGCTGGCTCACTTGATGGCTGAAGTCAAGCCGACACTGATGACGGCTGTGCCGAGATTATATGAGTTGCTGTACGGCCGTATCACAACTCAAGTGGCGAAAGGCGGCGCGATCAAACAATGGCTATTCGAGACGACGTTGCGTCTCGGGAATGCGCCACAGTTAAATCTTATCGACCGGATGCTGAACGTGATCTGTGAACGGCTGGTCCGCGAAAAAGTGCGTCAGCGCTTTGGTGGGCGTTTGCAGTATTTTGTCTCCGGTGGTGCGGCGCTCAATCCAGAGATCTCACGATTTTTTACAGGTCTCGGCATCGGGATTTTGCAAGGATACGGGCAGACAGAGGCGTCACCTGTGATCAGTGTCAATCGCCCAGGATCTGCCCGAGCAGAAACGGTTGGCCCTGCCTTGCCTGACGTTCAAGTCAAGTTGTCTGAAGAAGGGGAGTTGTTAGTTCGGGGTCCGAATGTGATGCGAGGCTACTGGCGGGATCAAGAGGCAACCACTCAAGTTCTGCGGGATGGTTGGCTGCATACCGGTGACTTGGCTGACATTGATCCAGATGGTCACATTCGTATTGTCGGTCGACTCAAAGATCTGATTGTGAATTCAGGAGGTGACAACATTGCACCTGCGCCCATCGAGCAGGAAATCACTCTCTATCCTGAAGTCGATCAAATTGTAGTGGTTGGCGATGCCAAGCCTTGGTTGAGTGCGGTGATTTGTTTGAATCCTGATTTTGAAACCCAAGATCCACAAGCCTTGGTGTACGACATATTGAAGCGATACAACAAGGACAAACCATCATTAGTCCAGTTGCGTAAAGCGATTGTGATGGATGAACCCTGTTCGATCGAAAATGGATTATTAACACCCACGCAAAAAATTAAACGTCCCAAACTGATTGCTCTCTATCGCGAGGCGATTGATGCCCTCTATGGACCGATGGCGTCATCACAATGACCACAGACAATGATTTGATGTGATCTGACAAGATGGAATTTCAGGAGCGCTCGTGACAGCAAACTTCACGCGGATTTTATTTCAGTTTCTCTGGCTTGGGTGCACGTCATTCGGTGGACCCACGGCACACATTGGGATTTTTCGTCGTCAATTTGTCGAAAAAGAAAAGCGGTTCAGCGAAGAAGAGTACGCAACCCTTGTGGCGCTTTGTCAGATGATTCCGGGACCAGCGTCATCGCAGGTCGGCATGGGGCTTGGTTATCGGATAGGGGGGTTCTCCGGGAGTCTGGCCGCTTGGGTTGGTTTTACGCTACCAAGCGCAATTCTCATGTACTTGGGTGCTTTGTGGATTCTAGAGGACGGTTCTCTCACTGGCGGTTGGTTTGTGGTGGCCATGAAATTAGTCGCCGTCGGCATCGTGACTCAAGCAGTCCTTGGAATGTGGTCTCAGCTGTGTGTGACTCGTGAAACGAAGCTTGTTGCATTGATTGCCGCGGTCATCTTTTATTCAGCACCTGTTGCTTTCACTCAGGTGGGGCTCATAGTGGCTGCCCTGATCGCAGGTTATGTCAGTCAGCCGATTGAGGCGCCAAAAGTCTCTGCCAAGCCACGTTACTGGAAGGTGGCTATGTGGGGACTATTGATCTGGGCCGTTGGCGTTGGTGCTAGCGGATGGGTGGGATCAGACAATACTTGGCTATCCATGATTGCGGGGCATTATTCGAGTGGCGCCTTGGTGTTTGGCGGGGGCCATGTTGTGTTACCGCTTCTGGAGGCCGAATTTGTTCCGCCTTTGCAGGTCGATACCTTTCTTGCAGGCTATGGATTTGCGCAGGCGATGCCCGGTCCGCTGTTTACTCTCGCTTCCTATTTGGGGCCGGTCTTAATTCCCGAGTCGACACTCTTAGCGGCAGTGGTTGCCACGGCAGCAATTTTTCTACCGGGTGCGATTGTCTTACTGGTTGCCTTGTCGATTGGACAGCAGTTGATGCATTGGAAATCACGGTTAGTCTTCGTGAACGCAGTGGTGGTTGGCCTGTTGTTTGCGATTTTGGTGAATCCCATTTTTACAGAAGCTGTCGATTCGGAAGTGACGACAGCACTGGCTGTCTTGAGTTTAATCGTCGCAGTCGCTCTGAAGCGCTCCCCACTTGAATTGGTTGCGATTATGATTGGCGCGACGTTTTTTGTTGATCAATTGGGATGGATTTAAATGGCAATTCCTGTGGTTACGCTTCTAATAACGAGCCTTTTAATTGGACTGCAACTGTTTTTGACGTTCCAGGTGATCGGCAGGCGACGTCAAGCCAAAGTTGCGATTGGGACAGCCGATTCTGATGAACTGTCTCGAACGGTTCGCGCGCATGGGAATTTCACCGAGGTCACGCCCATCTTCCTCATTAGTCTCCTGATTCTTGAATTGGTGGATAGTTACCTGTGGTGGGTCGCGATACTTGGGATTCTTTTCATTGCAGGCCGAATCCTTCATGCGCGCTCAATCTTGGTGGTGGAAGCCCAGCGGGGTTCATACTCGTTACGAGTTGCAGGGATGATGCTGACTCTCATCCCACTTGCGATGAGTGCGGTCAGTGGTGTGGTTTGGGTCGTCTGGAATTTGAGTTAGCTCTGCCCGTTGCGGGCAGAGCCTGCATCCTTAGCCTCGAAGATGTGATTCGAGGAAAGTGAGAGTTCTCGCTAACGCAAGAGCAGCGTCATCTTCGTCATACCGCCCACCGGTTGGGTTGGCGAAAGCATGATTGGCTGTGTACCAATGTGTGGTCAAAAGATCATCTTTGCCCACTTCACGCAGTGTTTGCTGGAATGCACCAACCATTTTTGGGTTAATGCTCTTATCGAGTGTTCCAAAATGACCGAGCAGGGGTGTGCTGAGGCCTTGGAGATCACTGGCGGATCCGCCGACACGTCCATAGTAGATCACACTGGCGTCAGGTCCTGCTGATAGTGCCGTTTGCAAACTCCACCCGCCACCAAAGCACCAACCACAGGTGCCGACTTTGCCGTTACCTTGTTGACGCGCCCATTCGACCCAGGCATTCATCGTGTCGGTCGCCTCATCGGGATTGAGTGCCTTGATTTGTGCCATCGCACCATCGCGATCACTGGCAACGGATCCTTTAAATAAATCGACGGCAATTGCTCGAAACCCCTTCGCTTTGAATTCCTGAGCGACCGCTTTGATGTGGTCATTCAGGCCCCACCATTCGTGGATGAGAATGACGGTGGGTGCATTTTTATCTTCTGGCTCGGCCAGGTAACCACTGGCTTTGCCTGCGAGGTCGGTAGCGATTGTGACGGTGTCACCGCCGTGTGCAGCTGCTTTCGCTAGCTCGACATCGGCCAATACGTAGGCAAGCGGCAGCGAGGCAACGCCTTTTAAAAATAACCGGCGACTTTCTGGGTCGACTGTTAGAGCAGGTTTATTCGATTCATAACAACTTATTTCATTACACATTGATGATGTTTCCTTCAGTTATTGTGCGGTCCAACCCCCATCGACTGGTAATTGAGCTCCAGTGATTTGGGATGCTGCATCCGTGCAAAGAAAACGGGTCAGCGCTCCTAACTGATCCGTGGTAACAAACTGTTCTGAGGGTTGTTTTTCAGTCAGCAGCGCGCGGCCGCCTTCCTCAATGCTCACACCCATATCATTGGCCCGCTGTTCGATCTGGGTTTGAATGAGCGGAGTATGTGTCCATCCAGGACAAATGGCATTACAAGTGATATTGCTTTTCGCTGTTTCAAGCGCTGTCGCTTTGGTGAAGCCGACTAATCCATGCTTTGCGGCGACATAGGCCGACTTATTCACTGATGCGACCAGTCCATGGACACTGGCGATGTTGATGATCCGGCCATAGTTCTGATTCCGCATCGCCGGCAAACACAACCGCGTCGTATGAAAGGCCGCACTTAAATTCAGCGCGATAATCTGATCCCATTTGTCGACTGGAAAGTCTTCAATGGATGCGGTGAACTGCATTCCCGCATTATTGACTAAAACACTGATCGGGCCCTCGGAATGGATGACTTCTCTGAGCGCAAGCTCAATGGCCGATGCATCGGTCAGATCGGTCCCGAGATAGAGCGGGGATGGTGAACCCAATTGACCAATCTCGTCGAGCGCAGCATCGATCTGGTCGGGTTCGCCGAATCCATTCAGCACGAGGCGATATCCAGCCTCCGCCAGAGCTCTGGCTATTCCGAGTCCGATACCGCTTGTACTGCCAGTGACTAGTGCGAGCTGTGCCATGAAAACCGTTGATTGAGTATCTTAATATGCATGTGTTTTTGTCTCAGACAAATGACAGCTTGAGTATCCCATGACCTAGGTTTCCAAGGTAGTGTTTTCAGCCGCAAGAATACGTCGTTCAAACTCTCTTAAGCGTTTGTACACGGAAACCAATTCAACGATTTTTAACCAACTGCGGATGATGTATTGAAGACTTTCCGCAACCTTACCCATCGCCCGAACCGTTTGACTGACGACGCCGAGCGTAATGGCACCTGTGATGATGGTTGGTCCCAGTGCAAAATAGGGAACAATCACCATGCCTTGAAGGTAGCTCCACTTTGCCATGTTGAAATAGAAATAGTGGAGATAGGCTTTGAAATGAATCTTGCGAACATCATCGAATAAGAAATCCACTTGGTCAGGCTTGGCTCGGGTTGCATCATCTTCACCGAGCACGAGCTCTTTCCGGTAAGCAGCCTCATTTTTTTGGATGTCATACTCAATGCCCGGGAGCTTGGAGCCGACTAAACCTAAAACGACGGTTCCCCCAATCGCTGTCAGCAAAACAACCCAAACCAGACCATGATCGACAGGGCCAATAATGGGTAGTTCAGTCACGTTCTTCGATAGTCCATGCAGGATTGGAATGAACGCTACAAGCATCAGAATGGTTTCCAGGAGACCGACCCCTAAATCTTCAGTAATCCGTGCAAATTTTAACGTATCTTCTTGCACGCGCTGACTTGCACCTTCGATCAATCTCGCTTTTTCCCAGTGCTCTTGATAGTACTCCGCGATACTTTGCCGCCACCGAAATGTCCAATGGTTGACTAAAAAACCATTAAAGATTACGACTACGATGATGTAGATACCCGCGATGCTAAAAAATTCGTACAAATATTCGTTGAATTCCTCAATCGTGAGCGCTCCAGGAGTAGCTAGCGCTTTTTGGAGAGCATCATAAAATCGGCCGAACCACTCGTTGATTTGCACATCGAGCTGAACGCTGTACCAAACAGCAATGACGATGACTATTGTTCCGCCGATACTCCAAGGCCACCATTTTCGGTCGTAAAAAAATCTGAACATTCTTTTGATCCCATGTTTGCCGAGGTTTGGCAACGCGTTACTTTCACACCCAAGTGTATTCTGGATTCTTGCACCAGTCGGGCTTTTTTTTACTCGGCCCTTTGTTCTTGTCTTAATGTTTGTAAGACTATGGCGTCACGTCTAGAAGGATGCAAGATTGCAAGCGCTCGAACTCTTTGATGATGCTCCGCATACGGAACATGCGGTGACTTTGGTCAATCAAGATTTTCGTCATGCGGGTCAAACCGATGATTTGACTATTTACCAAGCGGAATACGCCCTGAAATCGCCCGATCTTGATTGCTTGCATTGTCTTTTGGCCGATCAGCTCGTGGGAGAGGACGACGAAACTCCATGGCTGAGTGCTCCAGTCATGGCAGCCTACGTTTCCCTTGCCGAGCGCGAAGACGGAGTTCCCGTCCGCTTGGATGATGCGATCTGTATTTTCGAAAACCGTCAACGACTCTATCTGGTCCGCATGATTCTGCGTCAATCCACCCTTGAGCCCTGGAGCGATGATGCAGATTTGAGTATCACCGTCTACCGTGCTGAATCCAAAGACGGGGTACACCAAGGGTTTTATGATCAAGTCGCCAACGAGGCGCATGATGCCATGGCCGCCTGTTTGTACTGGCACGGGCAAATGGATATTGAGGACGACGCAATCCGCGAAAACCATCAAATTGCTGTCGAAGCTCTGCAAACCGTCGTTCGGGACTTGATTGAGGAATTCAATCAACAAATGCCCGAAGGCCTGGTTGCTAATCTTGAACAAGCCGGGATGTTTGATGAAGACTACGACGATGAGCTTGAAGAGGCCGAAGAGGATGATGGCTCATCAGAATCCGGACCACCAATTATCCACTGAGAACGATTTTGAACGACCAATTATCAACCCTATCAAGACAATGGAATCAATCACTTAGAACGCTTTTTGAGCGCGACTCCGATCGTGGCTCGAGATACGTTGCCAAAGGCGCTGGACTCCGACTGGATTATTCGAAGCATTGGGTCGACGATGCGGTGCTTGAGGCGCTTCTTCGGCTGCTTGACGAGTGCCATTTTTCGGCTCAACGCGCGAAGCTATTTTCCGGTGAGCGGATCAACTCCACCGAGAATCGTGCCGTGTTGCATGCGGCACTGCGGGCTCAATCGACTGATGAGTATGGGATTGATGGCCAATCGGTGATGGCTGAAGTCTTTCAGGCGAGAGGGGATACGTATGCCTTTGCTGAGGATATCCGCGAAGGACGAGTGTTGGGATCGACCGGCGAGACCTTGACTGATGTAGTGAATATCGGGATCGGAGGCTCTGATTTAGGCCCGCTCATGGTGAGTGAGGCTTTAAAACCCCTGATTGATGGGCCGCGACCCCACTATGTCTCGAACGTCGATGGCGCCCATTTGCATGATGTACTCGCATCGTTGAATCCAGCCACTACGTTGATTTTAGTCGCATCGAAAACCTTTACGACGCAAGAAACGATGCACAACGCGATGAAGGCGAAGCGATGGATTACAGAGGCTTTGGGTGATCAGGCGGTGAGTCATCACTTTGCTGCGCTGTCGACAAACGCCGAGGCTGTTGCCGCATTTGGCATTTCAGAGTCGCGGATGTTCGGGTTCTGGGACTGGGTCGGTGGTCGATATTCGGTGTGGTCAAGTATTGGTTTATCGCTTGTCATCGCGCTTGGACCTGAGGTGTTTGGGCGATTCCTAGACGGTGCTCGGGCAATGGATCAGCACTTTCAAAAAGCGCCTGCGAAAGACAATATTCCGGTTCTGATGGCGCTACTCGGTATTTGGTATCGCAATGGGTTTGGTCTCGAGACCTTGGCTGTCCTTCCTTATGAACAACGACTTCATCGTTTTGCCGCGTACTTACAACAAATGGAGATGGAGTCGAACGGCAAGCGAGTGGATCGGGAGGGGGCTCCCGTCAACTACGATACTTGCCCGGTGATTTGGGGGGAGCCAGGGACCAATGGTCAACATGCATTTTTTCAATTGCTTCACCAAGGAACACTCATCTGTCCTGCCGACTTCATCTTAACCGCCAATCCGACCAATACCGATGCTGAATCCCATGCGCTGTTGAATGCCAATTGCCTTGCCCAAGCTGAGTCCTTGGCATTTGGAAAGACAGAGGATGCTGTATATCGAGAAATGATCGAACACGGACAGTCTGAATCAGAAGCCCTGCGTTTAGCCCCGCATCGCACGTTTCCGGGAAACCGACCCTCGTCCTTGATCATGATGGATGCTCTGACTCCCGAAAACTTAGGAGCTCTGATTGCCGCTTATGAACATAAGGTTTTCACGCAGGGCGTGATCTGGAACATTAATTCTTATGACCAGTGGGGTGTTGAGCTCGGTAAGGCTCAGTGCAACGCATTGCGCCCAAGCTTTGATTCAGGTGATGCATCAGCATTCTCGACCTCCACGCAAGAGACATTGAAATGGCTACTCAGTCAAAAACCTTAACAGTAGATGAAGTCAGTCGAGTGATTGAGATGGCGTGGGAGGATCGGACGCCATTTGAAGCCATTGAGTCAAGTTTTGGATTGAATGAGGCTCAAGTGATCGACCTGATGCGGCGTGAGATGAAAATCTCGAGTTTTAAGATGTGGCGCGCACGGGTATCTGGACGCAAGACCAAGCATTTGGCTCGACGTGGCTTTGCGGTCGGTCGTCATGTTTGTCCGACTCAGCGCAATCGGTAAAACAAAAAGTTATAAGAATAAAAAAACATATTCTTTTGAGATCTAACGACTGGCGGCTAGCATATCGCCATTGTTGATTAAGGATCTTAACCATGACTGTATGGAAATCATTACTGGGGGCATCAGCCTTTGTGATTGGGTCGATCGCTCAGGCTTCAACGTTGGAACCTGTGATCGATAGTTTTCGACTTGCGGATTTGCTGGAGTCTCAGCAAGTCAAAGTGCTTGAGATTCGCAGTGAAGAAAAAGCGTATCTGGCTAGCCACATTCCGGGCTCTGTCTATATTCCTTACGGTGAATTCCGCGGACCAAAAACGAACCCTGGAAAACTTCCTGAGCTGAAACAACTGGCGAAGTCTCTTGGATCTCGAGGCATTGATACATTGGATTCGGTTGTCATCGTGCATGATGGTGTGACCACAACCGATTTCGGAGCCGCCGCTCGCGTTTACTGGACGTTGAAGAGCGTCGGTTTTGAATCCCTTGCGATCTTAAATGGTGGTTTTCGGGGATATCAAAAAGACGGATTTGAGTTGGCGTCGGGGTGGACGGCAGTAGAACCTGCCAATCCTCAACTGGTCTTTAACGCGACCTGGTACGCGGATACGACTGAAGTTGCGAAACAAGTTGCAGGGCAGGGCAATGCGAAACTCTTAGATGCGCGCCTCGACGCCTTTTATGCCGGTAAGGCATGGCACGACGCAGCTGCACGTCCGGGAATTTTGCCGGGTGCTGAACAGTTCGCTTTCGAGGCATTCTTCGATAAGAATACGCCGTTGTTAAAGCATGCCAACGAAGTGCAATCAATTGTGACTAGCCAACAACTCAACCAGCCGGGCACGATTTCCTATTGCAATACCGGTCATTGGGCCGCAACCAACTGGTTTGTCTTGAGCGAAGTGGCGAAGGTTCCAGATGTTAAGCTCTATGCAGAATCGATGGTTGAATGGTCGGCATTGAACAAACCCATGGAAAATGTACCGACTTCAGTCCAGTTTGCGATCTTGAAGACGAAAAAATGGTTTGGCAATTTGGTGAATTAATTTTTGGTTATACGAACACTTCTGATTGTTGGTCTCCTTTCAACGCTCGCTGTTTCAGCGGGCGTTCGTTTTTCTCTCCTGTTAGGCCTTGGACTACTGATCGGCTTCAGTCTTGAGCGAATGGGCTTTGGTTTTGCAGGTCCGTGGCGTCGGTTAATTCGAGATCGCAATGCCCAGGGAATGATGGCACAACTGCTGGCGATTGGTCTGACAGCGATCGTGATTCAACCCATTATTGCTGATGCGCCAGGGTCATTTTTAGGGGCAATTGCTCCGGTATCAGTCACTATGGTGATGGCGGCCTTTGTGTTCGGCCTTTCCATGCAAATGATCTTGGGTTGTGGGTCCGGAACGCTAATCAATGCAGGTTCAGGGAATGTGATTGCTTTGGTCGCACTTCCGTTATTTTGTCTCGGAAGCTTTTTAGGGACCTTGCTGGTGCCAATCGCAATCGAGTCAACACCACATATTCCGGTGAGTTTGCCTGCATTGTTTGGCGTCAAGGGAAGTGTCGGCGTCACTGTAATCGGGCTCGTTGCGGTCGGGTTGGTTGCCTCTCGATATAGCCAAGCTCCGTTATGGAATCGACGGCTTTTGACCGCTGCTGTCATTTTAGCAGGGCTTGCGATCCTTCATGTTCTCGTTGCCGGGCAGCCCTGGGGCGTGGTTTATGGGTTAGGTCTTTGGGTTGCAAAAGCAGCACAAGGGTTCGGCTGGGATCCCGCGACCGCAGCTTTTTGGACGCACCCAATCAATGTCGCGGCACTGGAAAGTTCGATTTTGACCGATACAACCTCGCTGACCAGTCTCGGGTTAGTCGGTGGTGCGGCCTTGGCTGCCTGGAAAGAGTCAACGAATCGTCCGCTCGGACAATCCGTTGCCTTGTGGTTTTATCTGGTTGCGGCGCTTTTTGGTCTATTGCTGGGAGTTTCGTCAAGGCTTGCTTTTGGCTGTAATGTCGGCGCGCTATTCAGCGGCATTGCATCTGGCTCATTGCATGGTTGGGCGTGGTTATTAGCGGGTTTCATTGGCAGTATCGTGGGCGTTCGATTACGAGATCAACTCTGGTCGCTTGCACAAACGAGTCGGCAGTCATGACTCGGCGATTCGGAATCATCGTGGCACTGCTCGGTGCCTTAGGGGTGGTCGTTATTGACTGGACGCTTGGCGTCCCACCTGATCCATTTCGAGCTCCAGATCCCATGGCATTCGGTTCGACATCTGGCGCGTCTGGTGCGATTTGCACCTTTGCCCCTGGAGCTCAGGAATGAAGCACGTTTTTATCACGTCTAACTTTGGCCCGATTCGTCTTGATTTTGATGGAGAGAGCTTGTTGCGCGTGACACAGGTCAGCCGAAAAGGAGCGAGCGATATCATCGATCCAGACCTCCTGAATCCTGTCATTCAATGTATCAATGGCGAACGTGATGGACTTGGAATCCCTGTGAGGTTTGAAGGGACTCCCTTCCAAATCAAAGTTTGGGAAGCGATGCGACAGATTCCCCCTGGTGAAGTGTTGAGCTATTCCGAGTTAGCGAAGCGAGCGGGCAATATGAGAGCGACGCGCGCGGTCGCATCAGCTTGCGGACATAATCCTTGCGCAATTGTTGTTCCTTGTCATCGAGTCGTAAGGCGAGACCACGGTCTAGGTGGGTTCTTCTGGGGCCTCAATGTCAAAAAAACATTACTCACGCGAGAGGGAATCAGAATTAACGCCGATGGCTACATTGTCTAGTCTGATTTGAGCTCGTCTTCACCGCTCCATCCGGCCGCCTTTGCACGCTTGACGGCTTCTCCATGGATGCGCAAGAAGCGTTCTTGTAGGTCAGCAGGCAGAGCCCCCACGCGATACCCATAGGGCTGCCAAGCTTTTTCTGTTTGGTCCCATAATTGCTCAATTCCTTGAGAAAGCCAGCCTTCACAGGTTTCCGATTCATCGATGATGCCAAAAATCTGAGCATCCCGAATGATTTTTCCAGTGGCCGTCATTCCACCATTGATGTCGTTTTGAATGCCAACATATCGCTTTTCGCTCATAGAATGTCCTAGCTGGTTAGACTTGCAAAGAGTGTCGGAAGTTGTTCAGGAAGTCGATTCACGTGATCGAGAATCATGTAATTATTTTGCCCAAAAATCCGCTTCACATATTGATCAGCGTGCGGATCGAGGGTTAAGCAGTAGGTGAACACTCCCTGTGTTGCTAACTCATCGACCGCTTTTTTTGCATCATGTCGAAGGTGTTGAGGATCACGCTCATCGACATCGGCAGGAGCGCCATCAGTGACTAATAAGATCAGCTTTCTTTTTTCTGGTTGTTTCAAAAGCCCGCGAGCAGCATGTCGCAAGGCAGCACCCATGCGTGTCGATAAGCCACCCTGCATCCCATCAAGGCGGGCTTTCGCCTCTTCGTCGAAGCGTTGGTTAAACTGTTTGAATGTGCAGTAACGGACATCATGGCGTCCATCTGATGCAAATCCGGCGATTGAGAAAGGATCTCCGATGCCCTGAATTGCCGTTGCAACCAGTGTTGCTGCCTCTTTAGTGAGATCTAAGACGGTTTGCTCTGTGCCATCAACGAAATCGTTGGTGCTTTCTGATAGGTCAAGGAGTACGGTCACAGATAGGTCGCGTGAATGGATTTGATTTCGCATCGTGATTCTAGGGTCTGGCTGTTGACCCATGCGAATTGCAACCAATGCGTCGATCGCAGCATTTAAATCGATTTCTTCACCATCTTCCATGTGCCGGATTCGCTGCACTCCAGAAGGACTTAACAAATCAATGATCTGGCGGATCCGATTTGCAACGGGTTTGTATTTCAACAGGATTTGATCAATCACAGCGGGATCGCCTCGGGTCGCTCGGCGTTCATACAATGTCACCCAGTCAGGTCGAAACAACTGAACTTGGTAATCCCATTCTCGATAATGATAAGGTGCTGAGATAGGCTCTTTTCCCCACATCGCATTAAAACTGACGGTGGCCTCTCCAGCATCCTCATAGGGCATGAATTCATCCCGGCAAACCCAGATCTCCTGAGCATCGTCCCCTGCAAGCTCGCAATCAACTTCATGTGCCATTTCAAGAACGGAGACATATTTCCGAACCTGGCGTTGTGATGCAGGGATGTACTCGGCGCCATGCCTGGCCCAGTCAAAAGCTTCAAATTCCCACATAAAACGATTGTCATCACGATAAGGAATGCGAATCGTATTTAAAACCCTGAGGCTTGGTACGTCCTGCGTCGACGCAAAATACTGATAGATCCGCAACCCTAAATCCCTAGAAATTGAATTCGTTAGAGGGTTTTTCACAACCAGAAGGTGGAATTGCTCGACGATCTGGTCGAGTTCTGATGTGCCAGTTTTCATGGCCGGATCATTGAGAGAGATGGCAACTTTCTCGAGTGCCTCGACGGTTGTGTGTTCCAGGGAGTGGTTATGGTTTAGCTGGAGTAAAGAACCCCACAGTTTCCGTAACCCAGGGAACTCTTGAATTGCATTCCATTCAACTCGGGCATCTTCAACTAGACCGATAAAAAACAGATGTGCCTGAGACAGTTGTTCAGCAGGCAGTACCTCGAGCGTGTAATGGATATGCGCTGCTTGATGAGCTGCCATCGCTCGGTAGATGTCGTAACCACTGACGTCTCCGAGATCGTCGAGCGCGTCAGGTAAATGCATCACGTAATGTTCAAGATAAGGTCTGAAACCTTCGTAATCAGCAGCTGTTGGGCGAAGAAAAAAGTCTCTTCCCCATAATGCGCGAAGATAAAAGTTAATTTTCCTCTGCGAATCAACAAATAAGGTGCCGCGACGCTCTTGGGCTAGCATGGTTTGCGAGTCAGCAGTTTCGAGCGAGAAATATCGGGTTAGATTCGGAAGATCTTTCCGATACGCCTCGGCACCGTAATTGGCCCAACGCTTCAATCCGGAGAGCGTAAGTTTGGAGAGTAATTCATCAATGTGCGTCAGCATCGGGCGCAATCCTCGAGCGGCCTTCGCTGAGAGCTGATGGATCAAGGCCAGATAACCTTTTAAGAGTTCAGGGTCTCCTAATCGCCTCGCGGCTGTTGGCAATGATGAAAAGAGAAGGGTAATCACTTCACCACTGGTCATCGAAGCGAGTTTCATTGCGGCGCCAAGGCAATCTCGTAAGCTGTCTTCACCACACTCTTTCACAACATCTGGCATATGCTCAAGCCAGGCGAGCGACAAATCATAGCCTCGTCCAAGCTGTACGAGACCTCTTGCACCCTCCGCATAATCAGAGAGTCCTTGTGAGGAAAGCGATCGCGCGGCTTCGTGAAAACACGCCTCGAAGGTTTGACAAAATCCTTCAGGAGCATCTTGAAAGCTATCGAGATAGTGGTCGAGATTGACACTCATAAGATCGCCCTAGGTGAAGAATGTCTCCACAGCCGCTTCGAGTGTCTGACGCATATCTGGATCATCGGTTAGCGGTGTAACGAGTGTCATCTGACAGGCTAACTTAGCGTCAATCCCTTCGTTGATCATCTGTGCAGCATAGACGAGAAGTCGTGTCGAGATGCCCTCATCCAACCCGTGACCCTTGAGATTTCGCGTCCGGTGCGCGATTTGAACCAGTTTCTGCGCGACACTCGAATCCACGCCGGCTTCCTGGGCAACGATTTGCGCTTCCGCGTCGTCCGTCGGGTAATCAAAATCCATGGCCGCAAAGCGTTGTTTTGTAGATTGCTTCAAATCCTTCATCAATGACTGATAACCAGGATTGTATGAAATCACCAATTGAAAGTCAGGATGGGCTTCAACGAGCTCTCCCTTCTTATCCAGTGGCAGTTGTCTACGGTGGTCTGTGAGAGGATGAATGACAACTGTCGTATCTTGACGCGCTTCAACAATTTCATCGAGATAACAGATTGCTCCAATTCGCGCCGCGGTGGTTAGCGGTCCGTCGTGCCAGTGCGTTCCGTCTTGATCCAGCAGAAATCGACCGACAAGATCGGACGCGGTCATGTCTTCGTTACAGGCGACGGTAATCAAAGGGCGTCCTAATTTCCACGCCATATACTCAACGAACCGTGACTTACCACATCCCGTTGGCCCTTTGAGCATAACAGGCATGCGGCGCGCGTAGGCGGCTTCGTAAAGAATGTCTTCACCTGAGGTGACTTGATAGAAGGGTTCTTGTGCGATGCGATATTGATCAGTCGATTCCTGACTCATAGTGAAACTCCCTAAACACAATGACCCCAGCGAACCGGGGTCTGTGTCATATCAAACCGGATTGCCGCGATAAACAACCATTTCAGCGCCTTTCGATTGCGCATAGTTGTCATAGCCGACTAAGCGGACATGATTGTTTGGATGGGCTTTATGACAGGCGTCAGCCTCACCTAAAATCCGATCCACATCCGACTCACCAAACATCGGGAGTTTCCACATATACCAGTAATGATGCATCGCATTTTCTGGCTCTGTGTGCTCAATCGCTGGATTCCAGCCTTGAGAGACAATGTATTCCACTTGCTTACGAATACGCTCAGCATCCATTTCAGGCAAATACGAGAAAGTCTCAAATTTGCGGCTTGTCACGTCTGAGAGAGACGATTTGTAATCTTGAATAGCGCTCATTATGTATTCCTTCTTCTCTGATCAACGGTGCTGAACATCAAGCTTGTCGACAGTATCGAACTCAAACTTAATTTCTTTCCATGTTTCCATCGCGGTTGCAAGCTCAGGACTCGACTTGGCGGCTTCCTGAAGGATTTCCTTACCTTCCTTTTCTAGTTCGCGACCCTGGTTCCGCGCCTCAACACAGGCTTCCAGAGCGACGCGGTTCGCTGCAGCACCAGCGGCATTGCCCCACGGATGTCCCAGAGTCCCTCCGCCGAACTGGAGAACCGCATCATCACCAAAGATGGTGACCAAGGCAGGCATGTGCCACACATGGATGCCACCAGAGGCAACGGCCAACCCGCCAGGCATTGCACCCCAGTCTTGATCAAAGAAAATCCCACGAGAACGATCTTCTTTGACGTAACTTTCTCGTAATAGGTCAATCCACCCCAAAGTGGAGGCCCGATCACCTTCCAATTTGCCGACGACCGTTCCTGTGTGTAGATGGTCGCCTCCTGAGAGACGTAACATTTTGGTTAATACCCGGAAGTGGATCCCATGATTTGGATTTCGGTCAAGGACAGCATGCATTGCTCGGTGAATATGAAGCAGCATGCCATTATCGCGACACCAATTCGCCAAACCAGTATTGGCTGTGAAACCGCCGGTTAAGTAGTCATGCATGATGATTGGCGCGCCGATTTCTTTGGCATATTCCGCACGCTTATACATTTCTTCAGGTGTTGGTGCGGTAACGTTGAGGTAGTGCCCCTTGCGCTCGCCAGTTTCAACTTCTGCTTTATTGATCGCTTCCATCACAAAGTCAAAGCGTTGACGCCAGCGCATGAAGGGTTGCGAATTCACGTTTTCATCGTCTTTGGTAAAATCGAGACCTCCTCGCAGACACTCATAGACCGCACGTCCGTAGTTTTTCCCCGATAAACCAAGCTTTGGCTTGATGGTACAGCCGAGGAGGGGGCGGCCATATTTGTTCATGAGGTCGCGCTCGACTTGGATACCGTGTGGTGGGCCGCCACAGGTCATGACGTAGGCGATTGGGATTCGAACGTCTTCTAGGCGTAACGCTCGGACTGCCTTAAATCCAAACACATTACCGACCAGCGAGGTCAATACGTTCACCACAGACCCTTCCTCAAACAGATCAATTGGGTATGCGATGAAGGCATAATAGGCATCGTCGCTTCCTGGCACATCTTCGATCGCGTAAGCGCGCCCTTTATAGTGATCAAGATCTGTGAGTAGATCCGTCCATACAGTGGTCCAAGTTCCTGTGGAGCTCTCAGCCGCTACTGCGGCTGCAGCTTCCTCGCGAGGAACGCCTTCCTGAGGAGTGATTTTAAAGCACGCCAGGAAATCTGTATCTTTCGGCACATACTCCGGCATCCAATACGTCTCGCGGTATTCTTTAACACCCGCGCTGTAGCTTTTCCCTTGATCTTTTGACATTTTTTATCCTTTTCCTTGGCTGAAAGAATGCAGTGGAGATTAGGTCAGTTGATCGATCAGTAAAAATAGATTATTTATATGCAATATATAGAGAAATACTTATGCATAAGATCTATCTTCCAACGATTCAGCAAATGAAGTTGTTCGAAGCAGTCGCTCGACTTCGGTCCGTCACTCGCGCAGCAGAGGAGGTAAGCCTGACACAGCCATCGGTCTCCATGCAGGTTAAGGCACTCGAAGAAAAAATTGGAATGCCATTAATCGACCAGATCGGAAAGAATTTATTTTTAACTCGGGCAGGGGAAGAGGTTGCAAACACGTCGCGAGAAATTCTTGATCGCCTTGACGTGATGAAAACGAATCTGGCAAGTGTGAATAATGAGATTGCAGGTTCCTTAAATCTTGCGGTCGTTACCACCACCAAATATTTTTTGCCGCAACGTATCGGTGAATTCAAGCGGCGTTATCCAGGGGTTGAGCCCCGCGTTAACATGGGTAATCGAGAGCAAATTATGCAGCGCCTCGCCAATAATCTTGACGATGTCTACATTATGGGCACTCCACCGGATCAAAAAGTATTAGCCTATGCTCCGATTTCAACGAACGAAATTGTGTTTGTTGCTCATCCTTACCATCCATTGGCCGCACTGCCATCGATGACGCTCGATCAACTCCTGTCTGCGGATATCATTAGCCGTGAGAGGGGTTCAGGGACCCGTCAGGCGATCGAAAGACGGTTTGCCGAAAACGGGTTGCAGTTGAACCCATTGATGGAATTTGAAGATAGTGAGGCGATTAAGCTTGCGGCAATTTCCGGTTTGGGTATTGCTTATCTACCCATTCAGTCGATGCGACTTGAACTCGCCGCACGAGAGCTTGTGATATTAAATGTGCAAGGATTTCCGTTAAAAAGACAGTGGTATGCGATGCACCACCGGGCAAAGCACCTCTCTCGCGTGGCTGAACGTTTCCTTGAGTTTCTTCAGGAACCCGATGCCGATAAAATCATTCACGACTCGCTTTAAGGGAGTCGTTTAATCGCCACGCATACAGCGCCAGGTATGAACGGAAGGGGGACGCAGCTGCAATCAACATGATTCGATCAGAGCCTGCATCCGCCGCTAATTCTTCGCTAACCCGCCGCAATATGAGGTCGTTATCACTCCATTGGTCCTGATGACCAAGGACGAACAGCTCCCACATCGCAACGCTCCAAGGGCCGATTCCCCAAACATTTAACAACATCTGAGATCGTTGTTCTGCATCAAGCTTCGAGATCCTCAGGATCCATTCATCGCCAAGTCCCATGATTTGACCCAGAGTTCGCTGTTTTGATGCGGATAAGCCGGTATTTGGGGTAGCCACATCGGCAAGCGCAACAAGCAGTCTGGATCGTTGAGGATAGGCGGTTTCCAACCGGCGCCAGATAGAGGCAGCGGCTTGGTTTGATAGTTGTTGGCCGACAATGATCCGCGCAAGACCGAGCAATAGATCATCACCATAGCGTCTTGGGATGTCGATTGGCCCAGTTTTTTCAATAAATTGAGATAGCTTTTTTGAGCCGAGCTTGGTTAGATGTTGGCTAGCGTCAAACGCTGAATCAGAAGACATCATATTAAGAAAAAAAGGAATCCCTACAATGGTTCGCATGATCGCATTAATTCGTATTAATAACTTGTCCGATTTCAATTCCTACCGAGAACAGGTTCCCGCAACGCTCGAGCCTTACGGTGGAGAGATCCGATTTCGCGCCGAAAAACCGATGACATTAGATGATGAGAATGGATTGGGCGATTTTTCTCAGGTGGCGTTATTTTGGTTTCCGACCCAAGCTGCCATGACTGACTGGTACGAGTCCGATGCCTATCATGACTTGTTGAGTCTTCGAGCCAGCGCTGGCACCTTTACGATTATCGGCGTTGACCCCGAATAGTTTGCGCATAATCATTATTATGTTAAATAAGAGAGATGGTGAAGAATCAGTCTCGCCATCCAGTGGAGACCCCTCTCATGCAAGTGAATCGATATTTTGATGACCAGGTCTTGTCCCTCGGATTTGAAAATTCCAACGGTGAAAGCTCGGTCGGCGTCATGACACCTGGATCTTATGAATTTTCAACATCAAAAAATGAGCGAATGGTGGTGATCAGTGGCGCTCTTGTAGTACAACGAACTGACGATCCAGAACCTTTACTCTATTCTGATGGCGAGGAGTTTCATGTTCCAGCAGATCAAACGTTTGCTGTCGAGGTTACAGAGCCAACCGCTTACCTCTGCGAGTACTCCTGAAGTTCGCCCGCTCATCGCGGGCTGCGGGTTTAGCGAACATCTGATCCACGTTCAAGGGATCAATGTCTTCGTCAGAACCCTCGGGCATCCATCCAACAAGGCAGTGGTTTGTTGGCATGGTTTTGCGCGCAATGGGTCGGATTTTCTGACGCTCGCCCGCAGTCTCGCGTCTCATTATTTCGTCATCTGTCCGGATACTCCGGGTCGCGGTTATAGCGATTGGATTGATCCCGATCATTATCAATTTTCGTTTTATCAATCAGTTGCCGTCGATTTGCTGAAAAGTTTTAAAGTGTCTGGTCGGGTACACTGGATCGGAACCAGCATGGGTGGTGTGCTTGGGATGATGATGGCGTCAAGCCCGCAAACCCGAGGATTGATTGATCGATTGGTGATCAACGATATAGGTCCCGAGGTCCCCGAGGACGCCATCAATCGAATCCGGGAATACAGCTCAGACAAACAGTTGTTTCGACACTTATCTGAAGCAAGAGTCTATTTTGAAGAAATTTATGCTCCCTTCGGCGATTTATCCTCGGAAGAATGGGATTTGTTGTTGGTTCATTCGTTACGACGATTGGATAACGGGTCACTCACTCAACATTACGATCCGGCAATTCTCAAACAATTCGGGGGCAGCCAAAACCCGACCCTAGCTTGGGCGATGTTTGCCTCGATTACCTGTCGTATGTTGGTGATTCGGGGTATGGATTCTGATGTTCTGCCCGCAGATATTGCCGATAAAATGGTGCATAGCGCGCTTCGAGTTGAACGACTCGAGATTCCCAACACAGGCCATGCCCCCTTTCTAAATACCCAAGAGCAAATATCCGAAATTCAATCGTTTCTATCGAATGGATAGATTAAGAGTCGCTCGCTTTGATTCGAACAATGAAGTCGACATCCGCTGTTGCTAAACGATCGGAAATGGCCCAATCGCCGACCACGTACCCACCCTTCTCCATGGCTGCACGATTTCCTGTTCGCAAAGGATGCCATTGGGGGAGCGGTCGTTGTTCATGAATCCGTCGGTAGGCACAACTCTCGGGTAACCATCGATAATACTCGGGATCGAGATCGCGAACATTCAGGCAATCTTCGACCAAATTGACACGCTCTTCGTACACTTCGCATGAACGATTGTGATCGAGATACCGACATTTCACGCAGGTAAACTCCACCTCTAAGGTCTCGATGTCTTCGAGCTTGTGTAGGCAACACAGCCCGCAACCATCGCACAGCGATTCCCATTCCGAATCGGACATCTCGTGCAGTTGCTTCTCTTCCCAAAAAGCCATTGAAGACTTTGCCTCTGCGTAGTTTCTGTGGTCATTTTATGACACACTTCGACTTTAGTTGTCGATCCTTGGAGAGCCCCGCTCGATGATTCCGCGCCTTGACCATCGCGAGCCTGTTTCTGAAACTGTTCAAAAGTATGTGCGCGATCTTCATGCATTGGGTTTTGAGGGCGAAATTCATTGTGACGATGCGACTCGCACAGTGCTTTCCACCGATAACAGCATCTACCAGGTGTATCCACAGGTTGTTGTATGTCCGAAGGATCACGAGGACCTCTGTCGTATCGTTCGCGCAGCCCATGACCATGAAATCACGCTCTATCCCCGCGGTGGCGGGACCGGAACCAATGCGCAAAGTCTTGGCGCGGGCGTTGTGGTCGACACCAGTAAACATATGAACCAGATCCTCGAGATCAACGTTGAACAACGGTGGGCACGGGTTCAATGTGGCGCTGTTAAAGATCATCTGAACGCCGAAATTCGCCAACATGGACTCTTTTTTGCACCGGATCTGTCAACATCCAATCGAGCGACTATTGGTGGCATGATCAACACCGACGCAAGTGGGCAAGGATCCGTCAGATATGGAAAGACACGAGACCATGTTCTGAATCTCAAGGCGGTGCTATTGACCGGAGAAACCCTGGAAACCAGCGTGCTTTCAGATGATGAATTAGATCAGTTGTCGCACTCATCGCCTGAATACCGTGTCGGGCACGCACTCCGTGAACTCCACGACACCAACCAACAAGCGATTAATGACAGCTTCCCCAAACTGAATCGATGTCTTACTGGCTACGATTTGAAACACGTGCGCACCGATGACGGGCAGATTGATTTAAATGCTGTGCTCTGTGGTTCCGAAGGGACCCTGGCGCTCATTAGCGAGGCGAGGATTAACTTAGAGCCTCTACCAACGGAAGTGGCCTTGGTTGCTGTGCAGTACGAATCATTCATGGATGCTCTGTTTGATGCCAGAGAGCTCATGACTCATGGGGCAACGTCGATCGAAACCGTTGACTCCAAAGTTCTGAATTTAGCGATGAATGATTTCATTTGGGACAGTGTCGCTGATTATTTCCCGGCATCTGACCGAACTCTTCAGGGCATTAATTTGGTGGAGTTCACAGATTTTGATGCAGCCAAACTCGCTGCTACTGTGGATCAATTTAGTCGATACCTTGAACAGGTTGCAGCCGATCATGGTCGGTCCTTTGCTCATGCGATCGCACGCGGACGCGCGCAAGTCTCTCAAGTCTGGGCGATGCGCAAACGAGCAGTGGGTTTATTGGGTGGAGTTGAAGGTGCGAAAAAGCCGGTTGCCTTTGTTGAGGATACCTGTGTTCCCCCAGAAAACTTAGCGCCTTACATCGGTGAGTTCCGCCAGCTTCTCGATGATCATGATCTGGATTATGGGATGTTTGGTCATGTTGACGCCGGTGTTCTCCATGTTCGTCCGCTACTCGACCTGAAAGCCCCAGAAACCATGGAGATGGTCCGCACAATTACTGATAAAGTTGTTGATTTAACAAAGAAATATCACGGTCTCCTTTGGGGTGAGCACGGGAAAGGTGTGCGATCCGAATATGCGCCGATCTTCTTTGGTTCGCTTTATCCGGCGATTTGCCAAGTCAAAGCACTGTTTGATCCATTAAACCGATTGAATCCAGGAAAAATTGCAGGTCCATCAGCAGACTCGCCGCTCCTTAAGATTGATCAGGTCCCGACGCGTGGAGCGAGTGACCGCACGATCGCGCCGAGCCTCCAGTCTTCTGCAAGTACCGCCCTTCTTTGTAATGGAAATGGTGCTTGTCATAATTACGACTTGGACGATCGGATGTGTCCAAGTTGGAAGGCAACGCGTGATCGCCGATACACACCCAAAGGTCGTGCGGGCTTGATGCGCGAATGGGTCACGCGCCTGTCAGACCAAGGTGTTCAGTCACTTCCGTCCTTGTCGATTGGCGAGCACATTCTTGGAGCTCCGGCGCGGATTGTGCGGACCTGGAAAAAATCGGACGCAAACTATGACTTTAACCACGAAGTTTTTGAATCGATGTCGACGTGTTTGGCCTGTAAATCCTGCACTGGCCAATGTCCGATTAAAGTCAGTGTTCCGACGTTCCGGAGTCATTTTTTAAGCGCGTATTACACCCGATATTCCCGTCCAATGAAGGACTGGATTGTTGGTACGCTTGAATACGCACTCCCGATCGCGGCGCAGGTGCCTAAGCTCTACAACCTGTTAGTCGAGTCGCGGCTCGGTCGCAGCTTGTTTTCAATGCTCGGATTGGTGGACTCCCCCTCTCTGTCTGGGATAGACCCTCATCGAGCCATCGCCGAAGCAGGCTTTCAAGTTGCCGACACGAGCCGACTCAATGAGATGAAAGACGCCGACCCTGAACGATTCAGTCGTCAAGTGGTCGTGGTTCAAGATGCTTTTACCAGCTATTTCGAAACCGACGCCGTGGTTGACCTATTTGAGTTACTCAAGCTTCTGGATTTTGAACCCACATTGATGCCGTTTCATGCCAACGGGAAGCCGCTACACGTCCATGGTTTCCTCAAATGGTTCAAACGCCTTGGCGAATCCAATGCCGAAAAACTCCGAGCCATCGATGCCATCGGCGTGCCAATGATTGGGTTAGATCCATCCATGACGATGACCTATCGCTCTGAATATAAAGAAGCACACATTGAGACGCCTCCAGTACTTCTCGTCCAAGAGTTCATTGCAAACCGTTTGGTTGAAGGGGCTATTGCGACGACTTTGCCGGTGAAACGTTTCCGTCTTTTTGCACATTGTACTGAGGCGACAAATGCCAAAGAATCTCTCGCATTATGGAAACCAATCTTTGCCATGGCTGGTCAATCGCTGGATATTGAATCTGTCGGGTGTTGTGGTATGGCCGGCACCTATGGCCATGAGAAAGCGAACGTTGAGACCTCTTTAACGATTTATGCACAAAGCTGGAAACCCAAAGTTGACGATCAGGCTCAAGTCGATGGAGAGATTTTGGCGACCGGTTACTCGTGTCGATCTCAGGTTAAACGCTTCTCCAATCAGACGATGCGTCATCCGGTTTCTGCACTACGCGCAATATTGGCTTCCGCCGCATCCCGACAGCCGGCTTAAGCGTCTGACCGACGTTTGCGAAACGCCCAAGAGGGCTTGGTTTTCCTTGAATGTAGGCATTTCGCTCTTTCTTTGCACGCAAGCAATAGACGGCTCCAACCGGCCATTCTTTCCGTGCCATCGAGTGCTCGATGCGCTTAAACAGTTTCCGCATACCTGTTTTAGCGAGCGGTAAACTGTACACCGCGTGTCGCGAGAGCTCAGGAACTAAATTCAACAAGCGACACCAGTCTTCAATCTGGCTTCGACGCATAAATCTGGCATGCCAAGGTAGCAAGCTATCCAAGGGCGTACTGATGAGCTTCCTCAATCCCCAACTGGATGCGGGATTAAAACCAAATAATAACAATCGTCCCCCAGGGCGAAGAACACGTTCTGCTTCGCGCAATACCTGATGTGGATGAGCGCTAATATCGAGGGAATGCTGCAATACTAAAATATCGACTGAGTCGGTTGGAAAAGGAAGCAGATTGTCTTCCGCTAAAATCACGGGGCAATGTGAGGTTTTCGGAACCTCCCCTCCAAACACAACGTGCAAACGAACGGGGGCAAGTGAATCGGCAATTAGTGGGAAACCGGCTGTGCCACCGACTTGAAGGACCACCTGTCCGAACAACCGTCGAAGCTCACGACGAGCCAATCGCCGCTCCTCGACTTGAATTCGATGACCAAGACGACCACCAATCCAGCGATCCCAAGCTCGCTGTTTATCATGCACGCCTAGTCGAAACACGCTCTGAACTGCCATGAGTTCATGGTAACATTACCCGATGTCGCTTCAACACAAGAAAAAGGATATGCAATGGGAATGCTCTCCGGTAAACGCGCACTGATTGTGGGTGTCGCAAGCAAACTGTCGATCGCTTATGGGATTGCTCAGGCGATGCATCGCGAAGGTGCAGAGCTTGCGTTTACCTACCAAAATGACAAGCTTAAAGATCGCGTTTTAGGATTTTCCGAAGGTTGGGGCACCCCGCCTGAGCTGTGTTTCCCATGTGACGTTGGAAGTGACGAAGAAATTGATGCGGTCTTTGAAGGGTTAGCCAAGCATTGGGACGGAATTGATATCGTCGTTCATGCGGTTGGCTTTGCTCCTGGTGATCAGTTAAGTGGCAGCTTCGTCGATGCAACGACGCGCGAAGGATTCCGCATCGCTCATGACATCTCATCCTACAGTTTGGTGGCTCTTGCGAAGGCGGCTCAACCACTACTCGAGGGGCGTCAAGGAAGCATTATTACGCTGTCCTACCTTGGGGCTGTTCAGACGATGCCGAATTACAATGTGATGGGGTTGGCAAAAGCGTCACTCGAAGCCGGTGTTCGTTTTCTGGCCACTTCAATGGGACCCAAGGGTCACCGCGTCAATGCGATCTCAGCAGGCCCAATTCGGACATTAGCGGCCAGTGGGATCAAGGATTTTCGTTCCATGCTGAACTACAACGCGTCCCGTACCCCACTCCGCCGCAACACAACGATCGAAGAAGTCGGGAATACAGCCGCATTCTTAGCATCCGATCTCGCCGCGGGTATCACAGGCCAGACCATTTATGTCGATAACGGCTTCAATATCACCGCGATGGCTGACTCGGATAACGCTTAATGCTCAAGATTCACCGGGTTCACGCATTTGATGACAACTATATCTGGGTCATTGCCGATCATGAGAATGCCTGGGTGGTTGATCCTGGTGATGCCGCACCCGTGATCGCTTTTTTGGAGAGTCATACGCTGACCCTCCAAGGCATTTTGTTGACGCATTGGCATGGTGATCATCAAGGCGGTGTTCTCGATTTGTGCTCACGCTTCGCTGGAATCGAGGTTATCGGCTCACATCAACCACTGAAAGGGCCGTCAAAGCCAGTTTCCGAAGGTGACATCATCCGTGTTTTAGGTGCTAACTTCGAAGTCATCGAAGTTCCCGGCCATACCTTAGATCATGTGGCCTACGCCTCAGTATCCGATCAATTCCAGCAGCCTGTCGCATTTACCGGAGATACATTATTTGCCGCCGGATGCGGCAGATTGTTTGAAGGAAGTGCAGAGAATATGTTCTCGAGTCTTCATAAAATCAATCAGTTACCAGAGAATACTGAGATTTATTGTGCGCATGAATACACATTGGCAAATCTCAATTTTGCGGTTGTCGCTGAGCCTGATAATCAAAATGCTCAGAAGAGGCAGCAACAGGTCAGTGAGATGAGAGCGCAAGGCGTGGCCACAGTCCCAACGACGCTAGAACTTGAACGACTGACGAACCCATTTTTACGTGCAACCACTGTTGCCCAATTGGCTGAGCGCCGCTTACAAAAAGACCGGTTTTAATGCAAATGATCAATAATCGTCACAGCGCCTGGTTCGCGATTGTCTTGTTGATGGCGGGTTGTCAAACCGTACAACAAAGCCCGGAGACGATGAGCGAGACCGCGGTTTCAAGCGTGAGCGTTGAGCCTCAGTCAAGTGAAGAGACCCTCCCTTCCGTTGAGCAAGACCCTCTGGAGGCCAAGGACGATTCGGCTCTTTATGATCCCTTGGCGATTATTCGCGAGCTAGGCGAAGCAATCGATAGCCCAAATATCTCCGAACCTGAAACTCAAGAAGACCTACCTATTGAGTCAACAACGGATTTAGCAGCGATTGAGACCACAATCTGGGCGGACATTATCCAAGGCTTCGCGTTGAGTGAGCTGAAAGAAACGAAATATGCCGATCTACATCGCCGTCGGTTGACCCACAGTCCAGGGTTTTTCTCTGATTTTCTCGTTAAAGCAGATATCTATCTGCCCTATGTTTGGGATGAAGTGAAGCGTCGTGGTTTGCCTTCAGAGCTCGCGCTGTTGCCGTACGTCGAGTCAGCCTATAGCCCTTGGGCAGTGTCACGGATGGGAGCGGTTGGGATGTGGCAGATTATGCCTGGAACAGCCCGTGTCCTGAAATTAAAACTGGGTCAAACCTGTGATCAACGTCGTGATGTGATTCACTCGACCCGAGCAGCACTGGACTACCTTGAACAAATGCACGCAAAGTTTGGTGATTGGCTTTTGGCCATTGCCGCTTATAACGCGGGCCCTGGCCGCATTGATCGCGCAATTCGCCAGAATAAGCGAGCCGGAAAAGCGACCGACTTCTGGTCACTCAAGCTGCCTCGTGAGACCCGTCGATACGTCCCACGCCTGCTGGTCACTCGAGATCTCATTCTTGATGCCAACGATCAAGGAATAGAATTGCCTGATATCGATCCTTCAATTCCATTTAAAACCCTGACACTAGAGGCGCCGATGGAGGTATCTCTGGTCCAAGAATTAAGTGGACTACCGCTTGAAGACATCCGGCGTTACAACCCCTGTATTCGTTCATGGATCACCCCGGCACAGGAACCGTATCAGTTGGTTCTCCCCAACACGGCAGTTCAAGAATTTTCCACGCGCTTGGTCAGTGTGTCGGTGCGGGACTACGTGAGAACTCGACCTTATGAAGTCAAATCCGGTGATACATTGAGTGAAATTGCGGGACGCATTGGGGCCACTGTGCCTGAGCTCATGATGCTCAATGGCATGACGAATTCTCGAATCGTCGCAGGCAGGACCATTCGAGTCCCAAGTACCAGCGAAAATATTTCGAAACAATTAGTGAACTTAGAGTTAGGTAACGATTACGGAGAAACCATTCGCTATAAAGTGCGAAGCGGAGACTCTCTGTGGAAAATCGCCAGACGATTTCAGACGACCGTCAAAAATCTCAGAAAGCTCAATGCCACGTCAAACCTGATTCGGCCCGGTGAATGGCTGGTTGTCCCCGTTAACTGAGGCGTTCAGCCACGTACGCATCAATCATCCCACGAGAGATCGAGGCTTTTGGTGGTAGTTTCGGTAACCGATCGATAGAAAACCACTGTGCATCAACAATCTCTTCGCCATCAATCTGTATGTCTCCAGACTTCCATTCAGCTCGGTATCCGAGCATCAATGAGTGCTTAAACGGCCAACTTTGACTGCCCTGGAATATGGGTTGTTTGATTGATACCCCCACCTCCTCAAAAATTTCGCGATGGCAAGCGTGCTCAGCCGACTCGCCTGCTTCAACAAAACCAGCCAGTGTAGAATACATTCCCTCAACGAATCGCGGAGCTCGTGCCAACAAAATATCATCACCACGAGTAATTAACACGATGACACATGGTGAAATCCGTGGGTATTGGGTCAAACGACAAGGCTCACAATGCAACCCTCGATCGGATCGCGATGCTTCGGTCGGCTGACCACAGCGCCCGCAGTATTGATGCTCTTCAAGAAAATCCAGAACCTGTATCGCGGTACTGACAGGAATAAATTGGCGACTGTCCATTTGAATCAGCGCAGGCCTGAGCGCTTCATACGTCAGGGATTGAATGGGCCGTGCGCGAACGCCGTAATAAGTCATGCCATCCAATGTCCCTGCAAGCACTGGGTCAAGGCCTCGGATCAGCGCATCATCGAGTTCGAACAAACAAGGAGCCCCGCTATCTGTGACAGCGACTGACCGCTCGTTTGAAGTCACGACAACACGTGATGAATGGCCAGTATCCAACCCAGGTAACCAACTCACCTCATGATCGCCTAGCCAGTTCATGACTGGGATCGATCCCACACAATGTCTGCTTTCGACTCTCGTAATGTGTCAAGAAACGCTTGGTGGTTAGAAAGCTCCTCATCGCTCGGAGGGATAACGCGTTGTTGCCGGGCAGCATCGGTCAATTTCTGGATCGGCTCAAATCTGGAGCCTTGTTGGAGATTCTCAGAACCACCAAACATTCGGCTCTGCTCGCGAGTCATCGCCAGATAGACGCGAGTCAGGAGCTCGGCATCCAGTAGCGCGCCATGCAGTGTTCGCTCACTGGCATCGATCTTGTAATCCCGGCAGAGTGCATCCAGCGAATTCCGCTTTCCAGGCCGCTTCTCTTTTGCCATTGCCAAGGTATCAACCGGCGCTCCGCCATACATCAAGTCGACCATGCTGGGTGCGCGTGGAATTCGTTTGAGTTCAGCCTCTAAAAAATTCACGTCGAATGACGCATTGTGGGCAATCAATTCTGCGCCGCGAATAAACTCAATAAACTCATCAACAATTCCGGCAAAATTTGGCTTGTCGGTCAGAAATTCATTGGTGATCCCATGAACTTCGATCGCCTCATGATCAATCGCTCGTTCAGGATTGATGTACGCGTGAAAATGACGATCGGTCAGACGTCGATTCACCATTTCAATACACCCAATTTCAATCACACGGTGACCCTGATTGGGGTCGAGGCCGGTGGTTTCAGTATCTAGAATGATTTGCCGCATAGCTCGCTCACCCCTTGATTAGCCAATTCATCGGCACGCTCGTTGCCAGGGTGACCGGCGTGCCCCTTGACCCAATGCCAATGCACCTGATGACAGGATGCCGCATTATCCAGTCGTTGCCAGAGATCTTGATTGGAGACGGGTTTTCTTGACGCCGTTTTCCAACCATTCTTCTTCCAATTGGCGAGCCATTTGGTGATTCCGTCTTTCACGTAAACGGAATCGGTAAACACATGGACGGTGCAAGAACCTTTCAGCGCCGAAAGTCCTTCAATGGCAGCCATCAGTTCCATCCGGTTGTTGGTGGTTTCGGGATCACAACCGCTGAGCTCTTTGCGATGCTCGCCATACTCCATCAAAACGCCCCATCCACCAATGCCGGGATTCCCTTTGCATGCGCCGTCGGTGTAGAGCGTGACAACTTTCTCAGTCACAACCGAGTAAAATCCTGATTGGAGCGATTGATGTAGGCATCGACTTGATCAGTAATCGCTGCCGATGCCTCCCGACTGAGCCGTGCTGCCAACGATTTCTTTTCATGCCACTTCAAAGCGATGAGATGATGGTCTTGGTTGAGTGTCATCAGCACATCATCAGAGGTTGCAATTTGGTCGCAAAGCCCTTTAGTCAGCGCATCGGTTCCATAGAAAATGGATCCATCGGCAACCGCGTCAAGGTCCAGTTCAGGCCGACGCTCTGCGATCCATGCCTTAAAGAGATCATGGGTTTGTTCGAGATCTTCTTTGAACTTCTTACGTCCTTCCGGCGTGTTTTCACCTAAGAGCGTTAACGTCCGTTTGTTCGCCCCAGCGGTGTGTAACTCAACATCAACATCACGATTTTTCAAAAAGCGATAGATATTCGGAATCTGTGCAACGACACCGATCGAACCAAGAACTGCAAACGGTGCCGCGACAATTCGGTCGGCACAGACAGCCATCATATACCCGCCGCTTGCTGCGACTGTGTCCACGCAAGCAATCGACTCAACACCAGCATCTCGCAAACGCGCAAGTTGAGAGCTTGCTAACCCATAAGTGTGAACCAATCCACCGGGAGAGGTTAGCTTCAGGACCACAAGATCTGGGATTGGATCCATCAGAAGGATGGCGGACACCTCTTCTCGCAAACCGTTCACTTGTGATGCTTTCATGTCCCCTTTGAATTCAAGAACCACAGCGAGCTTCTGATGAGCGCTCTCTGCTGTTGATTTCTTCGGCGACTTCTTTTTCAGTCGATTTTTCAATCGTTCAAGAACCGATGGCTGATCACTATTCAAGGCCGCTTCAACAAATGTACCCACATATTGTTTTTGTTCAGCAATCTTTTTTGAGAGATCGGTGACTTTAATCGTCCCCTTCGCCTCGTCGCCACCCGACATTTTTGAACTGACCGCAATCACAAGAACGATTGCAACCACGACAGTCAGTGTCTGCAACAAAAACAAACCGTATTCGGCCACGAAATCCATTAGCGTTTAACCATCTCAGCCGCCGAGGTCACGATTGACCAGAACTCGCTGCCTTCTTGCGTCGTTCTCAATTGAGCCAATGCAGCCTCGAGATTCGATTCATTGGTCGTGCCCTTCTCCAAACTCAGAGCGTCCACTCGCGCCACAACCACTGTGTCGGCAGCGATTTCAGCGACAAAAGTCGATGAGCGATCCTGGGTTGGTGCGGGGGCTGCGAAGGCAACAGAAAGAATGTCGCGAGCAATTGAATCATCACCGTTCCGATCAAGTTGATTAAACGACTGCGTCACGATTCCTGCGGCTGTGGTTGGCAGGTCTTTTTCACCAGCCTTCCAGTGCGTTTGGATTGCATCGGCTAACGCTTTGGCATTCGATTGCGCCTTGTCATTGCGCAATCGGTCGATGATGGTATCACGCACCTCAGCTAACGGACGCACAGCTTTTGGCTCATACGCATTCACTCGAAATGTCATCCACAAACCAGGTTCAGCTTCGAACACTTCTGCGTTTAATTCACCGCTATAGAGAGTTTCATTAAAGACTCGTCGAAGAACAGCCTCTTGCGAAAAAAGCCCCGTTGCTGTCGATCGACCGAAGAGATCTGTGGACTGAATCTTGACCCCATAGACGCTATTGAGCTCATTCAGCGTTCCACTGAAGGCTATATTTGAAAACTCTTCAAGATTATTCGCCAATAGCTGTGACGCCTCCCGATCCACTAATTCTTCCAGCAAGCGTGGCGCTCTTGTGTCAAAGCTCTCGACTGGCTTAGCGCGGCTTTCCAAGAGTTCAATTAGATGATACCCATATTGAGTTTTGACAGGATCTGAGACGGTATTTGGTGTCAGTGCGTTAAGAGCCGCTTCAAATTCAGGGACAAAGGTTCCGCTTGGAGCAAAGCCGAGATCACCTCCGGTTTCTTTGCTGGCAATGTCGTCAGAATATTCAGACGCCAGTTCAGCGAAATCGGCTCCATTATCGATTTTCTGTTTCAGATCCATCGCTTTTTCAAGCGCATCGTCACTATCTGCAATCAGGATGTGCCGTGCACGACGTTCAGACTCATTGGCAGCCTGTGCAACCTCTGCGTCGTAAGCATCGCGCAAGTCGTCACTGCTAATGGTGACTTGTTCACGGAAGTCATCAGAGCTTAACAAGACATACTCAAGAGCCACCGATTCATCGGTCACAAATTGCGACGAATTTGCGTCATAAAATGATGTGATTTCCTCATCGGCGACCGTCACCTGATCAAGAAACTGATCTGCTTTCACGACCACCAACTCACCCGATCGTTTCTGATTTTGCAGAACGTCTAATCGTGCAAGCTCGGACGGCGTGACCAGCGTCGAGGTCTCCACAGCACCTTTCACCTGGTACTCGATTAAATTACGCTTGAGTTCGTCTCTAAAATCGAGTCGAGACATTCCCATTTGACCGATTGCACGGTCAAAGGCTCTTGGATCAAATCGGCCCTCTGTTTGAAACTGTGGGATCTCAACAATGACCTGATCTACCAATTGATCAGTCACTCCAAAAGCGAGCTTCTCCGAATAACTGGTGGCAGCGGCTTCTTCAACTAGTGCATTTAATACACTCTGACGGAGCAGATCTTCATTGATCGCACCTGGATCACCCAAGATACTCAACAGTTGCCGACGTTCTTGCTCAAGCTTGCTTACAAAGCGACGCTCGGTAATTTCTACACCATCAACTTCGGCGATCACTGTGTCGCCATCGCTGCCACTCATAAAATTGACGCCTGTGATGACAAAAGTGACCGCGATCAGACCGACAATAATCTTGGCGATAATGCCGCTTGAGTTATCTCGAATATTTTGAAGCATGTTGAGTTGTAACCTATAGATTCAAAAAAGGGGCCTAGGGCCCCTCTATGATAAAAGACAATTGTTAACTTAGTTAACAGCGTCTTTCAGTGCCTTACCTGCTTTGAAGCCAGGAACTTGAGCTGCAGCAATCTGGATCGTCGCACCAGTTTGTGGATTACGGCCTGTGCGAGCAGCACGTGCCTTCACCTGAAATGTACCAAACCCGACCAATGAAACAGTGTCACCATTTTTCAAAGCACCGGTAACTGCACCCAGAGTCGCATCCAGAGCTTTACCCGCATCGGCTTTCGATAAACCTGCATCAGCAGCGATTGCATCAATTAATTCTGATTTATTCACTCGTAGTACCCCTATTGGTTTTTTTGTAAGTAATTTTGTGGCGCCGGATTGATATAGTTCAAAAACGACCTCGAAAACTAGCGCCTATCATTTATACCAACGCTGATTGCATGAAACAACCTGTTAATGCGCTCTTGGCGTGTTTTTTTCCGTTCTCTGTTCTGTTTCTGAACCATTTGCACTTTCTGCAATGACAAAAGGCTCAGGGATGTACGCCAGCGCAATGTCGAAAACTTGGTCAATCCAAGAGACCGCTTTGATCTCCAAATCGGCCTTCACATTGTCTGGGATCTCCTTCAAATCAGACACATTTTCTTCCGGAATAATGACGGTCTTAATTCCCCCGCGATGGGCAGCGAGAAGTTTTTCCTTTAACCCACCGATCTGTAATACCTGACCTCGCAAGGTAATCTCTCCAGTCATTGCAACATCGGCTTTGACTGGCACATTGGCGAGGACTGACACGAGCGCTGTACACATTCCGATGCCTGCGCTTGGACCATCTTTTGGAGTCGCTCCTTCAGGCACGTGGATGTGAAGATCCATTTTTTCATGGAAATTCGGATCAATCCCAAGACTAACCGCACGGCTGCGAGCGACGGTCAGTGCAGCCTGAATAGACTCTTGCATGACATCACCAAGTGAACCCGTACGTATTTGTTTGCCCTTACCCGGCATCGCAACCGCTTCGATGGTTAATAATTCACCACCAACGCTAGTCCAGGCCAAACCAGTCACTTGTCCGATCCGATCTTCCGTTTCTTTCAGTCCGTAGGTGTACTTACGAACACCTGAATAATCCTCAAGGACGTCCGGTGAAATGACCATGGTCTCTGAATCATTTCCACCAATCTTTTTGTGCCCATCTTCAATCCGCCGACGGACAACCTTCCGCGCTAGTTTCGACACTTCTCGGTCCAGTCCGCGAACACCAGCCTCTTTGGTGTAATAACGAATGAGATCCGTCAGAGTTGCATCAGGCACTTCAATTTCTTTAGCGCCGAGCCCGTTGTTCTTAATTTGCTTTGGAACCAAATATTTTTTCGCAATATTGAGCTTCTCGTCCTCGGTGTAACCTGGAATACGGATGATTTCCATCCGATCAAGCAATGGTGCCGGCATGTTCATCGAGTTGGATGTGCAAACAAACATGACCTCAGACAAATCGAAATCGACCTCGAGATAATGATCGTTAAAAGTATGATTTTGCTCAGGATCCAAGACTTCCAGCAAGGCTGATGCCGGATCTCCACGATGATCCATGCCCATTTTATCGATCTCGTCGAGCAAAAATAGCGGGTTTTTCACCCCGGCTTTGGACAATTTCTGAATAATCTTGCCTGGCATCGATCCAATGTAGGTCCGGCGATGACCTCGAATCTCAGACTCGTCCCGAACTCCGCCAAGAGCCATACGAACAAACTCTCGGTTTGTCGCTCTTGCGATCGATTCACCCAGCGAGGTCTTACCAACACCAGGAGGTCCGACAAGGCACAACACGGGACTTTTAGATTTTTTCACCCGCATTTGTACAGCCAGATACTCAAGGATCCGCTCCTTCACTTCCTCGAGACCATAATGATCCGCCTCAAGAATGTCTCCCGCCTTGATTAAATCGTGACGAACTCGAGAACGCTTAGTCCACGGACAGCCTAACAACCAATCTAAATAGGCGCGAACCACTGTGGCTTCAGCCGACATCGGAGACATCATTTTCAGTTTTTGGAGCTCACCCTCGGCTTTTTCTTTGCCTTCTTTCGATAAACCAGACTCTTCGATTCGAGCCTGTAAGGCATCGACTTCATTTGGCGCCTCATCGAGGTCATTCATCTCTTTCTGAATCGCTTTCATTTGCTCATTCAGATAGTACTCACGCTGACTCTTCTCCATTTGTTCTTTCACGCGTCCACGGATGCGCTTTTCAACTTGCAGAAGATCTAATTCGGATTCCATCAATGCAACTAGATACTCAAGGCGTTCCTTCACTTCGTGATGAGCAAGCAGCGCCTGTTTCTCTTTCAGGGGAAGCGTCAGATGCGCAGCCATGGTGTCACATAGACGGCCTGGCTCTTCGATACTTTGCAGCGAGGCTAAGACTTCGGCTGGGATTTTTTTGGATGCTTTGACGTACTTGTCAAACTGATCCATCAAGACACGGAGTAGCGCCTCTTGGTGATGTTCTTTTAACGGAATAGACTCAACGATCTTGGCTTCTGCGCGATAATGCTCGCCGTCGAGATCAAAGTTCGACACAGTCGCGCGCTGACCACCCTCGATCAGGACTTTCACGGTTCCATCCGGGAGCTTGAGTAATTGAAGAATGGAAGCAACGGTGCCAACGTCGTACAGTTCACCCGCACGTGGCTCATCTTCACCGGCGACTTTCTGAGCCACCAGTAAAATTTCCTTGCCTCCATCCATGGCGCTCTGCAAGGCTTTGATCGACTTGTCTCGACCAACAAATAGAGGGAGAACCATGTGGGGATAGACGACCACATCCCTCAGCGGGAGTAAAGGGAGATCCAGCTGCTGGCTACTCATTGCGTGCTTCCTATTTAGTCGGCAGCGTTTGCCGAGCGTTTTTCGTCTGATGATCCCGCGTAGATTTTCAGCGGTTCGCTGTCGCCTGTGACGACCCCTTCATCGATGACGATTTTTGATACATCGTTCTCTGAAGGAATCTCAAACATGGGGTGTAAAAGAATACTTTCAAGAATGGACCTAAGGCCACGCGCACCTGTTTTTCGCTCCATCGCTTTCTTTGCAACGGCACGAAGTGCATCTGGACGAACGTCAAGCTCCACACCTTCCATGTCAAACAATTCTTTATACTGCTTAACCAAGGCGTTCTTTGGCTCAGATAAAATCTGGATCAATGCCTCTTCGTCGAGCTCTGTTAGGGTTGCAACTACCGGAAGACGTCCCACGAATTCTGGAATCAAGCCGTACTTCACTAAGTCTTCCGGTTCAACCTCAGCAAAGGCTTCTCCTATCGACTTGGATTCGTTTTTTGAGCGCACCTCAGCACCAAAGCCGATGCCACCCTTTTCACTGCGATCACGAATGACCTTGTCGAGACCCGCGAATGCTCCGCCACAAATGAACAGAATATTTGAGGTGTCGACTTGTAAGAATTCTTGCTGAGGATGCTTACGTCCTCCCTGAGGAGGCACTGAGGCCACTGTCCCTTCGATGAGCTTAAGAAGGGCCTGCTGAACCCCTTCGCCCGAGACATCGCGAGTGATCGATGGGTTATCAGATTTCCTGGAAATCTTGTCGATTTCGTCAATATAAACAATGCCTTGTTGAGCTTTTTCAACATCATAATCGCATTTCTGAAGCAACTTCTGAATGATGTTTTCGACGTCTTCACCCACATACCCAGCTTCGGTTAAGGTGGTCGCATCAGCCATGGTAAAGGGCACGTTTAATAAACGAGCGAGTGTCTCAGCAAGTAAGGTCTTCCCTGAGCCAGTCGGTCCGATCAACAAAATATTCGATTTTCCGAGTTCGACGGAACGAGAATTCCTTTCGCCATGACGAAGTCGCTTGTAGTGGTTATAGACCGCAACTGCCAAGACCCGTTTCGCGCGATCTTGACCGATGACATAGTCATCCAATGTCGCTTTAATGACCTGAGGAACAGGCAAACCATCTGACGACTCCGCATCATCAGATTCTTGAATCTCTTCGCGAATGATGTCGTTACACAGATCAACACACTCATCGCAAACAAACACGCTCGGCCCAGCGATGAGCTTACGCACTTCGTGCTGACTTTTGCCGCAAAAAGAGCAATACAAGACTTTGCCGTTACTGTCTGAAGATTGATCTGTCGTATCTGTCATTTTTTTACCCACTCCGTTGCGTCAACAGTGCGTTGTCGCCAACGGAAAATCAAGCCTCTTTGGTCGAATCCGAACGATGTTCTAACACATCGTCGATCAGTCCATACTTCTTCGCCTCATCGGCATCCATAAAGCGATCGCGATCTGTGTCTTTCTCAATCTGCTTCATGGTTTGGCCGGTGTGCAGCGCCAACTTTGAATTCAATTTCGTGCGAATCTTCAAGATCTCTTTCGCATGAATATCAATATCGGACGCTTGGCCTGAATATCCACCCAACGGCTGATGAATCATCATCCGCGAGTTCGGTAACGCAAAACGCTTACCTTTGGCTCCACCTGCCAGCAAGAACGCCCCCATACTGGCCGCTTGACCAATACACAAGGTTGAGACATCCGGCTTGATGAATTGCATGGTGTCGTAAATCGCCATTCCAGCTGTCACCGACCCACCGGGCGAGTTAATATAGAGATGAATGTCCTTATCGGGATTTTCAGACTCTAAAAACAACAGCTGTGCAACAATCAGATTGGCCATGTGATCTTCCACCTGACCAACCATAAAGATGACGCGCTCTTTTAAAAGCCGGGAATAGATGTCGTAAGAGCGCTCGCCACGCGAGCTCTGCTCAACAACAATCGGGACCAATGCCATGTAAATACCTCTAGTGTTAGCCCTGACGACTCTTCATGACGTCAGCGTATGACATATCAATGGTCTTAGCTTTCGCAGATTCAAGGAGTTTTTCGGCAACCTGCTCTTCTACCGCTAACGCCTCAACCTGCTTCAGGTTCTCGTCATTTGAATAGTAGAAGTTCACGACCTGCTCAGCATCATCATAAGCGGCAGCCATTTCATCAATCAGTGCGCGCACGCGATCTGGATCGGCCGCTAAACCAAGCTTCTTCACGGTCGCGCCGAGCAAAATCCCTAATCGAACACGACGCTCTGCCTGCTCAGTAAACAATTCATCTGGAAGCTGATGCGGATCAAATTGTTGACCTCCACCAAATCGTTCAACAGCTTGATGCTTCAGTGTATGAATTTCGGATTTAATGGCTGACTCCGGGACTGGAGTGTCTGCATTTTTCTCGAGGAGCACATCAAACACTTTGGTCTTGTTCATATTTTTGAGCGTCAAAGACAGCTCGCGCTGCATTTGCTCTTTGAGCTCAGCTTTAAAATCTTTCTCATCGCCTGACTCAACGCCAAACGACTGAATGAATGCTTCATCAACTGTTGGCAGTTCTCCACGCTCGAGCTTGGTGACCTCAATCTTGAAGGTCGCCGCCTTACCTTTTAGTTCTTCGGCCTGATAATCTTCTGGGAAAGTCACTTCGATATCACGCGAATCACCCTTTTTCATCCCAACGATGCCATCTTCGAATCCAGGAATCATTGCACCTGAGCCGAGGACCAATGCGTGATCTTCGCCCTTGCCACCATCAAAGGCTTCGCCATCGATGAATCCCTCGAAATTGATCGTTACGCGATCACCCTCTTTCGACGCCGCACGGGCCGATTCTTTCCAGCTCTTCCGCTGCTCACGCAAGGTTGCAATCATTTCTTTGATATCAGCGGCGCCCACTTTACAGGTGGTTTGCTCTATCTCATCACCATCGACAAGCGTTGGATCCAGCTCTGGAAAGACTTCAAATGTGGCCTTAAACGAGAAATCTGAGCCTTCTTCAAATTTCACATCGTCGATTTTCGGCTGTCCAATGGGCTTGACGTCGTGTTCGCTCAATGCCTCGCCGAGAGACTTTTCCATGAGGTCAGAGACAATTTCTTGACGAATGGCCTGACCATATCGTTGACGCACGACTTTGGCGGGCACTTTGCCTGGGCGGAACCCATCAATACGCACGCGCTTCGCAGTCTCAGCCAATTTGGCTTCGAATTCGGTTTCAACATCCCCGGTTGGGATAGTGATCGTAAATTGGCGCTCTAATGCGCTCGGGGATTCCAGGACAACCTGCATGGATTAACCTCAGTTATTCAAATCGTTTGAAATTAAACGCGATAGGATACTGCTTTCAGTCCTAGCAGTACAGTGATGGTGCGGATGGAGGGACTTGAACCCCCACGCCTCGCGGCACCAGAACCTAAATCTGGCGTGTCTACCAATTTCACCACATCCGCAACAGAACGCAGAACGCGTTATGAGGCGGCGGATATTGAAGCATTTACCGTAAAATATCAAGCAAAAATAACCCAAAGGCAGTAGTCTAATTGCACTCTTTTAAGGATGACGACATGCCTCTTGATTACTTAAGCTCATTGGTCCCAAGTAACATCGAATCGATCTTCATGGTGATTTTGATCATCATATTAGGTTTGTTTTTGGGTTCAATGGCCAATCGAGCGGTGAATCTCGCGCTCAGTCGAACCAAGCTTGAAGGTCTTGCCTCTGCATTTTTAGCCCGCGCTGCCCGCATTGCCATCTATGTTGTCGCTGTCATCTCAGCTCTTGGAACGCTCGGTGTCGATACCACCAGTTTGATCGCAGCCCTTGGTGCTGCGGGTCTTGCCGTCGGCCTTGCATTAAGAGACACCTTAAGTAATTTAGCAGCAGGTTTAATCCTCGCTTTCAATGGCGCGTTTCGCCAAGGTGACACGATTGAAGTTAATTCGGTGGTTGGTACCGTGATGGAGATTGACTTGTTGACCACAGAACTCAAAACTCCTGACGCTAAGAAAGTGCTCATTCCAAACGGATCGCTGATGCAATCGAGCTTGATCAATTACAGCGCATACCCGTCGCGCCGGATCGACTTTCTCGTTGGTATTTCTTACGACGACGACATTGAAAAAGCCGAACGCATCATCCGTGAAGTCATCGAGCTTCAGGATTTCTGCCTCAAGGATCCAGAGCCCTTGGTTGGCGCAGATAATTTGGGTGATTTTGGTCAGAACGTTTTGGTTCGCGTCTGGGTCGATAATGACTTTGTGATCACAGGGAAAATGGCACTGTTGAAAGAAATCAAGCGGGCCTTCGATCGAGAAAAGATCACGATCCCATTCCCTCGCTACGAAGTCTCAACGTTGCAACCCTAATTTTGTGCTTGAAATCCCTGGCTATTGCAGCGCTTCTCGAACGCTTCTGAGAACCGTTCTGACTCGTAGGTGACATACTCATATTTGGATTCAAGGTCAGAGTCAGGCGCCTGCCCTTCCATTTTCAGGTTGATGATTTGCTCTCTCGCTTGCCGAACCTGGTCGATCCAGACGGTCACCCAACCTTCTAAAACCTCACAATCCTCAGGAATCTCACGTTCTTGCGCCTGAGAAAAAATCGGAAGTAATACAATGCTTAATATTAAAATTTGACGCATAAAGGCATCCTTTAGTTATCCAAGTTCAATCTTATAAAGCACTTTTGAAGCTCTCAGTTATCTTTGCCTATGACAAGAAAAGCGTTCACAAATCAGCTGGCTCATTCGATTGTCTTGCGACCATGGATATATCGAAATGCGAATACCTGGAGATCTTAAGAGTTTGCCAAAAAGGTCGTAATCGCAGTGAGAGAGTCGACATGGACATTTCTCACCTTAAGCATCGCCTGAGGGCTAGAAGCATTTGGTAACGACCCCAACTGCTCAAGAATAGCAAACGTTATCGTCCGCACAATATTGGCATCAACATCTTGGCGAACACTAAGGGTTAGATCGCCAAATTCGTAAAGAATTTTGCCTGGCAAGGGTTCTTTCTCTCGGAAACTGCCTTGGCTCGTTAACATCGCTACAGTGTCACGGCTAGGAAGTAACATGAATTGCATCTGGTCAGTCGCGAAAAGATCATAACAACGCTGAAGATCCTGCGCCCGCGCAGGCCTGGCACTGGCGCTGGGCTCTTCTCGATTAATCGCTTGAATAAGTAATTCAGAATAAGGATATGAATTTGGATCAGTCTTCGAACTCATGATCAGCAGATGTTTTTGTCGATATACGACGTAACGACTCCAAGGCGAGTGCGCCATCAGAGCCGGGCTAAACAGAAAAGCGCTCAAAAACAGACGTCTATTCAATCCAATCAGAGGAAGAGTTTCCCCTTCCTCACTCCTAAGGGTTTAATAATGCCGATACTTGTCAAAGACATCCAAATTAAGCACTGCGGTCACGATATAGTTAGGAACATCGACTACCTGCCCAACACGAAGATCTACCGCCACTGAACTCAGAATATATGCCTGCTCTTTGGTCAGACCATGTTCGTTTACTAAGTAATCAAGCATTTGCAGGAGAGCATGACGGGCAGCAAGTGTTAGATCTTCATTCAAGTTTTCAAGATTCTCGATCGGTGCTCCCGATAAATACTGATGCGTCGGAGGCAGCTCGTTATTCCCTTTCAATGGAATTCCGACCGTTTGGTAATAGCGAGTAGGCTCCATATCAATGATTTGGTCGTTACCCAGAGTCACCGGCATTTGAAGCGTTTCACCTTTTCCTTTATGAATTTTATGCACGCGGATCGTTGTGATTGAACCCATTTCGATGGCTGTGCCACCCACTTCTCCGTCACCTTGGGCATAGTGCACGTCACCGATGAATACACCACATCCATCAATGAAACATGGGAACAAAAGCCTCGTTCCGATTTGCATTTGCTGGACATCCATATTTCCACCGTTTTCACGTGGCGGAATCGTTCGTAAACAATCATTTTCAGCTCTGCCACCCTCGCCGCACAAGTCTGCAGGCAAAGCTCCAGCGCCAGAGGGACCTAGAACAGCTCCACCAATAGCCGCAAGACCAGCTTCGCGAGCCTTAATCTTCTCGACCTCAGGCATTCCAGGCATGACCCCAATGGATCCCGGAAATGCCTCGTATGGAACCGTTATACCCGGCATCTGAGGAGAGACTGCTCCCGTCCTAGTTAAACGCCAATTGACGATATACGGCTCTGTGAAAATATCGCGAAGGAAACCAAACCCAGGTGCGATGACAGTGTAACCATATTGATCAGGCACGATGTCCACGATCTCGACTTCAATAGCGTCACCTCGCTGAGCACCATTGATATGAACGGGACCGGTCATCGGATGTACTAGACCAAGGTCCACTGTCGCTAAATCGGCTGGAATAGAATCGAGCGTGAATTTTGTGTCGAGTGCATCACGTGTGTGGTACACGATCATATCCCCGATATTCGCTGTCGCCTTTTCTGGGACTTCAGGATGGTAGCGGTTAAAACAGTTGGGGTCATCTGCACAGTGCTCACCCTGTTTTTCCAGCTCAATAATTGTCATCCACTTTTGGTCAGTGGTATCAGCAACTGCCTGAAAGGCGAGAGCACTGAATAAAGCAGAAGTAATGAGTTTATTCATTTTTATTTCCTTATTACATTGCCATGTAACCGAAGCATTACGCCTGTTCTAGAGAAAAGTCAAAGAGTTTAGATTGTCGCGATTTCGGCTTAGATAGATCGAGCAGGAAAGTGTGTCCAGACTCGCGAAAATAGAATTGGGGTGGATGACGGGACTCGAACCCGCGACGACCGGAATCACAATCCGGGGCTCTACCAACTGAGCTACACCCACCGTCGACGCCAGGCTGGCACGCCTGGCAGGAATCGAACCTGCAACCTACGGCTTAGAAGGCCGTTGCTCTATCCGGTTGAGCTACAGGCGCATGGTCAGTAGTGGTCGGGGCAGCTGGATTCGAACCAACGACCCTCTGCTCCCAAAGCAGATGCGCTACCAGGCTGCGCTATACCCCGATTGCCTGACTGAGCACACAGGCGCTCAACAGTGGGTGCGGAGTATAGTCATCGACTTCAGGCTCTGCAAGAGGATTTTTGGACTTTGGACTTGGAAAGTGCGAGCCAATTTCCTGCCACAACCAAAGCAACAGCTACTAAGGCTAAAGGTGTGAGTCGATAGTCTTCAAACAGAACGCTGACTAAGATCGCGACAACCGGAAACACGATGGTGGCGTAGGCGGCGCGTCCGGGTCCGATGCGACCAACCAACGTCAAATAGGACCCAAACGCGATCACAGATCCGAAGATCACCAAATATAGCAATGACCCAACATAGATCAATGTCCATTCAAATTGGATCGGATAGTTGGAAAGTCCAGCAAATCCAAAGGTGAGAGCCGTTCCGTACAGCATTCCATAGGCGGTCGAATTCCAAACGTTCATCGAGCGCTTTTGGAGAGCCGCCGAGACCAAATTCCCGGAACTTGCAGATAAGGTTCCTAGTAGGCAGAGAACAAGTGCTGACGAACCGCTATTGAGCCATGAAAACCGAAGTAACTCATCCCAAAAGAGAATCATGAGACCGAAAATACCGATCACACCACCGGCTAACGCACGGTAATCGAGGGGTTGCTTCATGAGCCAGCGAGCTCCTAAAGCATTCCAAAACACCATGGTTGAAAAGACGATCGAAACGAGACCCGTCGTGAGCGATAAGCTTGCGGTATAGAAAAGCCCGTAGTTTAAGCTAAACAGGAATAGGCCCAATAAGAGGCACAATCCGTGTTCCTCTGCTGACAATCTGAGCCGCTCAGCGCGGATCCAGCAAATGCCAAACACAACGCCCGCAGCCAATAAGAACCGCCAACCGACCGAGACAATTGGATGCACGACGCCCAATTGACCCAAAATGACGAACCAAGTGGTCCCCCACGTCAGGACTGTGACGGTAAATAAAACCGCATCGAAACGATTTATTTCCGATGCCATGATGTCCCGCCTGCAGCATCTTCAAGGACCACGCCTTGAGCTACAAGGTCATCACGAATCTTGTCAGCCGTTAAAAAATCACGATCTTTGCGTGCCTGTTCTCGAGCAGCGATCAGTGCGCCAATCGCCACATCACTTAGGCCACTGTTGGCCGCCTTCAATTGCTGTTGCTCAGCTAAAAACGTGGCTTTATCAGTTGCAAAGAGGCCAAGGACCTTGCCAATGGCAAGCAGGCTTGATGCAGATTCATCTGAGCCCTCAGAGGCCAACTCGAAGAGTAGAGCGATCGCCCTTGGCGTATTGAAGTCATCGTCCATCAATTGCTGGAACTCGAAAATGGCATCAGTATTAGGTGATGTCAGGTGGTCTGGGAGCGCCTGGACCAATCGCGTATAGGCAGCTTCCGCTTGCACCAGTGCATCATCTGAAAACGCAATCGCGCTCCGGTAGTGGCTCTGCAGCAAGAAAAACCGAATCACCTGAGGGTGAAACTCTCGAAACAGTGCCTCAAGCGTTACAAAATTCCCTAAGGATTTGGACATCTTTTCTTCATTCACACGGACCGCACCTGCGTGCATCCAATACTGCGCGAACCTGCAACCAGTTGCTGCTTCCGATTGGGCAATCTCATTCTCATGATGTGGGAATTTTAAATCTGGGCCACCACCATGAATATCGAAGGTTTCGCCCAGCGCATCCATGCTCATCGCAGAACACTCGATGTGCCACCCTGGTCGACCCGGGCCGAACCTTGATGGCCATGACTCTTCTCCCGCTTTGGCCGATTTCCATAGCACGAAATCAGCCGGATGCTCTTTATCTTCGGCGACGGCAACGCGAGCGCCAGCAACCATATCATCCAAGTTTCGATTATTTAATTTGCCGTAATCCGGAAATGCGCCAACCCGAAAATACACATCACCGGAATGCCCTTGATAGGCAGCGCCCTGCTCGATCAAACGATCGATTAAACGCAACATCGAATCAATATTCGCTGTGGCACGTGGCTCATGATTCGGACGTTGACAGCCGAGTGTTGCTTCATCGGCATGCATTGCATCGATCATTTCAGCGGTGAGTTCTGAGAATGGGATATCTCGCTCGGCTGAACGCGCAAAAATCTTGTCATCGACATCAGTGATGTTTCTAACGTAATTGACTTCAAACCCTCGGAATCTGAGATAGCGCACGATGGCATCAAACGCCACCATGACGCGGCCGTGACCCAAATGGCAGTGGTCGTAGACGGTCATCCCACAGACATACATACCAATTTTTTCAGCCTCCAATGGCTGAAAAACTCGCTTTTCTCTGGCTAGGGTGTCGAAGATCTGCAAACTCACGCGTTATTCCTTGTGGTGAAACCGGTATAGTACCGCCTTGTGTATAGAGGAGAAAAACCCGTGATTCTATTTGAAACGACGCTTGGCAACATCACTTTAGAATTATTTGAGACTGATGCCCCCGAAACTACGGCGAATTTTAAGCAGTACGTCGAAGACGGTTTTTATGACGGAACGATCTTTCATCGTGTCATCGACGGGTTCATGATCCAAGGCGGTGGCTTTGAGCCAGGAATGGGCCAAAAAGACACACGTGACCCAATCAAAAACGAAGCATCCAATGGTCTGGCCAACAATCGGGGAACCATTGCCATGGCTCGGACAATGGATCCTCATTCAGCGTCAGCGCAATTTTTCATCAATGTCACCGATAATGATTTCTTAAACTTCCGCTCAGAAACACCTGATGGGTTCGGTTATTGCGTTTTTGGACGCGTCTTCGATGGAATGGATGTTGTGGATGCGATTAAGGCCGTCAGTACAACCTCCCGCGGTGGACACTCAGATGTTCCTGTCGATGATGTCATCATTCAAAAAGCTTCCGTGATCTAATGCGGCAGCTGGTTGTCTCTGACTTCCATTTAGATCCCACTGAGCCTGCGCGATATCGCGCAGCCATGGCATCGATCAATCGATGTCCTTGTGATCAATTAATCCTTGCCGGGGATATCTTTGACGCCTGGGTTGGTGATGATAATGCATCACCGTTGGACGAAGAGTTCCTTGATTTCTGCGGAAATCTCGGAGCCGACACCCAGTTCGTTGTGGGCAATCGAGATTTTTTGATTACTGAAGAGTATCTCGCTCAACGAGGAATTCGTCTGGTCGAAATGGTTGCCGAGTCTCAGCTGGTTGTCATCCATGGTGACGAACTTTGCACCCTCGATCATGGCTACCAAGCCTTCAAACAAGAAGTCCGAGACCCAACGTGGATCGCAGAGTTTTTAGAAAAACCTCTGGGTGAGCGGCAGCAGATCGCCCAAGGTCTGCGGCAAGCATCTCGTGAAACACAAGCCAATCGCGCGGAGGCCATTGGCGATGCGGTTGAATCTGAAGTCAATGATTGGATGATTCGATTTGATACCCGGTTACTGGTGCATGGCCACACACACCGTCCGGCTATCCATTCAACACCATTCGGCCTTCGAGCCGTCAGCTCGGATTGGGGTGATTCTGGTGTTGGAGTGTTGATTGATCAACAGGATGCGCAACAGTCCGTCAGCCTCATTCACTTAGCACCGTCTGCGATGACTGAACACGAACGGTGGAATCGTCAGGCCGGCACTCCTGAGTGGAAACGAAATTCCTGATCGGGGCTCTCGATCAGTGTCTGATCCAAAGTCAGGAAATGATCAAGTCTCATCGCCACTTCACCGGCATCGCCGTGCTCATGCGCCAATGTGAGATAGTCCTGATAATGCCGGCCTTCAGATCGTAATAGTGATTTGTAGTACCGACCCAACGAGTTCGGTAGATGCGGCCAGAGCGCGGCAAATCGTTCACAGGACCGCGCCTCAACAATGGCCCCCACCACAAGCAAATCAACGAGGCGTCCGTTCTCGTCGGTTCTGATGGATTCCCGCAGTGAGCGCGCGTAACGAGATGCCGTGAGGGGCCGATGCTCAACACCCATTTTCTCCATGAACATCAACACCTGTTCGTAATGAAGCATCTCTTCTCGTACCAACCGCGCCATCAAGCGCTGGAGGCGTGGATACTGACGGTATTTGGTGATTAAACTCATTCCGGTCGCCGCAGCTTTGTATTCGCAGTTGGCGTGATCGACCAGCAAAGTTGAAAGATCGCCAAGCGCATGATCCACCCATGCACTCGGCGTCGGCGCTCTCAAAAATCCCTGAATCTCGTCAACAATGGCGTCGATGGACGCCACTTTCGAGACAATGTTACTTGTAGTAGGCATTTTCGCGTTGGCTGTGGTCGGTCACGTCCCGTACGCCTTTGAGATCAGGAATTCGATCCATTAATGTTTTTTCAACCCCGTCTTTCAGGGTCATGTCAACCGCGCTACAGCCTTGACAACCACCACCAAATTGCAAAATCGCCACGTCCTCTTCCAAACGGATCAAACGGACTTCCCCACCGTGCGCAGCCAGCCCTGGGTTCACTTCTCCGGTCAGAATTTCAACAATCTGCTGCTCAATCGGCCCATCAAAAGCCACGGCTGGTTGCTTGGCTTTTGGCGCCTTAATGGTCAACTGTCCGCCAAGCTTGTCAGCCACATAATCGACCACTGCTTCATCCAAATAAGGAAGGCTTGGCTGATCCAAATATGCGGTAAAGCCATCACACGCAACACGCTCATCTTCAGGTTTTTCTTCGCCTGGACGACAGTAAGCGAGACAGGTCTCTGCATACATAGTCCCCGGCTGAGAGACGAATAAGCGAACACCCATTCCCTCAACGTTCTGTTTTTCAAGCAACCCGTTCAGGTAGGTTTGCGCGCTGTCTGTAATTGTAATGTCTGTCATGAGTTGAGAATGCCCTATAAAACCCTGATATCTTTCATTGGGGCATCTATTCTAATTACCACTGGGATCAAAAAACCACTTTATGAAACATACCGAAGTTGCAATCATCGGCGCGGGCGTCACAGGTCTCGCCGCCGCAGGTCGTTTATCTCCCAGAAACTATCGAATTTTCGAGAAAAGCCGTGGTCCCGGCGGGCGCTTAGCGTCCAAACGGATCGATGCCGTTCGCGCCGACATCGGAGCTCAATTTTTCACTGTCCGCGACAGTCGCTTTCAAGCCACCGTTGATTCAGCAATGGCGGCCGGGTTTGTGACGCCATGGCAGCCGAAAATGGGGACTTTTCAGGATCATCAACCGATCGCTTCCCCTGATCAACAAGCACGATTTGTGGGCCATCCGTATATGAATTCATTGGGTCGGTTTCTCTCTCAAGAGATTGAAATACAGACAGAAAGCAGGGTTCAAATGATTGAGCCAAGCGGCGATAGGTTCCGCTTAATCTTGACCTCTGGGGAATCCTGTACCGCCGATTGCGTGCTTGTCACTGCACCGGTTGATCAAATGGTTGCCATGCTTCAATACTTCGACGTCCAGCAACTCGGCTCGCGTTTTGCGATGGATCCAACCTGGACAACCGTGTTATCCCTTGAGGAGCCTCTACGTGGATCTGACGGAGAATCACTCGATGCTCTATTTGGGGGTGATCACCCCCTGTTCGACTTTATTGCGGTCGAAAACAGCAAACCTGGACGGCAATCGGATTTGCTCGTTGTTCATGCGACCCCAGAGTGGTCTCAACAGCACTTAGAGAGGGATTCAGCCGAGATCTCGGAGTTGATTCGTCAGGCGGTTTCGGCGACTTTTCAGGTAATAACCCAAGCAAAGTTATCCCATCGCTGGCGATATGCACGCCCGACTGACCCCAAATTCACGGCTCAAAAAGGAATCTATCAGGTTGCTCCAAACCTATGGGTTGCTGGTGATTATTTGGCTGGCGGACGGGTGGAAGGTGCTTTTTTAAGCGGGCTTGAGGCAGCTGAGCGCATACTCGCTCGTTAGAAGCTTGCTTCTTCTTGTCGGAAAAGCGTCCGTCCTCGTGGCCCATTGACTTGTCGTAAGGCGATCAAAACCAGAATCAGCATGGCCAATTCAAACCCCATATAGAGGTAGGTGGAATTGTCCTGCGACAACCCTTCAAGCAACCCGATACAACGGGTCAAAAGCCAAGCTGCGTTAATTGTGAACAGACCAATCAGTGAGCGTTTTGTCTTCCGTTGATCAAGGATCCCACCGCAGAGTAGGACGCAAAACCCAATAAACGATCCAGCAACGAGCACCTGCATCTCGATGATAGCGGCTCGCGATGTTGCTTCAAGCCCCAAGCCTTGTAACACGGACTGAGGCAGAAATAGCGCCCATAAGGCAATTGCGACATACAGCACGCAATTAAGTGTGATTAAAAACCGTCCGAAGAACATGTGGTTATCTCCAAGTACGTAAGTAGAGTGTCAGACTCCATTGCGTTTGCCAACCGCCTAGGTGACACTTAGCGCTCAATGCCGGCTCGGACGATGGCACGATATTCTTTGCGGGATGCGACTCAGGAGAATCATGCAACATCGTCTAATCTGGTTTCGAGACGACCTGCGGGTCACCGATAATGCTGCGGTCTCTGCAGCACTTGACTGCGATCCGGACACACAAATCTCAGCAGTGTTTCTCACTGCTGACACGGAGTGGGCTTCGTTTGGCTACGGCGCCAACCGCCTGTATTACACCGAACAGTTACTCACCAACTTGTCAAAAAACCTCGCGTCACTCGGCGTTTCTCTCACCGTTATTCGTTTGGAGACCTATCACGATCAGGTGGCTTGGATTCGGCAATTTTGCGCAACTGAGAGTGTCTCAGATCTCTATTTCAATCAGGAATATCAGTGGAACGAGCGATTGAGAGATCGGCACATTCTTGAAAATTCAGGCGCCATCACCGTTCATGCATTCGTCGATCGAGTGCTATTACAGCCGAGTACCGTCTTGACGGGTGATGAGCGCTTCTATTCGGTTTTCAGCCCATTTAAGAGACGTTGGTTATCCATCTACCAAAACCAGGGCGTCAGGCCGTTTACTTTACCCAACAGACCTCGGGCTGCCGTGCCGCCTGGTCAATGGTTAAGTCTCTGTGATCGACCAGATTCCGATCTGTCTCAGTTTCCGATGACCGAAGAAGATGCAAAGCTTACTCTCGAGGACTTTGTGACCCATCGGCTAGGCCAGTATGACCGTGCGCGGAACCAGCCTGATGTCCTAGGAACCAGTCGTTTATCCGGAGCGTTGGCGCGTGGACTGTTGTCTCCCCGCCAATGCATTCAAGCGGCTGAAGATCTTGTTCAACGACCGATCTGGGAATTTCCTGACAACGCGTTTTCGTGGATCAACGAACTGATTTGGCGTGATTTCTATCAGCATTTACTGGTTGGTTTTCCACGACTATCGAAGAACCGAGCGTTTCGTCCAGAGACTGAAGCGCTGATCTGGCGAAATATCCCCGCAGAGATCGACGCATGGAAAGCGGGTCGAACTGGAATCCCGATCGTGGATGCTGGCATGCGAGAACTGAGAGCCACGGGATGGATGCATAATCGAGTTCGGATGATTGTGGCGCAGTTTTTGACCAAGAACCTGTTGTGTGACTGGCGCATTGGCGAGGCGCATTTTATGCAGTATTTAGTGGACTCGGACTTAGGTGCCAACAATGGAGGATGGCAATGGAGTGCGTCGACAGGAACGGATGCCGCTCCTTATTTCCGAGTCTTCAACCCGGTCAGTCAGAGTGAAGCACACGATCCTCAGGCGAATTACATCAGCCACTGGATACCGGAACTATTGAAGATGCCAGTCAAGAAACGACACGCCCCCTGGAGTGGGTCCATCCCACAAGGATACACCGCACCCATTGTCGATCTAAAATCATCAAGACAACGAGCCATCGATGCCTTTAAGGACCTGAAATCATGAATAGCCACATCCGTCCCAGAGTCGCCATTGTTGGCTCAGGGATTTCCGGACTCACTGCTGCCTATCGATTGCAACCGCATCTGGAAGTCACTGTCTTTGAGAAAAATGATTGGATTGGCGGACATACTCATACGGTTGATGTTGCGCTTGATGGGATTCAATACGCCGTCGATACCGGCTTCATCGTCTTCAATGAGTGGACCTATCCTCGGTTTTTAACTCTGTTAGAAGAAATCGGACTGGCGCACCAAAACACGGACATGAGCTTTTCTGTGATGTCAGAAACCACCGGTATCGAATATGCGGGCACTAATCTTTCTACCTTATTCGCCCAACGGTCTCGTCTATTCTCTCCAGCCTACCTGCGCTTTTTGCGAGATATCGTTCAATTCAACAAAACAGCAATCAAGGATCTTTCTGAGGACAGTATCGATCCCTCGCTGACGCTTCAGGACTATCTCGCCACCATGGTCTTTAGTGAGCTCTTTCACTCTCACTACCTCCTCCCAATGGCAGCAGCGATCTGGTCGTCAGATCTTGGTGACGTGAAGCAAATGCCGGCGCTGTTTTTTATTCGATTTTTTAAAAATCATGGATTGCTGTCTGTTACTGATCGTCCTCAGTGGTACACATTACCTGGCGGTTCACGCAGCTACATTGAACCGCTGACCCGATCATTTCACCATGCGATCCGACTGCAGACACCCGTACGGTCTGTCAGACAAACTGATACGGGGGTTGAAGTCTTCACCGATCATGGCCTTGAGACATTTGATGCCGTGGTGTTGGCCTCACACAGCGACCAATCCTATGCTTTATTGGACGAGGCCGAGACAAAACTCAAGTCTGTTCTTTCCGGTATTCCTTATGCAGATAACGAGGTGGTCTTGCATACGGATCGATCACAAATGCCTAAGAATCAGCGCGCATGGGCTAGTTGGAACTATCAGATTCAACAACAACCACAGGGTGTGGGTGCGGTCGTCACTTACGACATGAATCGGTTGCAAAACCTTCAAGGGCCGCATCAATTTTTTGTGACGTTAAACAATACTCAGCACATTGATCCATCCACGATTTTAGGCCAGTGGACCTATGCACATCCGCAGTTTGGGCCAGAATCGCTCAGCGTCCAAGCGCAGATTGAATCAGTCAATCAACACTCACGCATTGCCGTCGCAGGTGCCTGGTGCCGTAATGGATTTCATGAAGATGGCGTGGTTTCTGGAGAAAAAGCGGCGATTGCCATTCAACAGACCTTGGGGATCTATGCCTGAGATGCGATCGATGATTCACGCAACGGCTCGAGGGTCAACCTGGCATGCTCGACTTGCCCCGAAAGTTCATCGTTTCCAATACCAATCCGCCATGGTCTATCTGGATCTGGACCGACTCGATGACTTTCAACAGACAGCGCTTAAGGTCAATCAGGCAGGATTTCTCAGCTTTAAAACAAAGCGGCACCTTTGCGATGATGCCCACCCAAGCGGTGATGCAGCAAGACAGTTTGCCTTGAGCGCTCTGGGCATGGAGTTGTCAGGCTCAGTCAAACTCTTAACCAACCCGCATTGTTTTGGACTCGGGTTTAATCCATTGTCGGTCTACTTTCTACACCATCAAGATGAAACGCCAGGCGCGTTGATTTACGAGGTCTCGAATACACCCTGGAATGAGATCCATCGATATATCATCCCCTATTCAAAAGTTGCAAATGGGGAGACTTTCGTCTTTGACAAACACTTTCATGTCTCGCCATTTAATCCGGTCACGCAACGTTATGTCACTCGCGTCCGATGGCCTGATGACGATCAAGTCTCGATTTACCTCGGACTTCAAGACCATGACGACGAACAACTCATGTTTGAGGCGGGATTACAATTATCCCTGACCCCTTACAATGGTCGCTCGATCAAACCTTTATTTCTCGGAATTTGGCCGCAAACTTTCATGGTTATCGGTGGGATTTATCGAGAAGCTTTTGCGCTCTGGCGCAAAGGCCTCACCTACCACCCTCACCCTTAAGGATCGATATGACGCAAACAACGACAGAAATAAAGTCTTTAATCGTCCGAGAGTCAAAGGATCTGACAATCGCTCAAAAGCTCGCACGACGCGGATTGCTCAAAGCCTTTTCAGGCGTTCAATTTGGACGGCTAACCATCGCTGATGGCGAGCATACATTTTCGTTTGAAGGTGACGAGCCCGGGCCTGAAGCCTCGATCAACGTACTCGACCCGCAGGTTTGGTCAGATGTCGCTTTTCGTGGCTCGGTCGGTGCTGGTGAGGCCTATATGGCTGGGAACTGGAGCACCAGCTCCCTTGATCAAGTCACGCGTTTTTTCGTCGCCAACAGCCACCTTACCGATGAAATGGAAACAGGGTTCACGCGCTATTTTCGAGCGCTTCTGAAAGCGGCTCACTGGTTTAAGAAAAACACCATCAAAGGCTCCAAGAAGAATATCGAGGCGCATTATGATTTGGGCAACCAATTGTTCGAGACCTTCCTCGACCCAACGTTAATGTACTCATCGGCGTTATTTGCCGATGACACCAAAGACCTGCATAGCGCCTCCTTGGAAAAACTCGACCACATCTGCCGGAAACTCCATCTTGAACCCTCAGACCATGTGCTTGAAATCGGCACAGGCTGGGGTGGGTTTGCGATTCATGCGGCTGAACATTATGGATGCCGAGTCACGACCACGACCATTTCTGAAGAACAATACGAGCATGCGATCCGCTTAGTCAAAGAGCGAAACCTTGAGGATCGGGTTACCGTCCTGAAAGAAGATTATCGGGACCTGACCGGTCAATATGACAAATTGGTCTCCATTGAGATGATCGAGGCGGTTGGCCACCACTACCTGGATACTTACGTCAACACCTTGTCAGAACGCTTGAAACCCAATGGGTTAGCCCTGATTCAGGCCATTACTATTGTCGAGCAACGCTATCAAATCGCCGTCACCAGCGTCGATTTCATCAAGCGCTATATCTTCCCGGGCGGGTTTATTCCGTCGATTGGTAGCATTATGCAATCCATTGGCCGGGCCTCTGATCTGCGGCTCTTACACTTGGAAGATTTTGCCAGCCACTACGCACGGACCCTGGCGGCTTGGCGACATCGATTCAACGAGGAAAAAGAACGCATTTTGGAGCTTGGTTACGATGAGCGTTTTTGTCGGATGTGGGAATTCTATTTAGCGTATTGCGAAGGCGGATTTCATGAGCGCCAACTCGGGCTTGCGCAATTAATTCTGGCGAAACCGAAAGCCAGACAAGAAACGCCTGTGGTTCAACTCAGGCTCGCCTAATGGGCAAGGTTATCCGGAATCTTGGCGTCTTTCAGGCACTTTGGTTTCTGATCGTCATCGGCGGCGACGCGTTTGCCGTCTTTGCTTTTGGTTGGGCTTTGTACCACTGGGTGAGTTATTCAGACACCAGAGAGCGCCTGCTTCTGCCGATTTATGCCGCCATCGGGCTAATCTTCGATGGCGCGCTCACAGCAGTTGGCGTATTGACGTTTTCAAGTAACGCCACACTGCTGCCGATCTGGCTGATCGCACTTTGGAGCATTTTCCCGACGACGCTCAACCACGGACTGAAATGGTGCTGGTCAGGCCCTTTCTGGGTATTGATTGCGAGCGCACTCGGGGCGGCGTTAACTTATGTTGGTGGTGCACGGCTTGGAGATTTAAGCTTCCCGTACGGAGATCTCACCACCACCGTCATCTTAACGATCAGTTGGGTCGTCTATTTCACTCTGATTCGTCAACTGTCTTCGGTGAAAGCTTAAATAAAGAGTGTGGCGCCCTTCGATCAAAATCAAGATCGATACTGGCGCGGGTTAAGTCCTTGACGAGACATCGTTCAGAGACCGATTGATCAAGCGCAAAGCCTTTAAAGTTATTTGAGAAATAGATCACGCCATTAGGCGCGAGCCACTGAAGACAATCGTCAATCAATGCACTGTGATCACGCTGGATATCGAGCGTTTGTTCGGTACTCTTGGTATTTGAAAACGTTGGTGGATCCAGAATGATCAAGTCAAATTGCGGCTCATGATTCTCAGTCAGCCATTCCAGAACGTTGGCCCGAATAAATTGGTAATGCTTGGGGTTTAGGCCATTGATTTCAAAATGACGATGCGCCCAAGTGAGATAGGTCTTTGACATATCGATACTGGTCACTGAACGTGCCAGCCCTTTGGCCGCGGCGACGCTTAATGCTCCGGTGTAACAGAATAAATTCAACACCCTCAAGCCACGACAGGACTCTAGCAACCACCGTCTGAGTGGTCGATGGTCCAAGAACAGGCCGACGTCGGTATACGTGGTTAAATTGACTTCGAAGTGCATGCCGTTTTCGTAAACCTCAACGCGCAGAGGCTCGGCATTTCGCTCATACTGCGAGTTCCCGGATTGTCGAAACCGTTCTTTATAAATCACATGTTTCAACGCAATACCCAAGTGTTTCGGAACCCACTGACGAATCAATTGACGTCGATTATTCGCGCGTTTCGGATCCACAGTCTTTGGCGGGCGGTACTCTTGAATATGCAGATAGTCGGCATATTGATCGATGACTACATTGTATTCAGGCAGGTCTGAATCGTAGAGACGAAAACAGTTGGTTTCATTCTTCTTCAGAAGCTTTGATCTCAACTTGAGATTCTTAGTTAATCGATTAAGTAAGGGCCAAATTTCCTCAGGAGGTTCGGATGCCTCGTGTTCTTGAGTCATGACCGGGTTCAAACCAAGAGCGAATTTTCCAATGTTCAACCGCATCCCGCCGGCTTGCATCTCCCATTTTTTATCGGCTCTAAGACCAACCGCCTGAATCCATTCTTTCTCTGATGTAATGAGCCCCAAATACGCTGGATTAAATGCTTTACACCGCTCACCGAGAATTCGATACAGTTCGGCCAAATCTTCATGACGGCTGAGTCTTGTACCATAGGGTGGGTTGGCTAAGATCCAGATGCGGTCATCCTCGCTCAATGCAAACTTCTCGGGCGTTAAATCATCGATGGCGGCGACGTCGACTGTGATCCACTGACTAAGGCCTGCTCGCTCAATATTTGCTCGCGCACGCTCGACGGCATCCGGATTAATATCGAACCCGAAAAATCGCGTTGACGGTTCCCGTTCCCGGAGACGCTCATTCGCGACTAATTCCGTCCATGAGATCGCCTCGAGCCCAGTCCACCGGGATAACTGGCTCGATGCCCGAAATCGTTGCGGCGAAATTTGGCTGAGACGCATACATGCTTCGATCAGAATGGTTCCAGATCCGCAGCAGGGATCGATCACAACAGTGGGTTCAGGCTGATCAATTTTGAGTCGTGATAACATCACTTGAGCGAGCGTTTCGCGAAGCGGTGCTTCTCCTCCTTCGGTACGATAACCCCGCTGGTTCAGCGGCGATCGATTTAGGTTCACACCAATATCAACCTGCCCTCGACCAAACCGAACAGCCAATCGAACGGCAGGTTCCTCAGTTTCATAGTCAGGTCGTGACCGATTCGCAACGGATGCTTGATCACGGATCGCATCCATCACCAACTGACCAGCAAAGCGCGAATCTTTCACCCAAGCCACTTTCCCCGTGATATCAACGCGGATACTCGCTCCAGGATAAAGCATTTGATTCCAATCAATGGTGCGTAGCAAATCACGGAATTGATCAGCTGAAGTGGCTTCGCCTCGTTGCAAAATCCAGACAACCCGATCGCCAACGCGTGTGGTTAACAGCGTTCGATAGGCATCTTTGAGAGTGCCTTCGGCGGTCACCCATCCAAGCTGACGGCCACGCACGTCAAGGCCCAGCGCTTTGACCTCATCGGCAACCAGATCATCGGTGGCCAGAAGAGTTCCAATCGCGAAAATACCTGTGCTATGTTTGAGGTCGTGATTCATAAGAAATCACAAGTGACAACCATGGAAACACAATCGGCTTCGATAACCGATTTCAAGGAGATCACAATCGATGAAAACAATAAAACGCAGCTTAACTGACCGTTTCTACAATCGCGGCTATCGTGCTGGAATCGGCGGCAAATCTCGTGAGATCTGCCCGACGGTATCTGGACTGGGTCGGGACGCCTGGCTCTCAGGCTGGCGAGATGGTCGAGCCGCATCTTGGGATGGCCTAACCGGCGTATCCGGGATTCATTGCGATCCACAGATTGCTTCATAGAGCTCCGCATGTGCCGCACCCTCAAAAGGGGTGCGGTTGAAGCACACCTGATCATTGAGTCACCCGTATCGCGTCTTTAACGAGTTGTGGCCCCCGATAAATCAGCCCTGTATAGACTTGGACAAGAGATGCACCCAGATCCAGTCTGCGTTGAGCATCATCTCCAGACATTACTCCTCCGACCGAGATCACAGGCAAGGCTCCTTCCAAAACCTCCACAGCGACCTTTAAGCAATGCTCTGATTGTCTCGCCAAAGGCGCACCAGACAATCCGCCGATCTCTGCTTGGTATTGACCGCTCAATCCCTCTCGCCGAACGGTTGTATTCGTCAAGATCACACCATCTGCCACTGACCGCTTCAAGGCTTCCAGGACTTTTTGTAAATCTTGATCAAGAAAATCAGGTGCCAGTTTGACAAAAACAGGAAGCATTTGCTGCCGGCGATTCTGAAGACCTGTTCGTGCCTCAAGAACCGGTGCCACAACATCTAAAATCTTATCGGCATCCGCCAAGTCTCTAAGCCCTGGGGTATTCGGACTCGACACATTAATGGTGATGTAATCAGAAACAGCCGCTGCCTTCTGAAGACAGTGCACATAATCTTCATGCGCCGTTTCGTTCGGTGTCTTCTTATTTTTGCCAATATTCACGCCAATGATGCCCGCATAGGGGTGGTTTGTCAGGCGCGCGACCAGTGCGTCAATCCCGTCGTTATTAAAACCAAAGCGATTAATCAACCCACGATCACGCTCAAGGCGAAAAACCCGTGGCTTTGGGTTACCCGGTTGTGCTCGTGGAGTGACTGTGCCCACTTCAATGTGTCCAAAGCCAAGACGTGAAAATCCAGAGACAGCAACGCCGTTTTTATCAAGCCCTGCAGCCAAGCCGATCGGATTAGCAAATCGCAGTCCTGCGACCTCACACGAACGCCCCTGGATTGGTGGTGATGCCCCCAGACACTTGCCCATGAATTGTAGTGAATGGATCGTTAGATCGTGAGCAGCTTCGGGATCAATCCGAAATAATGCAGGCTTCAATAGTGAATACACGACGGCTCCCTAGTCGACCGCCGGCTATCTTAGCGGACCTCGGGTCTGAGGGCTATGAAATCGGCCTAGACAAGCTCTGTCTGGTCATCATCGAGGTAAAAACTGTCCTTGGAGACCAGTGGCCAGTAGGTCCGCAAACGAGGATCCTCAAGAACCCCTTGGCCCGTGACCAAGACGCCTGAGCTGACCTTCGGATAGATCTGATCGGCCAACTTGATTTGGCTCGCGGATAAGCGCCGCACGATGTGACGCCGATTGAGATCATTTGGATGCTTGATACCAGCCGCACCGAGTAACTCGGCAACGGCTTCAAGCGTATGTTGATGGAAATTAGAGACCCGCTCTGCTCTCGAGGGGACGTCTAAGGCCCTGTATCGACTGGGATCCATAGTTGTGATCCCGGTCGGACAATGACCAGAACCACAATCTTTGGCTTGAATACAACCCAGCGCAAACATGAAGGGTCGCGCCATGTTGCACCAGTCAGCACCGAGAGCACAGAGACGTGTGATGTCATAGGCGCTGACAATTTTAGCAGCCGCACCCACCTTAATCTGGTCTCGCAAACCCGCCCCGCGCAAAGCATTATCGACAAAAACGACCGCATCACGCAGCGGTGACCCGACATGATCAGAAAACTCAGTCGGTGCTGCACCGGTTCCACCCTCTGAACCATCGACTGTCACAAAATCCAGGCGGGTGTCTGTCTCAACCATGGCTTTGACCAGAGACACAAACTCCCAAGGATGACCGATGCAGAGTTTGATCCCCACAGGCTTCCCTCCAGACAGGTGTTTCAAGCGCTGGCTAAACTCGAGTAATTCAACGGGTGTTCGGAACTCCGAATGACTGGGTGGAGATTCGCACGTCTGTCCAACAGGAATCCCCCGGGTTCTGGCAATTTCTTCTGTCACTTTGGGAGCAGGAAGGATTCCTCCATGGCCAGGCTTTGCACCCTGACTGAGTTTGATCTCAATCATTTTCACTTGATCACTCGTGGCTTTCGCCTGGAAAAGGTCTGGGTCGAACCGACCATCGGGCGTGCGGCAACCAAAATATCCGGTCGAGATCTGCCAAATCAGATCACCACCACCACGTTCATGATAAACCGATAATGATCCCTCTCCAGTGTTCTGGGCAAAGCCTCCCAGTTTGGCACCTTTGCTCAGTGACTCGACTGCAGGTGGGGACAGAGCACCAAAGGACATGCCCGAAATATTTAACAAAGACATGGAATAAACCCGGCCAGTGTTTTCATCACCGACGGTCACCCGAAAGTCATGATCAGTGATTTTGATTGGATTAATCGAATGATTCAACCAGTTGTATTCTTCTTCATACACCGCTTTTTCGGTTCCGAAAGAGCGTTTTGCTTGATTGTTTTTCGCGCGCTGATAAACCATCGCACGCTGATTTCGGGAATACGGCGTCTCGTCCGTGTCAGATTCCCAAAAATACTGCCGGAGCTCTGGACGAATACTTTCCAGCAAGTATCTGAGTCGCCCCATCAGAGGATAATTGGCGCGAACCGGATGCGTGCTTTTAAAGTAGTCCCGAAACCCTAAAATCATCAGAAATGAAAAAACGATCAATGGCCAGATGAAAGCTGACGCAAATAATAGCCCAATGACAGAGATCAAAGCCCCCAAGGAGACCCCGACCAACACAGCATATCGACCCATTACGATTTCTTTTAATAACACTTCTAATCTACTGATTTACTGACAATTTCATAAAGATCTTTGGATAAATCCTTGGCGATCATTCGACGCAACTCTGCCTTCATTGACGCTTGATATTGCTCAGTAAACCGAGCCCATTGGCAGAGAGGCATCACCAATCGTGACGCAATTTGCGGATTCATTGCATCCAGTTTCAGGACAGCATCAGCGAGCAATCGATAGCCTTCTGGTGTATGGAAGGCCCTAACGTTTCGATTCGCAAATGTGCCAAGGACAGCGCGAACCCGATTTGGATTGGTCCACGTAAAGCGCTCATGTGACAGGAGTTCGTGCAGTCGATCGATGGTAGCGGTCGACTCATTCATCGCCTCGGTGGATAACCAGAGATCCAAAACTTCATCAGTCTCTGCTTCGGCGAGGAAATTGCGAGATAAGCGCTCAGAAAGTCCTGCTGAGCCATCACTTCTTGCAATTCGATAAGCTGCAAACCGTTCGGTGAGATTCGAGGCTTTGTCAAAACGCTCGCTTAAGATCTCGTCGACCGAACGCGTCTTGGCCAAATAACCCAAGGCTGTAATGGCAAGGGAGCGGCGGCCAATCGCAGATGCTTCGGGTTCATACGGACCATCCACCTTCATTGCTTTATACAGGTCTTCCCAATGGGCCTCTCCACTGTCGGCCAGGTGTTGTCGCAAGGACTGTCTAGCAGCGAGAATGGCTTGCGGATCCGCGGGCTTCAGCACATCCCACAAGATATTATCCTGTGGCAACATCAGCATTTCAGCGAGACAAGCAGGGTCAGCGATGGTAGCGGGATCAGCAATTAAGCCGCATACGAGATCGGCAAGTTGCGGCTGAATGCCGGCCTCAGGGTCTGCCAAGAGCAGCTGAATTGCCTGAATGTACAAATCTTGTATCGCATCCCAACGGTTGACGCCGTCGTCGTCAAAGCGGGCAAGCGCCGCCAGATCATGCGTTGATCGCTCCATCTCCAATTTCACCGGTGCGGACAATCCTCGCAACACCGAAACCACAGGCGATCCCATGACCTCCTGATGCTCGATCGATGCCGAGGCTTCAGTCAATTCAAACAACGTTTCAGGAACCAACACCTGCCCACTCTCACGATCAATGACCTGGTAACTGATTGGAATCACATACGGTGCATGGGAGTTATCCTTGGCGATCACCGGAGCTTTTTGCGTCAATAAAATCTGTAATCGACCTGATTGCGGATCATGCTCGACATCCACCTGGAGTCTGGGAGTCCCTGGTTGTTGATACCAATGCATGAACTGACCAAAATCACGCCCAGAGACCTCTGCCATCGCCGCGATGAACTCGTTGATCGTCACCGCTTGACCATCGTGACGTGAAAAGTACAGATCACTGCCTTGTCGGAACTGGACAGGACCGAGCAGGGTATGAATCATGCGAACGACTTCAGCACCCTTTTCATAAATCGTGAGCGTGTAAAAATTAGAGATCTCTTGGTACTCAGACGGTTGGACTGGGTGAGCTGTCGGACCGCCATCTTCGGTAAACTGAGCGCTCCTGAGAAAATTCACGTCTTGAATCCGCTTCACGGCACGCGAGTTGATGTCTGCACTGAACTCGCTGTCTCGGAAAACAGTAAAGCCCTCTTTTAAACTGAGCTGAAACCAGTCTCGACAGGTCACACGATTACCAGACCAATTGTGAAAGTATTCGTGCGCGACAATCGCCTCAATGCGTTGAAACGCCTGATCAGTGGCGGCTTCTGGGTTGGCCAGAACACAGCTCGAATTGAAGATATTCAAGCCCTTATTTTCCATCGCGCCCATATTGAAGTGACTCACAGCCACGATCATGAAGATATCAAGATCATATTCTCGGCCGTACACCTGCTCGTCCCAAGCCATTGCTCGCTTTAAACTTTCAAGCGCGTACTGCACACGATCAAGGTCTTTGTGTTCGACATAAATCCGCAAATCAATGGTGCGCCCCGACATCGTCAGAAACTGGTCCTGCTGGACTGCCAGATGGCCTCCGACTAAGGCAAAAAGATAACAGGGTTTCGGAAATGGATCGTGCCAGACAACACATCTTCGGCCATCCGGATACACCTCATCACTGATCGGATTCCCGTTCGATAAGAGCACGGGATGTTGATCGTCAGCAATGATGCGCGTGGTAAAGATACTCATCACATCTGGGCGATCGGGGTAATACGTAATCCGCCGAAATCCCTCCGCCTCACACTGCGTGCAAAACATTCCGTTCGATAAATACAATCCTTCCAGTGCGGTATTCGCCTTGGGATTCAACTGCGTCACAATTTCAAGAGTAAATGATTCGGGAACTTGGCGAATCAAAAGTGTCTCATCAATCTCAACCAGTCGATCTTCGCTCACTTCAACGCCATCAATCGTGATGGAGACTCGAGTGAGGTCTTTACCATTGAGCTCAATTGAAGTGACACCTTGGGTAATGCGTCGAACCTGTGATCTCTGAGTGACGCGTGTTTCAGTCGGATGCAGTTCGAAGGTCAGGTCCACATCGGCAATCACATAGGGATAAGGCTCATAATCCGACAAGCGCGTGATGCTTGGTGAGGTATTCAAGGTGCGCGCGTCAGTCATGTGCAATATCCTTTGATGGAATCAAATCAGGCACCGAATCAAGAATCCCAGATGCCGTTTTTTTTCGATGAATAAATCCAGTGCGCTCATCTTCCGGAAGTTTTGCTGCGTCATACAAGATGACTGCCTCTAGCATCAACGCTCTTTGTGCCTCGGAGACCATTCGACCGTCCGGAAACTTGCCGAGTTCAATCGCTCGCTTAAGATCCTGCGCCATCTCTGGAGTTAACGATTCGATCAATTCATTGACTGTATTCATTCATCATCCTGTTGTGGCTCAATTCGCCCGCCCCATTGGAGTTTCGACCGACACACTTCGTAATAGGAATATCCCGGAGGATGCAACAACGTGAGTTTTTCAACGGATTGACGAATCACCACCTGATCACCTAACAGCAACGAAATATGGGTTTGCCCATCACAACTCACTTGCGGAAGCGCCTGATGTTTCTCAGTGACCGTCACTGAGATAACACAATCCGCCGGCACAACGATGGGTCGAGCATTTAATGTATGAGGAAACATGGGGACGAGCACCAACGCATCCAACCTCGGATGCATAATCGGCCCACCCGCGGAAAGCGCATAAGCTGTTGACCCAGTTGGGGTCGAGACGATCAAGCCGTCGGATCGACTGGAATACACAAACTGGTCATCAATACAGAGGTCAAACCCCAGCATGCGAGCGCTTTGGCCTTTGTGGAGCACGATATCGTTCAAGGCATTGGCGCGAGCAATCACCTGATCATCCCGAATTACTTCCACTGAGTTAAGGCTACGTTGCTCTTCCGTAAACTTTCCCAGCAACGCCTGCCCGACTTTTTCGATGGCCTCTGACGGCCGAATATCCGTCAAAAACCCAAGAGTTCCGCGGTTAATCCCCAACACGGGCGTATCAAACCTTGCCAACGCGCGACTTGCGCCAAGAAGGCTACCATCACCCCCGACGACGATTGCCAAATCGACTTTTTGTCCAATGTGTTCGAGCGCACAATGCGGTAAGCCAGAAAACTCGCCGACGTCAGCGATCTCATCCTCGATCCAAACTTCTAACCCTTGGTCTCTCAGATAATCGATCAATCGTGATATCGTTTCGACGGCCTGCTGGTGTGCTGACCGACCGATCAAGGCCACCCGTTTAAATTTATTCACCACTTGTCCTTGGAAGCTCAATGCCAACTTCTCATTCTGTGTTATCGGAATCCAATCATCCGGATGCCATTGAGCAAGAACTTATGTGGCTGCTCAAGGTCGATCCTCTGTGGCGTTCCGACACCAGCATTGATTGTGTGCCACTGAAGAAAATTTGCAACGGCTCAATCACAGAAATCGCCAACAATCTTTCCAACGAGTGGGCATGGCACGGTGCGCCAAAACGCCTCGGCCGCCGATTTGAAAGTCTCTTAACAGCACTATTTGAACACACAGAGCAATGCAAACTCCTGAAGCACGGTCTGGTTGTTCGCGACCAGAAACAAACGCTCGGTGAACTCGACTACTTGATCCAACTGCGCTCGAAAGTCTTGCACCTAGAGGTCGCCGTTAAGTTCTATGCTGGGATTGGCAGCCCATCGGATCGGTCAAGGCAACAGGCATGGATTGGACCGAGCTGCCAGGACCGTCTGGACATCAAAATCAATCACCTGTTGGATCATCAACTCCAATTGAGTCAAACCGAACTCGGGCGACAGGCGCTCTGTCAAAACGATCTACCAACACCGGATCAAACGCTCGGGCTCATCTACGGCTACTTGATTCAGCCATGGAATGACGTGAACCAACTACCGGAACATACACTCGACAGTCACCCGGCATTCTGGGCGCCCCACAAGCAAGCACTCGCGGCTATGCGGCAATTAAGTCGCCCGTATTCGACTGACTACGGGTGGACTCGGCTGAAACGTGATCAGTGGATCGCACCCTACATTGGGCAGGCCGCACTTCCGCAAGTCATCCGCTCGATTGAACCCCCCACGCAAGCCGATTGCTATGCGCTGAATCATAAGCAACACGCCGGTGTCGAGAAGTTGCGACTATTCGTGATGCGTAATGAATTCGAACAAGAGGCCCATCAAATGCTCGATCGCCCCCATCCCATCTAATTGGGGCGTTCATTGCTTGGGATGAATTTCCATGCAATATCGGACTTCACGAAAAGCCTTGTCTTCATGCTCTTTGGTGATGCGGTAGTTACCCCATTGATTCTTCGTGAACGATAACCGCGACTCCCCTTCTCCATCAAAGGTTTGAAAGTAAGCCATTAAATCGGACTCACAGGCGTCGCGTGTGTCGAAGACTCCGGCACCGACATGATTGGATAGCGGTGACGCTGTTCCCTGGAAAACAGGGTCTAGACCCAAAACCACAATAATAGTCATCCACATGTGGCCATCTCCCATCAATGATCCATGGTGTGAATAGAACATAAAGAGGACCAACAAAAAAGGCCAATCCTTTTGAGATCAGCCTTTTCGCGAGTTGTCGAATCCGTTGTGAATGATCCAACGATGGTTCCTGTCAAAGAACCTAATGGCGGAGCGGACGGGACTCGAACCCGCGACCCCCGGCGTGACAGGCCGGTATTCTAACCAACTGAACTACCGCTCCAGCGGATCGTTGCCAAAAAATTTTGGTGGGTGGAGAGGGGCTCGAACCCCCGACCCTCGCCTTGTAAGGGCGATGCTCTTCCAACTGAGCTATCCACCCGAGAGCAACGATGGGGGCGCATAATACTGCTTGTGAAATTTGTGTCAACAGATTTTCTTGCTTCTCGACCGATCACCTCTACAATAACGCGCCTAATCCATTACCAATGATGACAAATTGCTATGCGCTTATCAGACCTCAATATTGATGATTATCAGGTCGTTGTTACACCGTCGGAGTTGAAAAAGGAGTTACCACTTCCTGAGTCAGTCCGTGAGTTGGTTGCGAATTCGCGCCAGACCGTCAAAGATATTTTAGATGGAAAAGATGATCGCTTGTTTGCTGTTGTAGGGCCCTGCTCCATTCACGATACAGAGCTCGCGCTTGAGTATGGGAAACGCTTAAAGGCGCTCGCCGATGAAGTTAGTGAGCAGATTTTCATCATCATGCGCGTGTACTTTGAGAAGCCAAGGACAACAGTCGGTTGGAAAGGGTTAATCAACGATCCGCACTTGAACGGCAGCTTTGAAATCGAAGATGGCTTAAGAAAAGCTCGCAAGCTATTGATTAATCTGTCAGAAATTGGTCTCCCATTAGCCACCGAAGCCTTAGATCCAATCTCTCCTCAGTACCTCCAAGATACGATTACCTGGACGGCGATTGGCGCGCGGACGACAGAATCACAAACGCATCGTGAAATGAGCTCGGGCCTGTCATCACCCGTCGGATTCAAAAATGGCACCGATGGGTCACTGGATGTCGCCGTCAATGCCATGAAGTCTGTGGTCAGCGGGCATGCGTTCCTTGGCATTAATCCTCAGGGCCAAGTGGCCATCACGAAAACTAAGGGTAACCAGTACGGCCACGTCGTCCTTCGTGGCGGTGGCGGTAAGCCAAACTATGATTCAGTGAGTATTGCGCTCTGTGAACAAGCACTAGAAAAGGCAAAGTTACCCACGAACATTGTGGTTGATTGCTCTCATGCCAATTCCAACAAAGACCATAACGTTCAGCCCTTGGTGCTGGATGACATCGCACATCAGATTAAAGATGGAAACCGCTCAATTTGTGGAGTCATGATTGAGTCTAACATCAACGAAGGAAACCAAAGCATTCCTGACGACCTGTCACAACTCAAATACGGCGTGTCTGTCACCGATGCTTGTATCAGCTGGGAATCGACGGTGAAGTCACTGAACAAGATGGCCTCTACCCTTACAGGGCACCTCGCTGGTCGGAGGGGTTAAGTTAGAGCTCGGGGTTCGCCCCTGGCATCAAGAACTCCACGTCCGAGGTATGCGCCGCTTGCATCATTTGCAACGCGGTCTGCCTGACCGGCTTACCACCAAAGATGACCTTATAAAGCGCTGTGAGAATCGGCATCGCGATGTCGTCTCGTTGGCACTGCTCATAGACCACCCGCAACGTATTCACACCCTCCGCCACCTGCCCCAAATTTGATTCAGCGGACTCTAGGGAATGTCCTTGCGCAAGCGCCTGACCGACCCGAAAATTCCGCGATAAGGGTGAGACACTCGTCACGTAGAGATCCCCGACTCCGGCCAAACCCAAAAAACTCAATGGGTTACCTCCCATATGGGCGGACAATCGCGACATCTCTGCGAGCGCTCGGGTAATCAACAGTGCTTTGGTGTTTTGCCCTACTCCCAAGCCATCGGCGAGGCCTGCTGCGATCGCGTAAATATTCTTCAATGCACCACCGAGCTCAACACTGATCAAATCCTCAGAGCTATAGAGCCTAAAATATTTCGTCGCGAAGGCATCGCGGGCGAGCTGCCGCACCTGCGGCGACTGACTCGCGACCACAGAGGCCGTTAAATGACGTGTTGCAATTTCATGCGCTAAGTTCGGCCCAGACAAAACCCCAACAGGATTCGATGGTAGTCGCTTACCAATAATCTGGCTCATCAGCCGAAAACCCTCTGACTGAATTCCCTTAGTGGTCGAAAGTAACGCCACATCAGGCGCAAGAACTTTCGCCAACTCCTGACAGATTGTATCCATTGCCCGTGAAGGAACAGAAAGAAGCACCAAATCTGCACCCTTAATAACTTCAGCAAGATCACTTGAAGCCGTGATCGATGCATGTAATTCGAGATCTGGATGATATTGTGGATTTCGATGAAAGGCGTTGATGGCATGAACCATTTCTGGACGACGAGCATACATCATGACCTGGCATTGGTTATGAGCCGCAATGTCTGCGAGAACGGTGCCAAAGCTTCCGGCACCGATAATGGCTACTTGCATACTAAATCCTTACGAGCTGCAACTAAGATGATACGAGGAATTCGCCTCAGGAGGTGAGCCACCAAGCAAGGCGGCCGTCTCACTAGGATTCATGAGGCCATCGCTCATCGACTGACGGAGAGATCGAACCGGTTCATCATCACCTCGCTCGGCATGTTGAATCACACGATCCAATAACCAGTGGCTTAATATCCAACTAGGCGACTGGCTCCGCGCAAGATTCAGCAAATCAGGGCTTGTTTCTTTGCTCCACAAATGACGCAGTTCATCCAAAGACTGGTCGACTCCCGAGGTCTCTGACAAGCCAACAAAACTGTCATCCAAAAGGTGGGCGAACACCTCTGGATAATGCATCCCAGCAAGCCCCCACAGTTTCTGAATAGACTCTATGAGCTCAGGTAACTGTTCGTTTTCTGGCTCGATCGCCAATCGCCTGGCCATTTCAGATCGAAATGCTTGATGATACTGTGCTGGGAAATCATTCAGAATCTGTCCGAGCGTCTCCACATCCACAAATGGAGTCAAGGTTTCGGCCAGACAGGCCAGGTTCCAATGCATCACTCTTGGCTGTTGCCCAAAAGCGTATCGACCTGCCTGATCGGTATGATTGATCACATAATCCTGACGATAGTCCATGATAAACCCGTAAGGACCATAGTCGAGAGTTTCGCCGGACAAGGCCGTGTTGTCCGTATTCATCACACCATGGACAAAGCCAACCGCCATCCAGCAAGCGACAAGCTTTGCCGAGCGCTCGACGTAGCGTGTAAAAGCTACCTCCATCCGATCGGGAGCGCCTGAAAGATCAGGGTCTAATTGCTCAATGGCAAACTCAGCGATCTCTCGCAGATGTTGATGCGAATGACGGTGGTAAAAATGTTCAAAATGTCCGATGCGCAGGTGACTCTTGGCTAATCGCATCAGAGTTGCACCCGTCTCGGTTGTCTCCCTTTGAACAGGGGTATCTGATGCGACAACGGCAAGTGCACGCGTTGTTGGAATACCAAGGGCATGCAAGTACTCAGAACCGAGATACTCGCGGATCGCGCTTCGCAACACCGACCGCCCGTCTCCAAATCGCGAGTACGGCGTGTGACCAGCCCCTTTTAAGTGCCACTCATAACCACTGGAAACCCCCAAATAGAGGCCGCGACCATCGCCTAACTGCCCAGCCCATTGGCCAAATTGATGACCGCTATACACCTGCGCCAACGGTTGCCAATAATGAAGGGGGCGCCCGCCGGAGAACGCATTTAAGATGTCTTGCTGATCGAAATCCATCCCGCAGTTGAGTTGCGAAACCAACGCTTGGTTGACATCAACCCAGCGCGGATTCAAAAGCGGTTGAGGAGACACCCTCGCATAAAAGATGTCTTCACTCAGTGATGTGTAAGGAGCTCGCCACTCAGGCGACGGGTTCGCCATGAGAACCCTCTAATAGCGACTCAGGTGCTTGCTCACAGGGTAATTTTCGTCCAATGAATTCTTCAATTTCCGGCAATAGGAATGAATCATCTTCACAGGCAAAACTAATCGATGTTCCTTCGGCACCTGCACGCCCTGTCCGGCCGATGCGGTGAACATAATCTTCTGCATCGTCAGGCAGTGTGTAATTGATGACATGACCGACACCATCAATGTGAATGCCACGACCGGCCACATCTGTCGCCACCAAAATTCGAGTCTTCCCTTCTTTAAAGCGATCCAATGTCTGAATCCGTTTGCGCTGCGGAACTTCACCACTCAATAGCGCCGCATCAATTCCATCCTTAGTCAACCGGTCAACCAGATCGCGACACAGATCACGCCGATTCGCAAACACCATCACCTTATGCAAATCACGCGTATGGATCACATTTTTCAGGAGCTGATATTTGGTATCTGCAGTCGTAATGTAGACGATTTGCTCGACGGTCTCGGTTGTCACATGCTCTGGTTCAATTTCGATACGTACTGGCTCGAACGTCCAGCGCTCCGATAATTCAACAATCTGCGGTGTAAAAGTTGCTGAAAACAAAAGTGTCTGCCTCGATTCCCTGCGTGGACAAGCCCGAACAATCCGGCGCACATCGGGCATAAAGCCCATGTCCAGCATCCGGTCTGCTTCATCAAGAACCAGCACCTCAATTTTTCGTAGATTGATTTCATTTTGGCCCAAGAAATCAATCAATCGGCCAGGTGTCGCCACCATGATGTCGCAAGGCGACTGTCGTAAATCATCTCGCTGTTTTTGGTAGTCCATCCCGCCAACAATGGAAACAACCGACAAACGCGTATATTTGCAGAGATCCTCTGCATCTTTGGCAATTTGCACGACGAGCTCACGGGTAGGAGCAAGAATCAAAGCCCGGGGCGTACCGGTGCGTCGTTTACCGTCAATCGGTTCACGCAGAAAGGTATCGATCATCGAAATCAGAAACGCGGCTGTTTTGCCGGTACCTGTCTGCGCCTTAGCAACAATATCATCACCGTCGAGGACCACAGGCAATGACTCGCTTTGAATCGGACTCGCATAACGGAAACCCAAATCCGCAATCGCATGCATCAGCGCTTTCGGCAGCTCTAGGTCGTGAAATCGTGTCTTGCCCTCTTCTGGCGCAACAACAAACTCATTCACATCCCAGGCGGTATTCGTATCAGTCATGATCCCTCGCAACTTAGTGTCGAAACGACAAGTTTACACGAGGGATTCAAACCGGTGTGAATTAACGTTCGATCGCCAGCGCAACACCCTGCCCACCACCGATACACAAAGTCGCTAGGCCTTTATGTGCATCGCGTTTGATCATTTCGTGAATCAGACTCACGAATACACGACATCCAGAAGCCCCAATTGGGTGACCGATCGCGATCGCTCCACCATTCACGTTCACCTTTGAGGTATCCCAACCAAGGCCTTTATTAACGCCGATAGCCTGAGCAGCGAATGCCTCATTGGCTTCGACAAGATCCAGATCTTCGTGAGTCCAGCCCGCTTTTTTCAAGCAATGCTGGGTCGCTGGGATCGGGCCCGTTCCCATGATTTCGGGATCGACACCTGCCGATGCATAGGCTTTCACTTTCGCTAAAATTGGCAGACCCAGTGCTTCAGCTCGATCAACCGACATCAACATGACGGCGGCCGCTCCGTCGTTAATTCCTGATGCATTACCGGCTGTTACGGTACCTTCTTTGTCAAATGCTGGACGCAATTTTCCCAGTGCCTCGGCAGTCACGCCGTCACGAATGAACTCGTCCATCTTAAATTCGATGGGGTCTTTCTTTCGTTGCGGAACCATCACGGGAACAATCTCGTCGTCAAATCGCCCTTCGGCACGGGCTTTGGACGCTTTTTGTTGCGATTCAGCGGCAAACGCATCTTGCTCCTCACGAGTAATCGCATACTTTTTCGCCACATTCTCAGCGGTCGTTCCCATGTGATAGCCACCAAAAGTGTCGGTCAGACCATCTTTCAACATGGTATCAATCAACGATGCGTTACCCATGCGAAACCCATCGCGGGAACCCAATAAAACGTGACCTGACTGGCTCATATTTTCTTGTCCACCGGCAATGACAATCTCTGCATCACCCAGCAAAATCGACTGTACCCCAAGACTCACCGCTTTGAGCCCAGACCCACACACCTTATTAATGGTCATTGCGGGACAAGAATCGGGAAGACCTGCGTTGATCGTCGCTTTACGCGCGGGGTTTTGACCCTGCCCGGCCGTCAATACCTGACCCAAAATGACTTCAGAGATCTGGTCCGCAGCGACTCCTGTATCAGCTAGCAATTGACGAATGACTGTCGCGCCTAATTCATCTGCAGACACGGACGCCAGGGCACCGGCGAAACTTCCAACTGCTGTCCGCTTGGCAGCGACAATAGCAACTTGTGACATAAATCTTATTCCTCAACAAATTCAAAAGCAGGCAATTCTTTTAACAGGGTTTGACCCCAACGTGTATTCACCAAACGGCGATCAAGCATTGTAACTTGACCTGTATCTGATTCCGAGCGGATTAACCGGCCCACCGCCTGGCGCAATCGGATCGTCGCAGCGGGCAACGATAGTTCGCGAAATGGATCACGACCTTGATTCTTCAAATACTCAGCAAGCGTTGCCTCTCTCGGATCGTCAGGTGGTTGAAATGGTAGCCGGGTAATGACCACTTCATTTGCTAAATCTCCAGGTAAATCAAGTCCTTCAGCCATACTCTGAAGTCCAAAGATGATGGATATCTCGCCTTGCTGCCGGCGCAACTCATGATCGCTTAATAATACAGCCAGTGGCTTTTGACCTTGAACCAAGGTCACCTCACGGACAGCCGTCTCTAATAATTCTTCAACCTGAAAACACAACCGCCAACTGGTGAATAACACCAGCATGCCGATGTTCTGATCAATACGTGTCGCTAAATAATCGGCGATTCGCTGCGCATGTGCGCGGTCATCCCGAGGATCACCTGCAAATCGCGAAATCACCAACCGCCCCTGAGACTGATAATGAAACGCTCCTGCGACGACAAGACCAGAATTCACCGGCAATCCGAGTGTTCCAGCCGGAATCACAAATTCACCATGATGCGCTAGTGTCGCTGACGTTAAAATACAAGCCCCAATGCGACCCCAGAGCGCATCAGATAGCGCCCCTGCTGGCTCCATGGGACTGACCCAAAATTCGAGATCTGTTGGATCATCCGGTGTCGCATAGCGAACGTCCTGCCCAATTCTCAGCCAACGCGCATCGCCACTTTCAGTTGCATCATTGGAAAATGCCGCCACCAGTTCGGGAATTGACTCCAGTCGCCCAAGCGCCATTGAAATTTGTTCAGAGAGTAATTCAGCATCCGTTTCAGGCATCAATTCCTGATCTCCCTGCGAGACCAGCGACTTCAGCCAATCACGAATTTTTTGGATGCGTCCTAGAGTGGTTGCCATGGGTTCAAACCCATCAGTCTCAACAGCAAAGCATTCAGAGAGTGTCAGTCGATACCTTGAACCACCGCTCTGAAACACGTAGGCGGTGTCTGGATACTCCTTCAACCGCTCCAAACTCGCCTTGCCCCAATTCGCAAGAAGATGACCAAATCCCTCCAACGGTTGATTCAGACGCTCGAGATCGTTCGACAGACGATGCTCGTTCGGCAATAAGCCTTTCAATGTGTTGATGACTCGATCAATGGTTTTAATGGCGCCCAAGCTTTGGGCAATCCGACAATGAGCGGTAAATTGATCCGAGGCCACTCGCGCGAGCTGATGAGCCTCATCGATGATCAAAATCATTCGCTCAAGCGGTGGGAGAATGACGCCGCCACCAAGTTTCAAATCGGACATCAATAAATCATGATTGATCACCAAAAGGTCCGCATCTAACCAAGTTTCCCGTTCATTGAAATAAGGACACACATTAAAATGGCGGCAAGACCTTCCCTGGCACCGCCGATGATCTGTGGTGATGGCTGTTTTGACAGACTCTGAAATCACTTGTGGAATTTGGTCCATATCACCGACCCACTCTCCCTGTGCCCAGGCCTTGGCTAAGTCAGACACGACCTCTCGATCATCTGAATCGAGAACCAAGGTCAATTCATCTGGATAGACCGCCTGACCCTCAGTCAAAGTCTCAAGTGCGGCCTCAAGACGAATGGGACACAAATATCGCCGACGACCTTTCGCTAGGGCCACGGTTAACATGAGGCCTGTCGCTTCAATCAGGTCGGGAATATCTTTTTCAATTAATTGCGTCTGCAAGGACACGGTTGCCGTAGAGATGACCAAAGGCATTTCGCGAGCCATGGCATAAGGCAATGCTCCCACTAGATAAGCGAGAGTTTTCCCGGTTCCTGTTCCCGCTTCGATAAAGCCAATCGGAGCGGACTCAGTATCGCCGATTCTTGTTAGAATACGCGCGACTTCTGCAATCATCTGTTTCTGACCTAGCCGCGGCCTCAGGCCTTTGGCGTTCAAAAAATCAGTGTAGAGCGCTTGAATGCTTTGTTTGCTGTTATCTGAGATTGCTGTCACGGAAATTCTTTGTTGTGTGAAAAGCTGAGTGTAGGGGATTTTAATGAATACGTCTGATATCGCGAGAGACGCATGCCGTATCGGAGGCCTTAAGGCACTCGAGTTTTTTAATCAGAGAGATCAGCTAACAATTGATCTGAAAGGTCCGCAAGACTACGTGAGCGAAGCAGACCGAACGGTCGAAAACGTGATGATTGACTATCTCAAGCGGCATTTTCCAAACGATGGCTTTTTAGGTGAGGAATCGGTCGAGGTCAAAAATGAACGCCAATGGATCATTGATCCGATTGACGGCACCACCAATTTCATTCGTGGTCTTCCATATTTCTGCACGACCTTAGCCTTGGTCGAACAGGAAACCGTACTGGGGGGCTGGATTTATGATCCAACACGCGATGAACTGTACGAGGCTAACCGAAGCAAAGGTGCCTTTTGCAACGGGGAAAGACTCAACCCGTCCTGGCGTGAGAGCTTTGCAACTGGTCTTGTAGGCATTTGCCACAGCTCCAAACTGACGGCTGACGAACTGGCCGGGCGAATCACTGGTGCACTGAAACGAGGCGCTATTCTCAGGCAACCGGGTGCTGCTGCATTGATGCTATGTGACTTGGCTTATGGTCGTCTCGATGTGCTATTCGACCAACATCTGAAGCCTTGGGATTCGATTGCTGGGCTTTTGATCGCCCATGAAGCAGGAGCTGTCGCCAGTGACTACCTCGCCTGTCCACAATGGCGGCAGACGCCTCAAATCACCTTTGCATCAGGACCCGAGATTTACCAAGAAGTGCTTGAGCTTTGGCCGGAAGTTCGGGATATAGCGCTGCTCTCTTAGGTGGTCGCCCTCAGAATCCAACTGGTAGAAAGACGAAGGAGGCGGCTCCCCTTGCCACAGCATTGAGGGTCCTTTGATCTTTCTTGGCAAGTGCTGTCGCCAATGCATCCTGAAGGCCGATCATTTCACCCATGAGCTGAGAGTAAGACGCATTTAGAATCTCATCTTGAATGCCGTCGGCGTACAAATAGGGTTGTCCGATCGCATTGCGCTGTGACCTTAATAAGTAGGCTGCTGTTTCGAGATTACGCGCCGAGTTATAGACAAACTGAGGGGTCGGTAGATCATCGAGCAGCAAATATTCTCGCCGATGGTCGAATGCATGATTCACCATCGACTGCAGGCCAGCAACAAACGCATAGACGCGATCGCCTGCGAAGTCCTCGCGAAAGGCCATGCGCACTAACTCATCAGGCTTTGGATTTGCAAATTCCTGCAAGTTCAGCCGAGGCGCCTTCAATTGTTCCACCCGTACGTCAATACTTAAGCTTTTCGGCAATTGAATGGGATTTCGTCGGTATAATTTGATCAGCAGGAGGCTGAGGTTCTGGTCGAGTTCAGAGCGGACCGCCTCCACGAAGAAGGCGGTGTCACTCTTCGCCAGATTTTTCACTTCTGGCGGTGCTTTGATCGGCACCGCGCAGGCAGTGAGCGATAGGCTTAAGACAAACCCAATCGCTCGAACGGTTAGACTGATAACTCGGTTAATAATGCATTCACCCGTTTGAGGTAACCAGGCGCATCATCAAGCTTCCCTTCGGCTCCAAGTTGCGCATGATCAAAGACCAGTCGAGCCAACTCCTTGAAGCGGCTCTCATCTGCCTCCGATTCTAACCGCATTAATAGACTATGGTCAGTGTTGATCTCAAGAATCGGCTTAGAAACTGGCATGGCCTGACCAGCAGCCTCCATGATCTGGCGCATTTGCGGCCCCATATCATGCTCGGTGAGCACCAAAACGGCCGCAGAATCGGTCAGGCGAACCGAGGGCTTGACGTCTTCAACTTGCTCTGTGAGCGCCTCTTTCATGCGCTTGATCAGCGCCTTATGCTCTTTCGACTCTTTCTTCTGCTCTTTCTTCTCGTCTTTCCCTTCGCCGGGAAGCTCGAGCCCATCGCGGGTCACATCCACAAATTGATGATCTTTATATTCCTGCAGATGACCCATCAACCATTCATCGATGCGATCTGAAAGAACCAAGACCTCAATACCGCGCTTTTTAAAGGCTTCGAGGTAGGGCGAGCCCAACGCATTGGTATGAGATTCCGCCACCAGGTAGTAAATATCTTTCTGCCCATCGATCATTCGAGCGACGTAATCTTCAACACCAACAGTTTGCGCAGGCGTACTGGCGTGAGTCGATGCAAACCGCAACAGCTTGGTGATCCGCTCTTTGTTTTGGTGATCCTCAGCCGGGCCTTCTTTCAGGCACTCACCGAACATTTCCCAAAACTTCTGATACTTTTCCGAATCGTCTTTCGCAAGTTTCGCCAGCATATCGAGCGCACGACGAGTCACGGCCGACTTCATCGCTTCAACTCGAGCGTCTTTCTGAAGAATTTCGCGAGAAACGTTCAGGCTTAGATCTGAAGAATCCACAACCCCGCGAATAAATCGCAAATATAGCGGCAAGAATTCCTCCGCTCGATCCATGATGAATACGCGTTGTACATACAACTTCAGCCCACGTGGGCTCTCGCGATTCCAAAGATCATAGGGCGCACGTGCTGGAACATACAACAGACCGGTATATTCGCTCTTACCTTCGACCTTGTGGTGGCTCCAGGTCATTGGATCCTCAAAGTCGTGAGCGACGTGCTTATAAAACTCCGTATATTCTTCATCGGTAATCTCAGTCCGCGGACGTGTCCAGAGCGCTGTCGCTTGATTGACCTGGTCCCATTCAGACTTCGCCTCAGACTCATCATCCTTCTCGACGTCGTTTTTCAGATACACAGGAATCGAGACATGATCCGAGTATTTGGTCACCAAATGACGGATCCGGTAGGTCTCGCCGAACTCGCTGGCATCTTCTTTCAGGGTGAGGCGGATCTCAGTACCACGCTCGGCTTTCTCGATGGTTTTAATCGTGTATTGACCGTCACCATCAGAGGACCACTCCACCGCATCTGCCGCATCATTACCGGCCCGGCGCGTCCTAACGACAACACGATCAGCAACAATAAACGCTGAATAGAATCCAACACCAAATTGCCCAATTAAGTTGGCATCTTGTTTTGAATCACCGGATAAATTCTTAATGAACTCGGCAGTCCCAGATTTTGCGATGGTTCCGAGATTCGAAATCACATCTTCGCGTGTCATTCCGATTCCGTTATCGCCAATCACCAGCTCTTTACTCTCTGGGTCAACCGAAATACGAACACTCATTTCGGCATCGGTTTCCATGAGATCTGGAGCATCCAACGCCAAAAAACGCAGCTTATCGCAAGCATCGTTGGCGTTCGAAATTAACTCTCGCAAAAAGATTTCACGGTTTGAATACAGGGAATGCACCATCAGGTGCAGCAGTTGTTTGACTTCCGTTTGGAATCCTAAGGTTTCTTCGTTTGCAGTCATCTTCCTAATCACTGTTTGGGTCATGAATGAGTGTTGGTTAAATTGGGACGTTTTTCGAAAATCCAAGATCAAAAAAGCCCCGAGGGATTCTCCCGCGGGGCTTTTCGTATTCATCGATCAATGATCGGAATCACAGATTACCAACCAGTCGCTTCTTTCAACGTCGAACCGATTTCAGCAAGATTTCGAGTCACCTTCACACCGGCGGCCTCGAGTGCTGCAAATTTCTCAGCAGCCGTCCCTTTGCCTCCAGAAATGATTGCTCCCGCATGACCCATCCGCTTTCCAGCAGGTGCCGTAACCCCAGCGATATAGCTCACGACGGGCTTGGTGACATGATTCTTGATAAATTCAGCAGCCTCTTCTTCCGCTGTTCCACCAATTTCGCCGATCATGACGATTGCTTCTGTCTCAGGGTCTTCCTGGAAACGCGCCAGAATATCGATGAAATTGGACCCTGGGATCGGATCACCACCAATACCGACGCAAGTCGACTGGCCAAAGCCCATGTCTGTCGTTTGTTTGACCGCTTCATAGGTCAGGGTTCCTGAGCGAGAAACGATACCGACTCGGCCTTTCTTGTGAATGTGGCCGGGCATGATCCCAATCTTACATTCATCTGGCGTAATCACCCCTGGGCAATTCGGTCCAATCAAAACCACATCAGCATTATCGCAGGCGACTTTGCACTTCAACATATCCAAAGTCGGCACGCCTTCAGTGATACAAACGATGATTTGGATTCCCGCATCCAGCGCTTCCATGATGGAATCCATCACAAAAGGTGCTGGCACATAGATCACAGAGGCATCAGCCCCTGTTGCTCGTACAGCATCAGCCACAGTATTGAATACAGGCAGTCCCAGATGCTCAGTGCCGCCCTTTCCAGGCGTCACACCGCCGACCATTTTGGTCCCGTAAGCAATGGCCTGTTCTGAATGAAAGGTCCCATTTTTCCCAGTAAATCCCTGGCAAATCACTTTGGTGTTTTTGTTGATCAGGATACTCATGCGACACCTCCTGCTGCTGCAACCACTTTTTGGGCCGCATCAGTCAGACTTTCACCGGCAATAATATTTAGATCCGATTGACTCAAAATCTCCGCGCCTTTATCCGCGCTATTCCCTTCCAGGCGAACGACCACAGGGACTTCAACACCGACTTCTTCAACAGCACCAATGATACCTTCAGCGATCATGTCGCAACGGACGATCCCACCAAAAATATTCACGAACACGGCTTTCACATTGGCGTCAGACAGGATGATCTTGAAGGCTTCGGCAACACGTTCTTTGGTTGCACCACCACCTACATCAAGGAAGTTCGCAGGTGACCCGCCGTGTAGCTTCACGGTGTCCATTGTGCCCATCGCGAGACCTGCACCGTTGACCATGCAACCAATGTTGCCGTCAAGCGCGACATAGTTTAGTTCCCATTTCGCGGCTTGTGCTTCACGCTCATCTTCCTGCGAAGGATCATGCATCGCACCCAGTTCGGGGTGACGATACATCGCATTGGAATCAACCACGACTTTAGCATCCAAGCAATGCAAATTTCCTTCATCAGTAATGACCAGCGGATTGACTTCAATCAACGCCACATCTTTTTCATCAAATAGCTTCGCTAAGCCCATGAAAATTTGAGTAAATTGCTTAAGCTGGGTTGCATTTAAACCTAACTTGAAGCCCATCTGACGCGCCTGATAAGGCTGCGGGCCCACCAAGGGGTCAATCGCTGCTTTGAGGATTTTTTCAGGGGTCTCTTCAGCGACCTTTTCAATCTCAACGCCGCCTTCTGTCGATGCCATAAAGACGATGCGACGCGTCGAACGGTCAACAACAGCGCCCAAATACAGCTCGTTTGCGATATCTGTGCAAGACTCGATTAAGATTTTTGAAACAGGCTGTCCATGCGCATCTGTTTGATAGGTTACCAAGCGGGTGCCAATCAGACGATCACAGAACTCGCGGATCTCCGCCTCTGTTTTCACTAATTTTACGCCACCGGCCTTACCACGGCCACCTGCGTGCACCTGGGCTTTCACCACCCACATGTCACCACCAATTTGTTTTGCTGCGGCAAGAACTTCGTCCGTGGTATCGCACGCCACGCCAGATGAAACTGGCAAACCGTACTCACGGAATAAAGCTTTACCCTGATATTCGTGAAGATTCATACCCTTTACGTCACTTATTTCTCAGGTCAATAGAAAGCCGACTTGTGGTCGGCCGCTTAGCAATACAGAGCATCAGCGGTACTGAGGCCCTGCTCACGATCAAGCGCGCTTGCGCTTGTTCGCAATATGGATCGCATGTCCATGCACAGCCAGTGCTGCCTCATGCAGGGCTTCTGACACCGTTGGATGTGCAAACATGGTCATCGCGATGTCTTCAGCAGAAGAACCAAATTCCATGGCAATCACGGCTTGAGCCACCATGTCACCCGCTGTCGGTCCAACAATGTGAACACCCAAGATGCGGTCTGTTTCCTTGTCCGCGATCATCTTGACCATTCCGGCTGTCTCATTCGCAGCCATCGCCCGGCCGGAAGCCGCGAATGGGAATACGCCAACGTTATAGCTCACGCCTTCTTGTTTCAGCTGTTCTTCCGTTTTACCAACCCAAGACACTTCTGGGTGGGTGTAAATCACTGAGGGGACGGTGTCATAGTTCACCTGGGCGTGCTTTCCTGCGATTCGCTCAGCGACCATCACCCCTTCCTCGGACCCTTTATGGGCTAGCATCGGCCCTCGAACAACATCGCCGATTGCATAAACGCCAGGGACCGCTGTCTCACACACATCATTGACTTCGATAAAGCCACGCTCATCCTGAGTGACGCCACAACCATCAGCGAGCAACCCATCGGTGTAGGGCTTTCGTCCGACAGCAACGATCAACTTGTCAAAGGTATCGGTCTGCGATCCCTCTTTGGTTTCGAAGGTCACTGTGATCTTCTTACCTTTGACTTCAGTGCCCTTCACTAAGGTGCTGGTTAAAATATTGAGACCCTGCTTGGCAAAGATCTTCCGCGATTCTTTCGCGATCTGTTGATCAGCGACCGCCAGAAAATCATCCAAGGCTTCAAAAATTGTGACTTCAGATCCCAACCGGTTCCATACAGAACCCAATTCAAGGCCAATCACACCGCCACCGATCACACCTAACTTTTTCGGGACACTGGTAAATTCCAAGGCTCCAGTGGAGTCCACGATCAAATCATCGGTCAATGGTGCCGGCGGGATATTCACCGGAACAGAACCGGTTGCAATGATGACATGCGTCGCGTCAAGGACGTCTGTTTTGCCCTCGTGATCCGTGAACTCGACCTGCTTGTTGGCAAGTAATTTCCCTGTCCCTGCGAGGTGCGTGACTCCATTGGTTTTGAAAAGCCCACCGATTCCGCCGGTCAAATTACCCACAATGGTGTCTTTTCGCTTGAGCATTGCACCGACATCAAGCTTGGGCTTACCAACATTCACGCCATGCAATTCGAGATCGTGCGAGGCTTCTTCAAACTTGTGAGACGACTCAAGCAGTGCTTTTGACGGGATACAACCCACATTCAGGCAGGTTCCCCCGAGTGATGGCTTGCCATCTTTGCCAATCCATTTTTCAATACACACGGTCTTAAAACCCAGTTGGGCTGCACGAATCGCTGCGACATAACCTCCTGGACCTGCACCAATCACTACAACATCATATTGTTGACTCATAAATATCTCCGATTACACGTCCAGTAGCATACGCGCTGGATCTTCCAGCATGTCTTTGATGGCCACCAAGAATTGAACAGCATCTTTACCGTCAATCATGCGGTGGTCATACGAAAGCGCCAAATACATCATTGGCAAGATGACCACTTGACCATTGACCGCCATGGGGCGCTCTTGAATCTTGTGCATGCCTAAAATTGCGGTTTGTGGTGGGTTTAAAATGGGCGTCGAAAGTAATGAACCAAAGACGCCACCGTTAGTGATCGTAAAGGTACCGCCGGTCATGTCTTCGATCGCGAGCTTTCCGTTTTTCGCGGCCACGGCATAATCCTTGATACCACCTTCGACTTCCGCAATCGACATCCGATCACAATCGCGAAGCACAGGAACCACAAGACCTCGCTCGGTCGACACGGCTACACCAATATCAAAGTAGCCGTGATACACCATGTCATTACCATCGATGGATGCGTTGACTGCTGGAAAACGCTTCAACGCCTCGGCTGCTGCCTTGACAAAAAATCCCATAAATCCGAGACGAGTCCCATTGTGCGTCTTCTCAAACAAGTCTTTGTATTGCTTACGAAGCTCCATCAATGGACCCATATTGACTTCATTAAAGGTCGTCAACATGGCTGAATTATGTTGCGCATCAAGCAAACGTTTGGCGATGGTGGCGCGAAGGCGCGTCATTGGAACACGCTTCTCAATCCGCTCACCGGTTAATACGGGAGCAGCAGGTTTCGCTGGTGCTGATGGAGCGGCCGCGGTGGCACTCGGAGCAGTCGACGCACTTAGGGCATTCTGAACATCTTCCTTCAGAATCCGTCCATCTTTCCCAGTTCCTTTCACATTCGAGAGATCGATGTTGTTTTCTTCAGCCAACTTCTTTGCAGCCGGATTTGCTGCCAATGCAGTATCGGTTGAAGTCGCAGCAGGTGTCGATTCAACCTGTACCGCTGCAGCCGGGGCGCTAGCAACAGCACCGGCTTCAATTTTGCCAATCAGCTCCTGTGACAAAACGACATCACCTTCCTGCTTCATCACTTCTGTCAACACACCATCTTCGGTGGCGACGACTTCCAAAACAGTCTTATCCGTTTCAATATCAACGATCAGCTCGTCCCGGCTCACTGATTCACCAACCTGCTTATGCCAAGTTGCGATCGAACCTTCTTCGACTGATTCTGGGAATTGGGGAGCTTTAATTTCAATTGCCATTGTGTTTCCTTAACGAGTCACTTGTGGTGACGATTACCCTTCCAGTGCGTCCTGTATTAATGCTTGTTGTTGAGAGACATGCAAAGCCATATAGCCAGCCGCAGGCGTTGCCGCAGCTGGACGTCCTGCGTAGCGCAGAAATTTATTCGGTAGATGCCGCCACATGGCATTTAGCATGTGGTGTTGGCTCTGGAACCAAGCACCCTGGTTCATTGGTTCTTCCTGACACCAAACTATCTCTTCCACGTTGACGTAGGGCGCAAGCGCCTCGACCAAGTCATCTTCGGGGAACGGATAGAGTTGTTCGACGCGCAAAATGGCGCGATCCTCGATGCCTTGTTCAATCCGATAGGCTTCTAAATCGTAGTAGACCTTTCCGGAGCACAGAATGACCTTCTTCACATTCTGTGGATCCAGGCCGCCGACATCTGGCATCACCGTTTGGAATTTTCCATTGGCCAGCTCTTCGAGTGTTGAGACCGCTTCCTTTTTGCGTAGGAGAGATTTTGGACTCATCACGATCAATGGCTTGCGCAAGGGACGGATTGCCTGACGCCTTAACATGTGGAACACCTGCGCTGGTGTGGACGGCACACAAACTTGAACATTGTTTTCCGCACACAACTGCAGGAAGCGCTCCAGTCGTGCTGAACTATGCTCCGGCCCCTGACCTTCATAACCATGAGGTAATAGCATGGTCAAACCACACAAACGTCCCCATTTAAGTTCACCTGAGGTAATAAACTGATCAATCACTACCTGAGCACCGTTGGCAAAATCACCAAACTGCGCTTCCCAAATCGTCAAGCGTCGTGGTTCTGTGGTTGCATAACCGTATTCAAACGCCAAAACCGCTTCTTCGGACAAAAACGAATCGTAGAGTTCAAAACGCGGTTGCTCGTCTGCGATATGCTGAAGTGGCGTGTAAGATTCGCCGGTTTTTTGGTCGTGCAGCGTAGCCTGCCGATGAGAGAAGGTTCCGCGCCCCACGTCTTGTCCTGTAAAGCGAACGCCAACGTTTTGATCAAGCAAAGTCGCGTACGCTAGGGTTTCTGCAAAACCCCAATTACAAGGCAATGCGCCTGCGGCCATTTTCCGTCGGTCGTCATAGGTTTTCTCAACCTGCTTTTGCATCACAAAGCCGGTGGGCACTGTGTTGATTTGCTGTCCAAGCTCTTGAAGGCGCTTCATCGGGAAGCTCGTATCGTGATCGGCAGTCCATTCGTGCCCCAAATAAGGAGTCCAATCCACAAACAGCTTGCTGTCGGGCTCACGGACTAAGCTTTTCACGACTGGCTCACCAGCCTCCAGCGCAGAACGGTAACCTTCTTCCATGGCTTTGACTTCAGCATCCGAGAGCACGCCTTCAGAGACCAGTTGGGCCGCATATAGCGTCCGCGTGGTCTTCTGCTGCTTGATTTGAGCGTACATTAACGGCTGTGTTGTACTGGGCTCGTCCGCCTCGTTATGACCGCGACGACGGTAGCAAATCAAATCGATCACGATGTCCTTTTTGAACTCATACCGATAGTCCATCGCTAATTGCGTCACAAAATTGACCGCTTCGATGTCATCCGCATTGACGTGAAAGATGGGTGCCTGAACCATTTTCGCCACATCGGTATGGTACTCAGTTGAGCGAGAGTCCTCACGGCGAGAGGTGGTAAAACCAACCTGGTTGTTCACAACGATGTGCAGAGTTCCGCCGGTCTTGTACGCCCGTGTCTGAGACATCTGGAATGTCTCCATCACGACACCTTGTCCAGCGAAGGCTGCATCGCCATGAATTGAGATCGGGACGACTCGGTCACCTGACGGATCACTCCGACGATCCTGTCGCGCTCGCACGCTACCCTCGACAACAGGGGACACGATCTCAAGATGTGAAGGATTAAACGCCATTGCGAGGTGGACTTCACCGCCTGGGGTCGCAATGTTCGAACTAAAGCCCTGATGATATTTGACATCACCGTGATGATCGAAGGTTGCTTTACCGTCAAATTCGTCAAATAAGTCTTGTGGATTTTTACCCAACGTATTGACCAACAGATTCAGGCGACCTCGATGTGCCATCCCGATTACCACTTCTTTGGCGCCATGTGATCCAGCACGCTGGATCAGTTCATCGACGCAAGGCACCAAAGACTCACCACCTTCAAGGCCGAAACGCTTGGTTCCTGGGTAACGAGACTGCAGATACTTTTCAAGACCTTCAGCTGCTGTTAGCCGCTCCAGAAGGTGAGTTTTGATTTCCGTCGGAAACTCAGGCTTACCCATGACGCCTTCTAAGCGATTTTGTAACCACAGGCGTTCTTCTGTATCGACAATATGCATGTACTCAGCGCCGACTGATCCGCAATAGGTTTTCTCTAAGGCGCCAATAATGTCCGAAAGCTTACCTTCAGGCATGCTGAAATTCTGCATGCCAATCTGAAATACAGTATCCAAATCAGCCGCTGATAGATCATGGAATCCGAGTTCTAAATCCGGAACCTGCTCGCGTTCCATCAAGCCAAGAGGATCCAGCGTTGCCCGCTGATGACCCCGAATCCGATACGCGTTAATGAGCCGCTGCACCTGGACTTGTTTCCGATCGAAATCGGATGACACTGAACCGCTTCCAGCAGATACCGAGCGATTCCGGTCCTTGCCGAGGAGTAAAAACTGTTCCTGGATGGTGGAATGCGGCACGTCACCAGCAATTGCTCCTTCCACGCGGGGCAGAGAATCGAAGTATTGCCGCCACTCGTTAGGAACGCTATTGGGATTGGATAAATATTGCTCGTAAAGTTCGTCGAGATAATAAAGATTGCCACCCGCAAGATGCGAGGAATTCAGGCTTTGCTCCATTGAGCCTTCAGACATTGATGTACTCCTCTTCACCGAAGCTCGTCTCAACGTCGTCTTGGCGTGACCTTAGGGCCATTCTTTTCCATTTCGGCGTAAGCCTCGGTCATCATCATTATGACCTTCCAAATCAACATACTCAGAGGATTGTGACTGAGTATGTTAAAACGGCACTTCCTGGGTCACAGAAAGCGCCGCTATTGTGCGCGTCTCGCGCACACAAGCCAACCTAGACTTAGGTTGCCCGTGACAACAACATATCGCGGATGTGACCGATCGCCTTGGTTGGATTCAAGCCTTTCGGGCACACCGAAACGCAATTCATAATTCCACGACAACGGAAAACGCTGAAGGGGTCATCCAAATCAGCCAATCGTTCTTCAGTGGCTTCATCACGCGTGTCGGCGAGGAACCGATAGGCTTGTAGAAGGCCTGATGGCCCAACAAACTTTTCGGGGTTCCACCAAAACGATGGACAACTGGTCGAACAGCACGCGCAGAGAATGCATTCATACAAACCATCAAGCTTTGCTCGATCTTCAGGTGACTGCAGACGTTCGCGTCCACCGGCTGGAGTCGCATTCTGCAAATACGGCTTAATTCTCTGATATTGCTTGTAAAAAACACCCATATCGACTACCAGGTCGCGGATCACTGGAAGCCCAGGCAATGGTCGGACAACCAATTTTCCACTGGTCGCAACTTCGGAGACCGGTGTAATACAAGCCAACCCATTTTTGCCGTTCATATTCACACCATCCGACCCACAAACCCCTTCACGGCATGAGCGACGATATGACAATGACTGATCTCTTTCCTTGATCAGATTGAGCACATCCAAAACCATCAAATCCTTTCCTTCAGGAAGTGAGACTTCAACGTCTTGCATGTAGGGCTCACGGTCCGTTTCAGGGTTATAGCGATAAACACTGACTAACATTTCAATACCCCTTAATACGTACGCACTTTTGGCTCAAACGTATCGACGGTCTTCGGTTTGAAGTTAACGTCACGTTTGGTCAATTTCTTGGTTTCAGGATGATACAGCGAGTGACACAACCAATTCTTATCATCACGCTCTGGGTAATCGCCCCGCGAGTGTGCACCGCGACTTTCGGTGCGCTCATCGGCTGCAATCGCAGTCGCTTCAGCGACCTCAAACAAATTCTGAAGCTCAAGCGCTTCCATTCGGGCCGTATTAAATGCTTTGGACTTGTCAGAAATGGCGATATTCGCCACTCGGTCACGCATTGCATCAAGCTCTTCACGACCTTTCTTCATGTACTCTCCATCACGGAAGACTCCGAAATAGTTCTGCATGCAACTTTGCAGTTCTTTCTTCAGTTGTGCCGTATCTTCGCCATTATCATTCGAATCTAATTGATTCAAACGACCCATGGCACGGTCAACATCGTCTTCAGATGCCTGGTTATACTCAATCCCCTGCTGCAACTGCTCTTCAATAAAGATCCCTGCCGCGCGACCAAAGACCACAAGATCAAGCAATGAGTTACCACCCAAGCGGTTCGCGCCATGCACAGAGACACAGGCGGCTTCACCACAGGCGTACAAGCCAGGAATAATTTGATCTTTACCATTCACCTGTGTGATCGCTTGACCATTCACATTGGTCGGGATGCCACCCATCATGTAGTGACATGTTGGAACCACTGGGATCGGGGCATTCACTGGATCCACGTGCGCAAAGGTCTTTGAGAGCTCAGTAATTCCAGGTAACCGTGAATGCAAGATCTCTTTACCCAAGTGATCCAGTTTCAGGAACACGTGATCGCCCTGCTCACCGCAACCGCGACCCTCGAGGATTTCGGTCATCATCGAACGAGCCACAACGTCACGACCTGCAAGATCCTTCGCATTCGGCGCATAACGCTCCATGAACCGTTCGCCATCCTTGTTAATTAAGTATCCACCTTCGCCGCGACAGCCTTCCGTGACCAAAGTCCCTGCGCCGTAAATCCCGGTTGGATGGAATTGCCACATCTCAATATCTTGAACCGCATAGCCTGCTCGCAGCGCCATGCCGATCCCATCACCCGTATTAATATGCGCGTTCGTCGTAGACGCATAAATCCGTCCAGCACCACCGGTCGCCAGAACAGTTGCTTTCGATTCGACAAACACCACTTCGCCGGTTTCGATTTCAATCGCAATCACACCAACGACAACGCCGTCTTGGTTGCGAACCAAATCCACTGCGAACCATTCATTCAGGAAGGTCGTGTTGTTTTTTAAGTTTGCTTGATACAGCGTGTGCAAGAGTGCGTGACCGGTCCGATCAGCCGCGGCACAGGTGCGCGCAGCCTGTCCGCCAGCACCGTAATCCTTGGACTGGCCGCCAAACGGACGCTGATAAATCCGCCCGTTCTCAAACCGTGAAAACGGCAAACCCATGTGTTCCAACTCAAACACCGCTTCTGGTCCCACAGAGCACATGTACTCAATAGCATCTTGGTCACCAATATAATCAGACCCCTTGACGGTGTCATACATGTGCCAACGCCAATCATCATCCGGATCAGCACTGGCAATCGCACAGGTGATTCCGCCTTGAGCAGATACCGTATGTGACCGCGTTGGAAACACCTTAGTCAAACAGGCTGTTTTAAAGCCAGACTGCGCCATCTGCAACGAAGCACGCATTCCTGCGCCGCCGCCGCCGATCACGACCGCATCAAAAGATAATTTACGAAGTGCTGTCATGGATTAAAACCCCCAAAGAATGCTGATGCCCCAAACGACGTACACGAATAAAGAGATCGCGACGCACCCCAAAAAAGCAACCCGTACTGCCCCTTTTTTCAAATAATCAGTGGCAACCGTCCATAAACCAATCCACGCGTGTCCAGCTAGAGCAAGAATCGTTAACAAAGTAAAGATTCGCATCCAGGTCTGCCCGATGAATCCCTGCCATTGTGCAAAGGTCAGATCAGAACCATTCACCGCCAACCACACCACCATGACCACGGTGTAAGCAGCCAAAGCCAACGCACTAAATCGTTGAACGACCCAGTCTGCGACGCCACTTCGACCATAACTTAGGACATTCGTTACCATACCCAAACCCCCGCAAGCACAATCAAAACAACCGACAAAGCCATCGATACTTTCGCAAACATCGGTCCAGATTCGAGCGTTTCACCGTATCCCATGTCCATAAAGAGATGCTTCACGCCAGCGGTGAAATGATAAGCCAAAGCGGCCAATACACCCCAAATGATAAAAGCAACAAAGGGGTGATCAAGAAGGGTCAAGGCATCGGCGAAGCCAGCTTCGTTCTCTAATGAGAGACCTAATAGCGCCAATAAAATAAAACTACCGAAGAACAAGATGACACCAGACACTCTGTGCAGAATGGATGCTATCGCAGTTATCGGGAAACTAAAGGTGGTCAGGTCTAGGTTGACCGGACGTTCTCTCGACATAGCCATGTCTTTGGGATCCTCTTCCTACCGGTGATCAATGTGGCCGACAGTATAGTCGTCTCTTTATAACGTTACAAAGGGTAACGCATGCTTCTTTATGACTAAATCGACTATGCCTAATTGACACCTGAACTGCCCCGATTATAGTGAGCATCGCTTCCGCACGTTGTGTGCACCGCACAAAGACCTCAGGAATAAGGCCTAACTCGCGGATTTACAAACAAAGGAGTCGAAAAACATGGCGGAAAACAATGCCACACTAACCCTCCCAACGGGTGAAGTTGTCGAACTTCCAGTTCTCAAAGGATCGTACGGACCGGATGTCATCGATGTTTCAGGATTATTGAAAGCTGGGTACTTCACCTATGACCCCGGTTTTATGTCAACCGCTGCGACCGAGTCCACCATTACTTACATTGATGGCGATGAAGGAGTTCTACTTCACCGAGGCTACTCGATTGAGGATCTTGCGGAAAACTCAGATTTTCTCGAGACCTGCTACTTGCTCTGGTACAAGCAACTACCGACGAAAGAGCAAAAGGATCAGTTTGTCTCTAACATTACCCGTCATACGATGGTGCATGAGTCGCTGGCACACTTCTTTGACGGGTTCCACCATAATGCCCACCCGATGGCGATGATGTGCGGAGCTGTGGGCGCTTTGTCAGCCTTCTATCACGATGTCATGGATATCCGCTCGGAGCGCGATCGTGAGATTGCAGCCCATCGATTAGTTGCAAAGATGCCAACCCTGGCGGCTATGTGTTACAAGCACTCGATTGGCCAGCCGTTTATGTACCCTCGCAACGATTTATCGTATGCAGCCAATTTCCTTTATATGATGTTCGGTACGCCATGTGAAACCTATGTGGTCAGTCCCTCTGTGGAAAAAGCAATGGATCGAATATTCCTGTTGCACGCCGATCACGAGCAAAACGCATCGACCTCAACCGTGCGGCTTGCTGGATCAAGTGGCGCCAATCCTTTTGCCTGCGTTTCAGCGGGAATTGCCGCGCTTTGGGGTCCTGCTCACGGCGGTGCAAACGAAGCGGTTCTGATGATGCTCGATGAAATCGGTTCTGTGGAAAACATTCCGATGTTTATCGAGAAAGCCAAAGATCCGAATGACCCATTTAAGTTGATGGGCTTTGGCCACCGGGTATACAAGAACTTCGATCCACGGGCAAAAGTCATGAAAGTCTCCTGCGATGAAGTCTTGGCCGAACTCGGGGTACAGGATCCAAGATTGGCAGTTGCCATGGAACTTGAGCGAATCGCGCTGTCAGATCCCTATTTTGCTGAGCGCAAACTATTCCCGAATGTTGACTTTTATTCAGGCATTATTCTGAGCGCAATTGGTATTCCAACCAGCATGTTTACCGTGATCTTTGCGGTGTCAAGAACCATTGGCTGGATTACACACTGGCACGAGATGATTTCAAGCCCCTACAAAATTGGCCGCCCACGTCAATTATATCTGGGCGAGACACCTCGGAAGTATCAAGCCAAATAAATACTCCAAAGCCCCGACTCGTTCGGGGCTTTGATTGATCATTCATGGACGAATCATCAATTGCCTCAAAGCCCCTCTCTTGCTGATCTTCAACTACTGAGACTGATTGAGTCGGAGGGTAGCTATCGTGGCGCTGCTCGACTGTTAGGGATAGCCCATACAACCATCCAGCGACGCATTAAGCGTCTCGAACAGACCCTCGGTATCCCCTTAATTCAGCCAAGCGCTGGACGCATTGAATTAACTCCCTGGACTGCGCGCCTGATCCAACAACTGAATCATCAATTGGACGGGGTTTCTGAGACCATCAAAGCTGCTCAGAGTGAGCTAGCAGAGGCGACAATCATCACGATCGATGAGGCCTTGCTAGACCTATTTCCGGTTCTGTTCACGGCGCTTGAAACATTTAAATATTCGTATGCCAGCCTCAGGGTTCAACCGACCCCAGTCGCCGATGCAATGATTCAGTTGGCGACTCCACCGCAACGCCTTAACAGTTCGACCGATGAATGCTCCGTCACTTGGGGTGTCTTTGCCCATCGCACACTACGATATGACCATCATTACGCAACGATTTTCAGACCCGCACTGGCTCCGCTGATCGACAATTTACGTGTCGCACAGTTTTCATCGGTGACCACGGTTGCGACTTGTCATCAAGTCCAGCAACTCATCCACCATAAGCAAGGTCTTGGACTCATCCCGCTGTCGATGGGGGAAATGGATCAACAATTGACGGAAGTCAGTGTTGACGCTGATCGCATCATTCAGCGTCTAAGTCTGGTGCTGCGATCAGACTACCAGGCATCGAGCGCGCATGTTGATCTCCATGAATTGCTCAGATCTCAGCTCAGACAAGGTCTTTAAGAAAAAGCATCTCGCAGTGCGTTCAGCCGACTGTTTAAAAGCTCCGAATCATAAGGCACGGATTCTCCCACACCCCAAACCGGATTGGGCCAAGCTTCATCTTCCGGGAAACGAGCAATACAATGCACGTGTAACTGTCGGACCTGATTGCCAAGCGCAGCAATATTGAGTTTATGCGGTGAAAACTGGTCTCGCATCACACGCCCAACATGATCAATCTCGAGCCATACCTGGGCTCGGAGATCTGGGCTGATATCAATCAGTTCAACCGCATGGGCAACTCTTGGAATAATCAACAGCCATGGCCAACGTTGATCATCGACTAACCGCAGATCACACATATCCAGTGAAGTGAGCGGATAACTGGTTTGTTTGAGCTGAGAATCAATGACAAATGACACTGCGTCCATGCAATCACCTACTAGTCTTTTCTTAACGAATACCCGTCAAGCCAGCGTTGCTCATCGTCTGGCCCGATCTCTTTTTTCCAAATGGGAACTCGCACTTTCAGTTGATCAATTGTATCAGACACAGCGCCGAGTGCATCTTTACGATGCGCACTACTCGCCGCGATCACAACACTTGCTTCTCCCACGCGCACAAGACCTCGCGAGTGAACCAGCAACAATCGGACCGGATACTCGGAGCTGATGTCAGAGCAAAGCTCTGACATGGCCTTGAGTGCAAGTTCTGGATGCACATCATAATCGACCGCCGCAGCTTCAAGGCCATCATTATGGTTTCGCACGACCCCGAAAAACTGTGCAATCGCTCCATGCGCTGGATGGGACACCAAGGCGTCGAGCTCGTCGGTTTGGCAGGGCCCATCGAGAAGCCCACAGTGCCAATGTGTGCCGCGATTTTCAGTGAAGAGCTTCACACTACCCTCCAGCCACCGGAGGCAATACACTGACGGCAGAGCCTTCAACGACCATGTGATCTTTGAGCAACTCATCACCCTCAGCAAATACGGAACGCTTCAACACATCGTTCAGGTCAGAGCGACCCATGTGCATCAGATGTTCAGCAACAGCGCGACGAATTGCATCCACCGAATTGGAGGGAGTGTCGACATCAAAGCCATCACCGATTTCTCGAAACACGCCGAGACAGTGCACATGAATCTGAGTCACAGGCGCCCTTTCCGGCCTTGTTTTTCAATCATCATGATCGCCTTTGGTAGTCCTTCGATAAAAATACCAAAGCACTCCTTCACCGCCTGCAAGCTACCAGGCAAAGTAATCACGAGCGCACGCCCAATCAAACCGCCACCCATTCGTGATAGCCATGCCGTTTTGGTGTAAACCGCACTCTCTGAGCGCAACCATTCGCCAAGACCCGGCAACTCTGGATTCAAGTGCTCAGCCAACGCCAGTGGTGTCACATCACGCGGACCAGGCCCTGTACCACCAGTACAGAGAATCACATGCGGATCATGCGTTTCGGAGAGATCGGTAATGGTCGTCTGTATCAGTGCAAAATCATCTGGGATCACCGTATAGGCACAAATCTCTGCGCCTTGATCAGTCAACGCATTCACTAGATATTGACCGGATTCATCGTCATAAGTACCTTCCGACGCGCGGTCACTCATCACAATCACGGCAATCTTACGATCGGATAACGGAGTTGTTGACGGCAATCGCTCTTTCACCCAATCGGGAATCTCAGCGTCAGCATTGACCCACACACCCGATTTACCACCGGTTTTCGTCAAAAGCTCCAAGTCACTGATCCGAAGCACAGGGTCAGTCCCCTTGCAGAGATCCCAAATACAGAG
>JAHEDY010000033.1 GCA_024640985.1 Gammaproteobacteria bacterium
AGGCCACCTGTGATCGCAATGGATTCGAGCTTGCCGTTGATTAAGAATTGCCAACGAAATCTTGTGGACCCCGGGAAGCGGAGTAACAGACAGGAGTGATTTTTTAGGTCGTAAGGGTTTTGCTCAGTTCAGGACTGTTACCTGTTGCCTTCATCAGTATCATTTTGAATGCGGTTCTACCTGAGGTGGACGACAAAGCAGCCCTGTAATCGGCAGTTGGTTCGAAAAAGCCACCCAAGGGTGGCTTTTTTTATGAGATCTCGATCACGCCAGCCATTCCTGCCGCATGATGTTCAAGCATATGACAGTGGAATAACCAAAGCCCTGGGTTGTCGGCGATAAATACTAGATTTGCTTTTTCACCACGTTGGAACAGGTAGGTATCACGCTTTCCATCAAGAAATTCGCCATCCTCGGTTTGAATCCAGAAATGATGCCCATGAAGATGCATGGCGTGATTCCATCGAGTGTCATTCCAGACTTCGATACTGACCGTCTGACCGATATTGATTTTTGCCAAGTGATCGTGGTGTTTTCCGATCTTGCCATTAAAGGCCCACGCCTTGCCGTAGTTCTGAACAAGCTCACGAATCGGCCGCAGTTGGCCGTCGAAGGTGGCCTCTCGTAAGTTGCCCATCGCACCACCTTGCATATGTAGCGGAATCACAACATCAATGGAGGTTGGCGGTGATTCTAACCTGGGTTGCTTGAGAATCTCTTTAGTGACTAGTGCTTGATTCGTCTCAATGACATTCAGGGTCACAGCGGGGTAAGGTCCCCCGTTGAGAGTTTCATTGATGGTGAGGTTGGTGTCACCTAAATCAACGATGAAGTCAGCTCGCTGAGCGGGTCCTAAAACCACATCCTGTTTGGGTTGGACGGGAGTTGGGTAGCCATCTTCGGCAATTAAAAAGGCACTAGCTGGAATATTCAGGCCAAAAATTCGCGCATTGGCTGCATTAATGAGCCGTAATCGAATCCGCGCATGTTTCGGGACATCGATGGTCGGGTGGGATTGCCCATTGACGGTCAACCAATTACCCAAACGTCCGCCATGAGACCAATCATGGAGGGATCCGAAGGATGCCTCATCAATGGTTCCATCATCAGCCAGAAGCCAGTCATCAATCATCAGCACGATGTCTTGATCAACGATGGGGTCAGTCTCATCTTCAACAATCAGAGGGCCATAGAGACCGCGTGCGACTTGAGACCAGGTTTTGGCATGGCTGTGATACCAGTATGTTCCTGAGTCTTTCAAAGGAAACTCATACCGAAACTGCCCATCTGTCATCACTTCAGGTTGTGTCAGACCGGCAACACCGTCCATCGCATTGATATTCCGAATCCCATGCCAGTGAACGGATGATCCTTCGTCAAGCTGATTCAAAAAATCAACCGATAAAGTCTCTCCTTTCTTGAACCGGAGTTCAGGCCCAGGAACTGAGCGATTAAAGGCCCAGACGGAGGCATCCTGATAACCATCACCTGGAACCAAACGTTTCTTGGTTTTTGATGCCGTGAGTGGAAATGGGGTAACGGCAGTGGCCATGGCTACCGATGGAAGTGCTGCAACCAAGGGTGCGGCGGCACAAGCTTTTAAGAACGACCGACGAGTGATCATGGCCGATTACTCCTTGTAATCGTTATGGCAGTCCTTGCAGGTTTTGCCGAGCGCCTTAAATCCGTTCGTCAGAGCGCTTGCATCGGCGCCAGAGCGGGCGAGGTTAGCTAAATCACCAGCAGCGTTGGCATTCGCAGCGGCGCGCGCTTTGAAGTCCTCAAAATTCTCCCAGATCGCAGGGAGAGCTTCCGATGGAGACTGCGTTGAACCTTCTGGAAAAAAATCAGTCATTTGATTCGCCCAATCCTGGATCGCTAGAGCTTCTTTAGCAATCACCGATGCATCGCCGCCGAGATTCCCTTTGATGGCTTTCATGGATTCCTTATTCGCTTTGAAGCGATCCATACGATCCTTAATCACACCTTCAGCACCCTCGTGGGCCTGTGTGACAACGGCTAGAGAACTCAGAATGCATAGGGTGATAACTCGTTTCATTTCGATCTCCTCTTTGACTCTTCTAATTTTGGGTTTTCTTTCTCGAATCCAAGCACGCGCTAAGCTTTTTTCAGAGCGTTGATTGCCGACGATCAGTGCTCTCAAAAATGGCGTTAGCATTACTTGGAACAAACCCTTGAAAGAGTTTGCCTGACTGATCAGCGAATCGGTGCGCAAACTCATAAAAACAACTGGGGACTGATTGCTGCTGCCCATTGGCGAATGTAAAGGTGACAGAATCAGCAAGTGTGGATGCCTGGACCAGCAAGTCCTCTGGCTCGCCTTTTTTGATTCCACCAACCGCATTCAGTGAATAATGATGCGCCTCCAAGAGATCGATAACATCATCGATGGAATGTAGCGTAATCAGCGCATTGATATTGACGGTGAAGTGATTAGCTTGATATCCCATGGTGCTGAGCCAACCCGCATACTCGCTTGCGTCTGCGAGCATTGAATACTGTTGCAGTGTTGGTGTCTTGAAGGGGTATGAGCCCAACAGATCGTGCAACGATAATGAATCGTCAAGTGGTGAAGTTAAGTCCTGAATGATTGACTGAACGTCTGCATCAAATGCTTCGCAAAGTAGCTCGCTGAAAAACACTTTCGGTGCCGTTGGATCATCAGGAACGACAAAAGCAAGTGCGCGCAAATGCTTGTCAGGGAACTGATACGAATCAAATACCTGATAACCGAGGCTTTCGAACAGTGGAGTGATTGCCTGCAAATCGTAACCGTCGATGTTGAACGTTCGAAATGCGACATGATCGTTCGTAACGATGTCTCCACGTGCCTGCAACAGCGATTGAATCTTCTGCGCTTGTGGTGTGACCTTGGTGTATTGTTTCCAGAGGAGTTCAAAAAACTCAGTGCGATCCATAGGGTTTCTCGTCGGTTAATAGCTTAGTGGGCTGTTTGCTTTACTAGTTTGGCACATCTCGGCGTTTTTGCGGGAGACCGCGACCGCAGGTGTTGTTGATCCCGGCCGAGATTCGATTCGCCGCTCTATCTTATGCTGACGAATGTTTGATCAATGGATCTGGAATGAGCGCTTGTGCCAATCCAGAGTTAGGTGATTTTGACCATGCGTTTGGCTAGATTTTGGCCTGACAGTCCACTCATGATGAGGATTGCCAAGAGGTGTACACCAATGAGAATGAGCGAGAGTTGAGCCAACAGCTCATGAATTTCTTCGACCCATTCAAGACCCCAAAACCACTCTGTTTGAGCAACGTGTCCGGTGACTGCTGACAAGGTGAGTGTTGAGAGGAGCGCAAGCACCATCATCCCACCCAAGGGATTGTGACCCGAGTGAGAGTGGAATCTCAGTTGTTTGAGTTGCGAGAAATGGAGCTCAACTGATTCCTGAGTAGGAATTAGGATATTGAGTCGGGCCTCTTTGGGTCCAATGAGTCCCCATAGGATTCGGAAACTGATCAAGCCCAGAATCGCATATCCAAAGAACGAATGAGCTGTCTGAAACCACTCTGCTGATCCCTGGACGAAGATAAAGCTGACCACCAATGCCCAATGAAAGATCCGTGTGGGAAGATCCCACACGAAGGATTTGCGTTCAGTCGTCATCACTCAGAACGTCTAAGGTCTCTGGATCGACATAACCTTTGTGTCGGCGGCCTTGATCATCGATTGCATAGATTTCAAAGCAGCCATGCTCGCGTTTGATTCGGCGGATTTCCCAGCCCTTTGCCTCAAAGTGTTGTTTGATCTCGAGTTCAGATCGTTGGGTATCTGCATCCCTATCGCATCGGAAATCATCATCGGATGCAGCGACCTCTTGGTAGCTTAATAGGATGGCAAATGCAGTAACATACCATTTCATGGGTTCACTCCTGTTCTGTAAGTTGGCATTGACAGTGTTCGCGATCGGTGTCGTTAAGTCTGTAAACTCGGGTGTTAAATGGATGATTCGTGGCTTGATAAACTCTGGTTTAAGGAACGGGTGTGAATAAGGAACTGATGGCGCGAATGACGATGCTATTGCTACTTGGTTGTTCTGGGTTTTTCGCCATCGATGTTGTTGTTGATGTGTTCAGTGGCGAGAGCCAAACGGTCATTGATCGGATTCACCTGGTTGTCGAAACGATAGCGACGATTGCGATTTTAATTTCTCTGGTTTTGCTGCGCGATTATGTTCGGGTCAATCGTCGGCAGGAATCAGAAATGCAAGCATCACTCGCTCAACTTAAGCAAGGTTTGAGTGAGTTTATCTTGAACCGCATTCATGCATTGAGTTTGACGCCTGCGGAGACTGAAGTGGCGATCCTAACCATCAAGGGATGTTCGATTGCTGAGATTGGAGCGCTACGTGGAACCAGTGATGGAACAGTCAAAGCACAACAGCACGCGGTGTATCAGAAGGCTGGGGTGACATCCCGAGCGGAATTACTTCTTCTGTGTATTGAAGACGCCGTTGAGTATTCAACCGAAGTTGAATCGTTCGGATAATATTCGGGTCTCAGGTACTCGCTGTGTCTTCAGATAGCTCTCGACAGTCTCGAGCATCAGTGGCGGTCCACAAATAACAAACAGCCAACTCTTTAATTGCTCAGGCAAGAGCGAGTTGTCGAGTAATTGAGCATTGATGACACCTGTCTGTCCGTGCCAGTTCTCATCAGGCTCAGACACCACGTAAATCGGATCAATGGCATCGAGCTCGTCTTGATTCACGATCTGATTGCCTCGGCGATTCCCATAGATCAAAAGGATGGGCCGCGGGTCGTGGGTGAGTTTTAGTTCTCGAATGATGCCGAGCATGGGCGCAATTCCAACGCCACCTGCGATCATGACGATCCCGGGTTCAGTCCGTCCATCGACAGTCAGGTGTCCGTAGGGGCCGTTCACATAGGCCTTGGTTCCGAGAGTGATTTGATCCATGGTGCTGGTGAAGTCACCCAACTCTTTAATTAAAAAGCTGAGGTTATGACCGCTTGAAGGCGCTGAACTGATGGAGAACGGATGCTCATGCATGGAATAAGCGCTTTTGCCGATGGTGAGCCATGCAAATTGTCCAGCTTGATAGACAAGCGGCTTACCATCTGTTGGTGACACACCAATCAACCATTGCTTTGGTGACACCTCTTGAATTGAGGTCACTGCCCAAGGCTTCCGTGCTTTGAAGATGTTACGAATGACGTGACTATCAAAGACAGAAATGATCGCCAGTACCGAGCCGCTAATCCACAGAATTGAAAGGATGATCTGCGAGCCATACCGACCGGCTGTGATTGTGTGATGTAACAGGAGAAGGACTAACAAACATCCACCAAGCGCATGGATGCGTCTCCAGGTTTCATAGCGATACCCGAGTGCTGAATGCCAAATAGCCAGCATGATAAAAGCAGGAATCAAAACAAAGGCTGCGATGCCACTGGCTAAAGGTGCAAAATCAGTAGTGATGGTCAAGGCGCGAGTAGGATCCCAAGGTCTCTCGCCGCCGGCCAGTGAGCCACCAAAAAAGAATGGGTGCAAAAAGGCGGCGCCTAAGACAAGGAACCCGAGCCATCGATGCCATCGCATTGTCAGATCAATGTTGAGAGATTGAGACAGCCATCGAACGCGCCCGGACAACAAAAACACAGTTAACAGGGCAGAAAAGCCAATCACTCCTAATGCGGTTCCGATTTCAGTTGAAATCGTCCGGTAAGTCTCGACACTCATCCAAGAAAGACCTAGGGGAGCAAGGACGAGGAGGCAAATGAAACTGAAGATGATTGTCATAGGCGGATATCCTGTTGGCTCCGTCGACAAATAGGAAGCTTTATCGCTAGTTTTTTCGGAATAGGCCTTGTCTGTTCCTCGTGCAGCTATAGAAAAGGGGAATGGTACCGATAGGTGATGTATGAATCGATCCGTATTAGTGAAGCAGAGCCTGCTCCGACACCTTTTGTTCGCATTGGTGGGGTTACACCTTGTTGGTTGCGCTCCATCCTTAGTTA
>JAHEDY010000034.1 GCA_024640985.1 Gammaproteobacteria bacterium
GCCTTACCGAATTCCCTGTTATGCCGATCGCTCGGCCACCTAACGAGAGGTTGGGAGTATAGATTGCGAAAACGCAGATGCAACTCGTCTTTTGGCTAGATCGCGGTAATGACCAACGCTGCGACAGCCCACAAAAGCAGCGAACGCTCGGCAAGTGATTGCAACTCCTCAATATGGTAACGGGCCGCATCATCGCCATCACCGAGGATTGGTTCTTGTTTGATCAGGCCTTGTACGCAACGAGAACCGCCAAGCTTTACGCGAATAGCGCCTGCGGTTGCAGCGATGAGGACACCGGCCTCGGGATCTGAGAATTCGCTGGCTTGACGTGTCCAGATGGCGCGCGAGCGTTCCCGGTCTCCCATGAATCCGAGCGTGAGGGCCATCAGACGAATTGGGACCCAGTTGAGGAGGGAGACCCAGCGCTCGGATGTTTCTCCCGATCCATGGCGGTGTGCAATGACGGTTGAAGTCCAATACAGAAGGATTCCAGGTAATCCACCAAGCGCAAACCAAGCCAGTGGTATGAAAACGTTTTCGGCAAGCTTCAATACCTGTGTTTCGACGGCAATACGGGCGACGCCATTTTCATCCAGTTGACTGGCATCAGTTCCCGAGAATTCGCTAAGTTTGATCTGCGCTTGAGAGAACGAACCATTTCGTAATTCAGTCAAAATTGCCTTGGAATCCTCAGTCACTTTGCCATAACGGATGATCAGAACTAATGCGCAAAATGTCACAATCACACCGACTAAGGGCATGTAAGCGACGATCGCTCCCAGTGTGACTGCGCCGCCAACAATGACCGGTAAGCGCAAGGTGTTGGGTAGAGAATCTGTCGCTTTTTCAATCGCACCAATACCTTTTAAGCGATATGGCTCAATGCGATCAGAGGCAACGAGGCGACTGAAAAGTAGAGCGGCAACAGCCAAAACTAATGCGTTCATTAAAAATCCTTCAAACTTTTAGAAACTGTAGCATGAAGCCAGTTACACTTGCGTTATGTTCAATCCGTTATCAGTTTGCATTGGTCTTCGGTACACCCGCGCAAAGCGACGAAACCATTTTATTTCGTTCATCTCTGCTGTCTCAATGGCAGGATTAACATTAGGTGTCGCGGTTTTAATTCTCGTCCTGTCTGTATTGAATGGTTTTGATCGTGAATTACGAACACGGATCCTAGGAACGGTGCCGCATGCGTTGCTCGAATTCGAAACCGCGCGATCGGATTTAGATCCAATCACTGAAAAGCTCATGAGGAATCGCTCGATTGTCGGCGTTGCGCCCTTGAACCAAGGTGAAGGGTTGTTGGTGGCGAATGGGCGCACCGTGTCAGTCGCTGTATTAGGCGTTGACCCAAACACAGAGGCCGAGGTCTCAATTCTTCCGAGTCATATGACTCAGGGTGAGTTCACAGATCTGAATCGTCGTCGTTTCTCGATCATTTTAGGCTCGGGGGTAGCCGCGAACCTCGATGTGATTCCGGGTGACCAAGTGACGCTTTTGATTCCTGAAGCAACGCTGAGTTTGGCCGGCGTGACTCCGCGGCTCAAACGTCTGCAAGTGGTCGGTATTTTTGAAGTCGGTGCCCAGTTAGATAATCAACTGGCGTTTGTTGAGTTATCGGATGCTGCTCGACTGTTCAAGCTCGGTGAAGGAGTCGCAGCACTTAGACTCCAGTTCGACAATCTCTTTGAGGCCCCTCAACTCATTCGGCCCATCGCACAGGAAGTCAGTACTACGCTTGGATTACCGATTCGTTTTCAGGATTGGACGCGAACTCAAGGCAACTTGTTTGAGGCGATTCAGTTGGAAAAGACCATGATCGCGCTGTTGTTAACGCTCATTATCGCAGTCGCTGCTTTTAACATCGTCTCGACGCTGGTGATGGTGGTGACCGATAAGCGTGCTGATATTGCCATTTTAAAGACCATTGGATTGTCACCGGTCAGTGTGATGGGTGTTTTTATTGTTCAAGGAACCTTGGTCGGAGTGATTGGGACAATTATTGGTGTCTTTTTAGGGGTTCCACTGGCGCTATCAATCACTGATATTTTGGGATTTTTGGAATCTGTCTTTGGTTTTTATCTCTTTAATCCGAGCGCTTATTTTATTTCTGATTTGCCATCTGAATTGCGCTGGTCCGATGTGGGCTTAGTCGCGGGCTTGAGTATTGGCTTATCGATTGTGGCAACTCTGTATCCCGCGCTCAAAGCCAGTAGAATCGTTCCGGCTGAGGTGTTAAACCATGAGCGATAATGTGCTGCTTGCACTTCGTCAAGTCTCCTTCGCTTATGGTGAGGGAGAGACTTCGGTATCGGTTCTTGAGGGCGTGAATTTTTCAGTTGAAGCCGGACAGCGGTTAGCACTATTAGGCCGAAGTGGTTCAGGTAAAAGTACCCTCATGAATGTTCTTGCAGGCCTATTGCTTCCGGACCAAGGATCGGTTGTCTGGCAGGGCACCGACATCACACAACTAACCGAATCCAAGCGAGTCGCCTTGCGTCGTCAAACCATTGGGGTGGTATACCAATTTCATCACTTGCTCCCTGAATTCTCGGCGGAAGAAAATGTGATGCTGCCGGCGATGCTGTCTGGATATTCGCCATCAAAGGCCAAGAAGATTGCGGTTCAATTACTGCAACAAGTGGGGCTTGAGCATCGAGTGGCCCATCGTCCGGGTGAACTGTCCGGTGGCGAGAGGCAGCGTGTTGCAATCGCTCGAGCGCTTGCAGGAAACCCTAAAGTCCTGTTGATGGATGAACCGACGGGTAACTTAGATGAGGCGACCGCTGATCACGTGTTATCAATGCTGATTGATTTATCAAAGACCACGGAGACTAGTCTGGTGATCGTGACTCACGATCGTCGGGTGGCAGCTCAGACTGATCAGCAGTTTGAGTTGCACCATGGCCAGTTACAGTCCGTTTGAGAAATCGCCCTTTGCGGCGCTTCCAGTTATAGCCGACCTGCAGACTCCACCAGATTCGGATCACTGTAAACCCGATAATGCTTAAGATGACGCCGATGATGACGGACCCCGTTAATAGGGGCCACCAAATCAGGTTAATTTGATTCTGTATCCACTCAATTGTCACCTCTTGCGGCCAACTGACCCCGTCACTCCCTAACACCCATGCGCCTAGCTGGTATGCAAAGAAGTAGTAGGGCGGCATGGTAATGGGATTGGTGAGCCAGACCAGACCTACCGAGAGCGGTACGTTACATCGCAAGACCAACGCAAAGACTGCTGCTGCAACCATCTGCAATGGCATCGGCATACACGCCCAAAACAGTCCGTTTAAAAAGGCCAGTGCGACCGACCGCCGGTTCAAATGCCAAAGGTCATCCGCGAACAATTGACGCCCAACCCAGCCCCATTGACGCATATGTGCAATCTGCTCGGGTGGCGGCATGATTCTCGAGACAAACTTTTTCGGCATGACCTTCTTGTCGATGTCTGACATCTGGGTTAGTCAGGGACTGACTCAAATGAATGATTTCTTTTCCATGCTTAAGGCATGATGATTTGGTCCCTGATTGTAAGCAGTTTGCCTTGGTTTCCAAGCGCTTTATCGCCTTTTTCGTTGATTCTTTTGGCAATCATGCTGATTTTGTCGCGATTCCCTTGGTTAGGCCTTTTCTGCATTGTTGTCGCGATCCAGGAAATCCGAATCACAGATCGAGTGGAGATGCTCTGGCCTGAATCGGCACAAGTGGTCTCTTGTTCGGGTGAGGTTCGAGTGGACCGTATTCTGACCCAAGCGATTGACTTCTCCTCGGCATCAGCGACTTGGACGCGAATCGATTGCCCGGGGTTCGAGGAGGGGTCACGCGTGAAATTGCAGGCAGGACCCAACTATCGTTTCCAAACTGGTGACCGCGTTCAAGGTCTGTTTCGACTGTCTCCTCTGATTGGATTCCAGAATCCTGGTGGATTTGATGCCAGACGACACGCATTGGCCAATGGTTGGCGCGTTAAAGCGCAACTGGTTGACGGTGAGATTCTGCCGCAGACAAGTCAGCGATCCTCTCAACGGGATCAAACCAACGCTTGGCCGAATCCGATTCGTGGTCTCGCCCAAGCCTTGTTGTTCGGTGAGAAACAGGCGTTGGATCCCCGTGTATTGGCAGTGTTTGAAACCTTGGGATTATCCCACCTTCTGGCGATTTCAGGCCTTCACGTGGGTCTGGTACTCGCAGCGCTTTGGTGGTTGGCCGGCCGCTTCGTCTGGCCTCGACATCCCCATCATCGCGCGATATTTCGCTCAGGGATTGTTTGTATTGGCGCCTATTTCATCGCGTCGTGGACATTATTCAGTCCAAGCGTCGTGCGTGCGGGTGTCATGGCTACGCTTCTCAGTTTGATACCGTTATTCGGTTTGAGATTCACGCTCCATCAAGTCATTGCGATCACTCTCGTATGGATTGTTGTATTTGATCCAATGATTGCGCTATCGACAGGATTCCTGATGTCTGCTGGTGCAGTACTACTGATCGCTCAGATTCTTTGGGCGACTCGGACCCGCGGCCTGATTCATCTGTTGGTGATGCAGTTAGGCTTTAGCTGTGTGTTGGCGGTTTTGTTGAGCCATTGGCTGGGATTTGATTATCCGTGGCTTGGGATCCTGGCGAATTTGCTCATCGTCCCATTACTGCCGTTGTTACTTCTTGTCCTGGCCACAGCCTTGGTGTTTGATTGGGTTTGGTTGATTGCAGTCGCAAACACAGTGATTTCTTGGGGTGTCGAGACACTCGAATTGCTCTTATTTCGGACCAATTTTGGTGTGATCCCCTCAGAATGGGTGTTGGCTTGTCTCTTTGCGCTCGGTGCCAGTGTATTGTTGCCGAAGCCGTCGCCGCGCTGGTCTTTCTTGGCGCTGGTGATCCCTTTGATGTTTCAATTTGAGAGTCGGGAAGTGGATCGATTAGTGATCCATGATGTGGGCCAAGGATCAGCATCGACTTTGATTTCAGGGACAACACGAGCGATTTTTGATCTAGCCGCTGGTCAGGCTGAGCGCTGGTCGCGAACAGGGCAGTTTCTCCCGATGTCGAGAGGCTTTGATCTTGCCGCGATTTTGATCAGCCATGGAGATATGGATCATTCTGGTGGGTTAGTCTCTGCCTTACGACAAGTGTCTATCCCACCAGTGATTGAAGGCGGTGGGTCGATGGGTGATTGGGTGAGACCTTGTCATGCAACCCATCGACTCGGTGATGTCTTAGTCGAGCTATTGTGGCCGATCGGTCCTGTTGAAGGATCAGAAAATCGGCGAAGCTGTGTCTATTTATTGTCCGCTCATGGTCGATCGGTGTTGATGATGGGTGATGCGGATTGGTTTGCTGAATCACAGGTCCTAAAGGCGCTTCATCGACGAAACCTCTTGGGTGAGATCGACGTCGTTGTCGTCTCTCATCACGGCGCACGCGACGGATCGAATCCTTCCTTTGTTCAGTTGGTGGGAGCGAAGCACGCATTGATCAGCGTTGGTCAATCCAATCGATATGGGCATCCACACCGAGAAGTCTTAGCAGGTTGGGCGGAAGCTGGCGCCCAACTGCATCGAACCGATCTTGATGGCGCACTGACCTTTGATTTTCGAGATGGGCAAGTCAGTCGGTATCGACAGACGAATCCGAGTCGGTGGTCACAGGAGCCAATTGGCCAGCGATCAAATGGATGGTCCGATCAATCGATAGCAGGGTCTCGGGCTGATGGCTAATAATCAGCGTTGTTCGATTGGCTTTGAGGTTCTCAAGTCCTTTGAGAACTTCTTCGCGACTTTTGTGATCAAGTGCACTGGTTGGCTCATCCAGTAATAAGATTGGCGCATCCTTGATAAATGCTCGGGCAATGGCAATCCGTTGGCGTTGGCCCCCAGATAAACGATTACCGAAAGGTCCAATTTGCGTATCAAAACCCTCTGGCAGTGCTTCGATAAACTCCAGTGCGTGCGCTTGTCGTGCCGCGTCCTGAACCTCTTCGTCGGTGGCCTCAGGCCATCCAAACC
>JAHEDY010000037.1 GCA_024640985.1 Gammaproteobacteria bacterium
GCGATGTCTTTTGCCGACTTCTACGGCCCTGTCACTGAGGATCAAGCTCACGCGATTTTGGACAAAGCCAGACACGCCGGCATCAATCACCTTGATACCGCCAATATTTATGGACGGGGAAATTCAGAAACCTTTATCGGACACTACTTAGAAGCCCATCCAAGTGCTCGTGATGAATTCTTCATCGCGACCAAAGCAGGGATTGGATCCAACCCAGAGACTAAAGAACGTATTTTCAGCAACGAACCTGGGTATCTCCGTAGAGAGCTTGAGAAAAGTCTTGGCCGTTTGGGAACGGACTATGTTGACCTTTTCTATATTCACAGACGCGATCGCGAACATTCCATTGAACAGGTCATGGAAACCCTCATGGGATTTCAGGAAGAAGGCCTCATTAAGCACATTGGCTTATCCGAAATCGCACCAACGACACTTGAGCGCGCCTGGTCTGTGGGACCCGTGGCTGCTGTGCAATCTGAATACTCTTTAGCGACTCGAGCCCCAGAACTTGGGCTTCTGGCACGATGCCAACGACTCGGCACCACTTTTGTTGCTTTCTCGCCGGTTGGACGGAGTCTTCTCACCGACAAACCACGATTATCACATGAGATTCCCAATCTGAATTTTCTAAAAACCAACCCACGCTTCTTAAGTCCGAACCTTGAATTGAACATTGAGGCGGTCGATCCCTTGAGGGAATACGCCAGATCACTGGGGAAGACCACTGCACAACTGGCTGTCAGTTGGGTGCTCTCAAAAAGTCAAAACATCATCACCATTCCTGGAACACGGTCGGTCGATCATTTAGAAGCCCACATTCGAGCCGCCAACGAACCCTTAACAGCGCAACAAATTCAGCAATGTGAAGAGATTTTAGAAGTCGGCTGGTGCCATGGAGATCGTTATTCGGATGCGAACTGGATTGGACCTGAAAAATACTGCTAGTCTTCAGACTCTGGTGAATTGTGGTTCGCTGACTGCTGCTGCATTAGATATTGCATCTGACACTGACCACATTGGAAATCATCCTCAAGAATTCGTGTTTTGAGGTCTTCTTCAGTCGTGAAGTCGTCGGAATCAATGAGGCGACAAAGACAAACCAGCACAAGAACATCCTCGACTAACCCACTGTGGAACGCGCGAGAGTCTTAAAACAGTAGACCATCCATGAGGCGGTATCAATGACACAACCCACCTTCACCAATCTCTGGCCAACACAGTTCATGGAAATCATCCTGCCAGGTCACGATCAGGCGAACCCAATACTGGCCGATCATATTGAAACACTGGACCTTCAAAAGGCGCAAATGACAACAGATTATCGAAGTGACAATCTGTTTGACGAACAACATCCAGTGGTTCAATGGCTCAAACAATCTGTTCAGCGAGCGGTTGTTGATTACGCCCAACACTCAGGCATTGATTACAGCCTCGATTTTGCCATCCAAGCCTGGGCAAATATCAATCGTATGGGGGATTATCATAATCTGCATAATCATCCGCATGCATGGCTCAGTGGAACCTATTATGTGATGGTGCCTGAGCAAGATACCCTCCCCACCGGTCGCGACGACCGAACGCCCAACTGCATTAGTTTTTTCGATCCAAGACCACAAGCAAACATGAATGCCATCCGAGGTGACCGACAGATCGATCCGGAATATCGGGTCAAACCAACACCCGGCCAATTACTCATGTGGCCTGCATTTCTGCATCACTTGGTTCATCCGAATTTGTCACACGAAACACGCATTTCGGTCAGCTTCAATGTCGTGCTTCGCTGGAAAGAGGATTACTTGCCGGACTAAAACCTAAACGATTGCACCTGCAATTGCGGCTCCAACCTCCTGGGTACTGGCAACTCCTTTCATATCAGGGGTCTTGGGGCCTGTTGTGAGGACATCTTCAATAGCGGTCATGATATCGGCGGCAGCCTCCTCTTCACCCAAGTGCTCAAGCATCATGGCGCCACTCCAGATCATGCCGATTGGATTGGCAATGTTTTGACCATAGATGTCTGGAGCTGAGCCATGCACGGGCTCAAAAAGGGATGGAAAGTTCCGCTCAGGATTGATATTCGCCGAAGGCGCGATACCGATCGTTCCGGTACAGGCTGGACCCAAATCAGACAGGATATCTCCAAAGAGATTGGAAGCGACCACCACATCAAAACGATCCGGATTCATCACAAAGTGCGCTGTTAAAATATCGATGTGATATTTGTCTGTGGTGCACTCTGGGTAAGACTGAGACATCTCTTCAAAACGTCGATCCCAATAAGGCATCGAAATGGAGATCCCATTGGATTTGGTTGCGGACGTGACATGCTTTTTCTCGCGAGTCTTGGCGAGCTCAAAGGCATACTTCATGATCCGATCCACACCGCGGCGTGTGAACACAGACTCCTGAAGCGCGAATTCTTGGTCAGTACCTTCATTCATGATACCGCCAATGCTTGAGTACTCCCCTTCGCTATTCTCACGGACCACATAGAAATCGATATCACCAACCTTCCGATTGGCAAGCGGTGAGGGCACACCAGGCATTAATTTGATGGGACGCAAACAAACGTACTGTTCGAATTGACGACGGAACTGAATCAGAGAGCCCCACAGTGAAATATGATCAGGAACCGTCTCTGGCCAACCGACTGCACCATAATAGATGGCATCGTAATCCATCATGATCTCTTTCCAGTTGTCAGGCATCATTTTGCCGTGCTCGAGATAGTAATCACAGGAAGCGAAATCAAAGTGATCGAAGGTTAGGCTGAACTGATGCTTTCTCGCCACCGCCTCCAAGACACGAATGCCCTCGGGCATGACTTCTTTACCGATTCCATCGCCAGCTAACACAGCAATTCGATATGCACTCATAGATCACCTCATCGTTCACAGAACCGGCATGATAAATCACACCGGCGGTGATCTGGGATCTTATTTTGTCACGATCTCAGGACCCATCACCAAGGTTGGTAACCAGGTCGAAAGCCAAGGGATGTAAGTCACCAAAATCAGGAAGACAAACAGAACCACGACGAAAGGTGCAGCCGCTTTCACCACACGCGCGAGACTCATCCCGGTGATTCCCGAGGTCACAAAGAGATTGAGACCAATGGGCGGGGTGATCATCCCGATCTCCATGTTCACGACCATGATGATCCCCAAATGAATCGGGTCAATCCCGAGCTCCATGGCAATCGGGAAAACGACTGGTGCAACAATTAATAGAAGTCCCGAAGGCTCCATAAATTGCCCGCCCAAGAGCAACAGAATATTGACAGCGATTAAGAAGGTGAACCAATTAAAGCCAGCTCCGAGCATCCATTCCGTGATGGTTTGCGGAATCCGTTCTGCCGCCAAGGTATGGGCGAATAACAACGCATTCGCGATGATGAACATCAGCATCACGGTTGTTTTCGTCGCATCCAAAATTACGCGTTTGGTTTCTTCACCGCCTAATGCGGGGAAGAATCCTTTGGTCATGATGGCAAGATTCCGACCCCAAATCACAAGCCCCTGATTCACCAGAGACAGCATTTGAAGTGGGCTCGTCGTGGCACCCCGCCACACCAAATACAGGATCATCAATACCACAGAAGCGATGAGGGACCACTGGAATCGAGTCCCAAGCGTAATCTCTTCCACCCCCGACAGCGCGAAAAAAGACAAGATTAAACACACCAGCAGGAAGGAGACACCGTAAACGGTGCTTTTGAACCCAACGACAGCTTCTGGTCGATCTGACTCACGAATCCAAGGCTCGTCCTTAAATGGACCCATGTCGCGATAGATGAAAATCGCGACAAATGCGGAATAGACAGCTGCTGCGGCTGCGGCCTCGGTGGGTGTAAAGACCCCACCGTAAATTCCACCCATGATGATGACGATCAGGAAGAGTCCCCAGAAGGCATCTTTACCGCCTGAGACCAACTCCCCCATCCCCTTCCATTCTTCGGCGGGAAGATTTTTGTATCGGGCCACGACGTAGATCGCAAGCATCAACATCAATCCAGCAAGCGCTCCCGGAATCACGCCCGCAAGGAACATCCGTCCGACGGATACATCAACCGATGCGGCATACACCACCATCACAATCGAAGGCGGAATCAAGATCCCAAGCGTACCGGCGTTCGCGATGATTCCTGAAGCAAACTCTTTGGAGTAACCGACCTGACGCATACCCGCGATCGCAATCGTACCGATCGCAACGACCGTTGCTGGCGAGGAGCCTGAGAGTGCGGCGAACATCATACAAGCGAGGACCGATGCCATCGCAAGACCACCACGGAAGTGGCCAACAGAGGCAATGGCAAACCGAATCAAGCGCTTGGCCACCCCGCCGGTGGACATAAAACTTGAAGCCAAGATAAAGAATGGGATCGCAAGCAAGGTGTAGTGGGTACCGACACCAAATAATGAAATCGCAACAGAAGATAAAGATTCTGTCGTAAATAATGCGACATACAGAATCGATGACAGACCCAATGATAGGCCAACCGGAACCCCGACAAACAAAAAGCCGAGGACCATGGCAAAGAGAATGGCTGTTTCCATGCTGAATTAGTCCTTTAAAGCGTCTTTGTTTTCGTTCACGAGATCTTCAGCTTCATGTCCGGCGATCACCATGTCACGTTCACCACGATAGATTTGCACCATTGCCTGAAGGCTTCGAAACGACAGCAGTGCCAGACTAATCGGCAGAATGATCAAAACGAGCCAGCGTTGAACGCGGTCTTTGACATCAAAGGTGTCTTGGATCCAGACCGGCCAACGGAGTTCTTCGGTACCAATATTGACTTTGTACATCTTTGCCCAGTACTCAATGGCACCAGAACGCGTTTCAACGCCCACGGCCTGAAGCCAGGAGGCATCGAGTAAAATCAATCCGTAAATCAAACCAGTTCCTGCACCAAAAATCGCCAACCATCGGGCAATGGGCTTTGGAACCGCTTTGACTAAAATATCAACGCCCAAATGAGAGCTGCGTTTAATGCCATAACTCATACCAACCAAGATCAGCCAAGAGAATGTCACCATGGTGAATTCAAGAGCGGCAGACCATCCGGTATTAAATCCATACCGAGCGATGACCTGGCCGAAGGAAACCACAGTCAATAAAACCATGAGAAGAACTAACAAATTGTCTTCGAGCTTATCGACCGCTTTTGGTGAAAAACGCTCCCAAATAAAGAGCAAGATCACCATCCCTAGTAGCAAAAGATGGGGCGTATATCCGGACATCTCAGAACCCTCTTGAAAACAGAAAAAAGGGGGACGAATCCCCCTTTAATCACACAGACATGGAATTAAGATGCAGCAGCTGCAGCAATGACGTCTGCGCCGATTTCATCTTCAAACTGCTTCCAAACTGGCTTCATCGCATCAACCCACTGCTTACGTTGAGCTGGAGTCAGTTCGTTGATTTTCCCACCCGCGTCAAGAATGTTTTTACGGTTGGCTTCTTCTTTGTCTTTGACTGAGTTATTCGCAGCCACTGTCACTTCGTCCGCAATCTGGATGAGCTTAGAACGAGTGTCCGCGTCTAGGCTATCCAAGAACTCTTTTGACGTCATGAACAGATACGCAAGCAATTGGTGGCTTGTTTGTGTTGTGCTGTCCTGGACTTCGAAGAACTTCTTGGTGTAGATGTTTGACCACGTATTTTCTTGGCCATCCACAACACCAGTCTGTAGTGCACCGTACACTTCGGCAAATGCCATTGGCTGTGGTGAACCACCCATTGCAGCAATCATTGCTTTCGCAACATCTGAATTCTGAACGCGGAACTTCAGACCATTCGCGTCAGTTGGAACGATCAGTGGCTTATTTGC
>JAHEDY010000038.1 GCA_024640985.1 Gammaproteobacteria bacterium
CAGACCCATTCACCCCCCTGTTTGAAATCGGTCGAAAACTCGATGAAACAAAGCGTTGCGAAGGGTCTTATCGAATCTTTGATGGTGTTCGTCGATACGATTTAGTCATTAAAGATGGTGGATTGGTGACTTTGCAAGCCGACGAGCCCGAGAATTTCAGTGGGCAAGCCTATCGGTGTGATCTCACTGTGGCCCGGATTGGAGGATTCTCGACCAAAAAAGCCTGGTTTCGCATTGGAGAGTCCGAGATCACGCGAACACTGTATCTCGGAAACATTCGTGGGCATTGGCTCCCGGTTCGGTTTGAAATCTCAGCACCTCTGGGGGTCGCGGTTGCGAGGCTTATGGCTGACAGCCGAACAGTCGCATCTCAGTGAGGGCAACTACAGGCGACTACTCCCAGAATTCCGAGCAGCGCTTCGCTTTTTGGATTCCTAAAGGTTCAGTGCTTCTGAGTCAGGCGATAGACCCAAAGGCCGACCCACTCATGCAGTAAAAGACTGACTTGCTCGGCGCCTATCCCAAGATCCCAACGAAATTCACGGGACGGAAGACGGGAACGGTAATCGGTTGGGTAAGGAATCACGGGGATGCCCTGATCTTTAAAGATTTCATAGGCTCGCGGCATGTGAAAAGCCGAGGTCACCAATAACCAGGATCCCTCACCACTGAAACCCACGAGATCTTTGGTGTAGAGCGCATTTTCATACGTGTTTCGTGATTGATTTTCGAGGATGATGCGTTCGGTTTGCCCTGTCATTTCCTCGAAAAACCGAAGTGCCAGATCACTCTCAGACAAAGTCCCTCGAATGAATCGCCCTGAAAACCCACTAAAGATGACTGGGGCATCTGGGTATTGACGCATTAACTGCACAGTCGCCGTCATTCTCTCTGCAGCACCATTGAGGCTCACTTGATTGTGGGCTTCTGTGACCATTTCGTTAAAAGCACCACCGAGTACGATGATTCCTTCAATGCGATTCGGTTGTTGCAATGGGATGGCAGTTTCGTGCTGATGAAGTAGCGAATTCCAGAGCGGAGTGGCGCCAAGTGCTAGGACCCACAATAGAGTCATGACCGATAGCCACCCTGCGAGTCGACTGCCGAGCCAGCGGCTGATCGCCCAAAGTGCGACCAATAAGGCGAGAATGTGCAGGGGCTCTAAGAAAAACCAAACCACTTTTGACGCGATAAAATATAGATCTTGCATAGCCCAATCATAGCTTGTCTCGGTCAGAGTGAAAGCCTAAACATCGGATGATTGAGGGGTTCTCATGTGCCTCAAGATCACTAAATCTATTGTCACGGGATGATGGTTGCCTGTCTCCTTTTGTGTGCGCTGTTTGTTTCGTACGATCAGACTCACGTCCAGTGACCGGATCGGCTTTTAATTTCAGCAGTCTGAGGTCTCGGGTACACTATGGGCGGTTAAAGGAGAATGCTGTGTTTCAGTTCGGTGGTCCTAACTGCAAGGTTTGTCGTCTCATCCGCGTTTATTTATTGGTCGCGGTGCCTGTCTTAATGATGATGTGGATTCGGCCAGATTTTCAGATACCGGCGGGGATCGACGGACGGGCGGTGATTGGTTACGCTTTCGGCGTTGGAGTCATTTTAATGGTTGCTTATAAATATTACACAGATATTTATCGGAAAAAGCGGAAATGACCGAAACGCCGAATTGCTGGAAATGTCGGTTTTTTAAAATCAGTTGGGACCCTAAATTTCCTTATGAGTGTCAGGCGATGAATTTTAAAAGTCAGGCACTTCCCTGCGTTCAGGTCATCGGTATTGATGGTCGACCATGTCAGTCATTTTCACCGAAGCCAACAGCGGATACTCGATCAAAATCCGATGATCGGTTCGCCTAATCAATCCTTAACCATCAAGATCGGTTGTTCAATCTGTGAGGCTTGGCGACAGTAGGTTGATCCTTTGTACATATAGATCGAACAACCAAATCGATCACCGTGCCATGAACTATCAGCAGTCCAGTAGTTCACCACTGCTAACCCTGGGAAGACGTTGGGATTCGCAGCCGGGTTGTCACACGAACTTTCGGTGATCTGCTCGAACTCATCCCGCGTTGGTAAACGCCAGATCTCTCCTGATTTCTCTGAAAACTCGCGGACGTAAGCATCGGCTTCAGAGCGCGTCAAAGCGAGACTCTCGCCTAAACATTTTTTGCCACGGAAAGACTGTCCAGCAGCGCATCGATACCACACGGTCCCAGAGATATGGCGCGCAAGACCGTCGGCACCATCAACGATGAAGCGCCCATAGTCTTGCGGCTGAATCATCGAGCCACAATCCGGTTGGTCAATATTTCGATCACAACCGGTGATCAAAACTAAAGCTAGGCATGTGATGAGGACGCGCAAGAGCCTACCCTCCGCAAACTGTAACGTGCTGTTTGTTTCCACATCTTCTACTATCTACTATATCGGTTAAGTGGACCAAACTTTTATTTCACTTAAATTTTACGTGTTTTGGTCGATATTAATGATCATCACAGGATGGGGTTATCCGCCCTTGGGGAGAGTTTGAATGGATATTGCAAGCGTCGTTGGCCTGATTGGTGCACTTGCGCTGATCGTCATGGCAATGGGTGATCCAGGCCCATTTGTGGATACGGCTTCGATTTTGATCGTTTTTGGCGGGTCCATTATGGCGACTCTCTATCGGTCGACTCTTCCAGAATTTTTGGGTTTTGCCGGGGTGATGGGTAAGGCCTTCGGTGGCTATCCTGACAAACCCGATGATTTGATCGTGCAACTGGCTGAGTTGGCGACCATTGCCAGAAAGGATGGGATGATCGCCTTGGAAGGGCAGGAGATCAAAAACAAGTTTTTGGCCAAAGGCATTGCGATGCTGGTTGATGGTACTGACGGTAAATTGATCCGAGCGTCGCTTGAGCGAGAGAACGATCAAATGAAGTCGCGCCATGGAGCTGGAGCGGGATTCTTTGAGGCCTGGGCAGAAATTGCTCCAGCCATGGGGATGATTGGGACGCTGGTGGGACTGGTTTTGATGTTGGGTAACATGTCAGATCCGAAAGCGATTGGTCCAGCGATGGCGGTTGCTCTTTTGACCACGTTGTATGGCGCCTTGTTAGCTAACGTGATTCTGATTCCGTGTGCGATGAAGTTGAAAACCAAGTCGTCGATGGAAGCATTGAATAATGAATTGGTTATTGAAGGTGTGATGTTCATCAACGATGGCGGCAACCCAAGAATCATGGGTGACATGCTCGGCTCATTCTTGGACGGCAAAGCACGCGAACGAGCGATGGCCGCGTTAGGGTAAGTGAGAAAAATTGATGGCTGACGACGACGAATTGCTCGACGATGACGGAGAAGCTTCGGAAGGAGGCGGGTCTGAAGCCCCGCTGATCGAAGAAGACCCCCCCGTTAAATGCGAGGAGTGTGCCCCCTGTAAGGGTGGTGCTCCAGCATGGATGGCGACCTTTGCTGATATGGCGACGTTGTTGATGGCGTTCTTCGTCTTGATTCTCTCCTTTGCTGAGATGAACGTGCCGAAGTACAAGCAAATCACCGGTTCTTTGAAAGCAGCCTTCGGTGTGCAACGATTGATTCCTATCGTCGAGCCGCCCAAGGCTCGGAGCATGATTGCGCGGGAATTCTCCCCCGCTGAAGCGAAGCCCACACCACAGCAGACAGTGAAGCAAGACACGACCGATACGATGAAGCGGGAAGTGGAGCTGCAGACAGAGACCAAGACCGAAGATTTCAAAAATAATGCAGATTTTCAGGCGATGGAGAAAATCCTGGCGCAGGAAATTGCCGAAGGCCAGGTCGAGGTCAAGGTAGAAGATGAAAAAATTGTTGTCGAACTTGTGTCTCCAGCGAGCTCAGGAGGAGAAGGGGAAGATGACAATGGCTCCAAAAGCGCCGGAATTGTTGATCAAAAGACCGTTGAGATGTTCGCTAAAGTGGCTGAGGCCCAGTCGCAACTTGAAAGTGAAATTGTAGTCAAAGACACCACCGCCGATCAGTCGAAAGCCGGTGAGCGTGAGGGTGATGTTGCACAATCCGGGACCTCTGGTGAATCGACAGGTGGACCGGGTGAAAAACAAAATCTTGACGAACAGTTGGCGAAGATCCGAATGGAGTTATCTGAGGATATTGAAAAAGGACTTGCCGAGGTCGAGCGCGAGGGTGACAAAATCATCGTTCGGCTGGCAGAACAGGGATCGTTCCGTTCGGGATTTGCCGATATTCAACCCGGCTTTCAGCCACTGTTGAACCGAGTGGGTAATGCATTGAGTGCCACACAAGGCCCGGTGACGGTTGAAGGGCATACCGATAATGTACCGATTGCATTCAGTGATCGTTTCCAATCGAATTGGGATCTGTCTGCAGCGCGGTCTGCTGCGGTCGCTGATTATTTACTTGGCAATACTGAAATTCAACAAGGTCGACTGACCGTTGCGGGATATGCAGATACAAAACCACTGGAATCCAATGACACAGCAGAAGGGCGATCAAAGAATCGGCGGATTGAGATCATCGTTAATGGCGGTTAGAGCCTTTGTTTTTCTGCTACTGACAGGATTGAGTTCGTTATCAGTGGCTGAGGTTGATCGTGGTGTCGATGCCTACGAGCAAGGAAAGCATTCGGTTGCGCTGAGATATTGGATGCCATTGGCGCGTAATGGCAATGCGCTTGCTGAAAATAATCTTGGTGTAATGTATCAGCGAGGCCTCGGGGTCACGCAGGATTTTCAGAAAGCCAGATCTTGGTTTGAAAAAGCTGCTAATCAAGACCTTGCTGAGGCAAAATTGAATCTTGGGTTACTTTACTTTGATGGTAGCGGTGTCCCTCAGGATTATCAGAAAGCATTTTCCTTGTTTTCGACGGCTGCACGGGAACAAATCCCAGAGGCGCTTCACATGCTTGGGCTGCAGATGTATTCAGGACTCGGTATCCCAGTCGACTTTCAAGAAGCGTTTCAACATTTCAAAGAGAGTGCATTACTTGGATATCCGGAATCGCAGTACATGTTGGCCTATATGTACCAAGCAGGTGATCTTGGTCGAGAGCGGCCTGATCTCGCCTATGTGTGGTCCAAGATTGCAGCGGATTATTCAGACCTAGAGATCGCTCGAGATTTGAACTACCTCACCACATTGCGTCTTGATGATGATGAGCAACAGCAACAGGCATCTAAAGCAGTTGCCTGTTATTCAAGTAATTTTCAAGATTGCCCCTTCTAAATCCTAAAGAGTTTTTCGTTTCGCCCGATAACTAATACCAGTAGCGCATGACAACAAACGAGGGTGAGCTAATGGCATTTCGTAAAAAAGGTTTGGCGAGTTACGGTGAAGTTGAAGTTCAATCTGGAACGGCCTACGCAGATAGCGTGCAACTGATCCAAATGCTTTTCGATGGATTGATTGATTCCCTAGCTGCTGCTGAGGGCCAAATCGAACGGAATGAAATTCAAGCGAAGGGTGAGTCGCTAAGTCGTGCCACACGAATCGTTCTGGGTCTCCAGGGATCGCTCGATATGGAGAAAGGTGGAGAGATCGCTGGAAATCTCGCTGATCTTTATGATTACTGCACCCGCCGTCTGATGCATGCGAACTTGAAGAATGATCTCGACGCCGTGCGTGAGGTGAAGACGTTGATGGGCGAAATCCGCGATGCCTGGGCGCAAGTGCCGGATTTGATCGAAGGACAATCAGCCGTCAATTTCGGCTGAGA
>JAHEDY010000035.1 GCA_024640985.1 Gammaproteobacteria bacterium
TGCATTATTCTTGAAGCATTAGCGAAAAATGGCGTTGACCTTACCGTTGTTGAACTTGGTGATCGGATGGTGCCTCGAATGATGACTCCCAAAGCCGGCGGCATCATTAAAGACTGGGTGCAGAATAAGGGAGTCCGAGTCGTCACCTCTGCCAAAGTCGAGACCATTGGTGCACCAGGACAGCCCACTGGATCTTTTTTGGACTCCATTAAAGGGATCTTCGGAGGCGGAAATCCGTCGCCTGCGACAGGCGATCAAATGACCGTCAAGCTCTCGACTGGAGAGCAGATTGCTTGCGATTTGGTCATCATGTCGGCGGGTGTGAAACCCAACATCGATTTCCTTGATGGATCAGGAGTCCAAGTCGCTAACGGTATTTTGACAAATCGTCAGATGGAATCCTCGGTTGCTGATATTTATGCCGCGGGAGATGTCGCAGAAGCTCCGGACTTATTCAGCAATACCCCAATGGTCTCTGCTATCCAGCCTAATGCTGCTGACCAGGCCAGAATTGCTGCTTTGAATATGGCTGGTCGCTCAACCGAGCATGCGGGTGTTTTGGCGATCAACGTCTTGGACACATTGGGACTGATTTCGAGCTCTTTCGGCCAATGGGAAGGAGTGGATGGCGGTCAAGGTGTTGAATTGTCTGAGCCGAAATACAATCGTTATATCAGTTTGCAGTTTAAGGATGACGTCTTGGTTGGCGCAACATCGGTGGGTTTAACTCAACACGTGGGAGTCTTGCGTGGGTTGATTCAAGGCCAGGTGAGTCTTGGTGAGTGGAAGGACATATTGATGGAAGAGCCGCTGCGGGTGATGGATGCATATCTCGCGTGTTCGCAACAACCGTTGGTATTAAATGGCTAATCAAACTGCAACGTTAAAGCTGTATGCGAGTCTGTCTGAATTCTTGCCTTCGGGGGCCATTGATAACAAGGCCTCGATCGAAGTGACGGATTCCGACAGTGTCGCCCGAATCATTGAGAAGTTTCATTTGCCCGAACGGTTAGTCCATCTGGTGTTGATCAACGGTGTGTATATTGAACCTGAAGATCGGCCCCGCCGGATCTTAGCTCCTGGCGAAGTCCTGGCGATTTGGCCACCAGTCGCTGGAGGGTAGTGTGTTTGGCAACGAGAATCTTGATGTATTTGTTCGTACCGCGTCGGCGACTCCAAAAGAGTACATCAGTGGGCTAAAACAAGCCGTTCCTGATGGGGTCTCGATGAGTGGGGATTCGATCATGGTTGAGTCAGGGGCTGTCTCGATACAGATCGAGATCAAGGTTCTGCCGGATTACGTGATTGCATTAATGCGACTGCCGTCGCTTGAAGCAACTTGGACGTTTTTGACTGGAACCCAAGAAGAGCGTGCTGAATGTTTGAAACGGATTGATTGGTCGATGAAACGCGGTGGTGGCTAGGTTGAATGACCAGCAGTTGTTGCGATATAGCCGGCATATTCTTTTAGAAGGCTTTGATACATCCGGCCAGGAACGACTGCTTCAATCTCATGTTTTAGTGGTCGGAGTGGGTGGATTGGGATCACCTGTTGCGAGTTATTTGGCAGCATCTGGAATTGGACGGCTGACGCTTTGTGACTTTGATACCGTCGAACTCTCAAACTTGCAGCGGCAAATGATCCATCGCGAATCTCGGGTTGGAATGAATAAGGCACTTTCTGCACAGATAGAGATTGGCTTGATTAACCCGGATTGCCAGGTCACGCCCGTGACCAGTCGCATTGAGGATAGTCAGCTTCATGAACTCGTTGGTCGCGTTGATGTCGTGGTTGATGCTTCGGACAATCTGCAGACGCGGCATGCGATCAATCGCGCCTGTGTCGCATGGGCGAAACCTTTAGTGAGTGGGACTGCCATCAATTATGTGGGGCAGATTGCTGTCTTTGATATGAGAGACAGAAGTTCTGCTTGTTATGCGTGCTTTGTTCCGCAAGATACCCCAGTGATGCAAGACCAATGCAGCACGTCGGGGGTGCTTGCTCCATTAACGGGGACGATTGGTAGTATGCAGGCGACGGAAGTGCTTCATCTGTTGATCTCTGGCCGGAGTCACTTGAATTCGCGGGTACTTCTTTACGATGCGAGAGATGCAGAATGGAGTTCCTTGCCAATTTCAAAATCTTCACAATGCACCGCTTGCGCTTGAGATTTCGCGATCGATTCTCCTCCACTTAACCCGGCGGGTCTTGGCTAAACTGTCTATTGAGTCCGTATCTGAGCTGGCACTGAAAAACGCTCATTTTGATTTCAATCACAGGCTGGAATAGTCTCCATTCCCACCCCACTATTGCTTGTAATATCCGTTGAAAACGCATTCGGTCAGGAGCAATACATGGTTTTAACGAAGAAATGCGAGGTCGAAGTGCTCGTCAGAGGGGCTCATGAAACAATCATTGAAGGGCTTATGCAGTTAGATGAAGTGCAATTACAGGAAGGTCTGCAGTGGAGTCGATCGAACTATGGAAAGCTCGATGTGGAGCGTTTGATTGAACTAGCGATCGAGCTACACCAAGACGCCAAAAAGGCAACCTAATCATGGCTCGACCTCGGTTGACGGCATTATCGAAGTTGCTTCTCATCGTGCTGTGGTTGACTACTAGCGCGTCGGTTGCGAGTGCAGAAAGGGTCCCTGAATCCTATCGCTTGGTTGGTGCCGGGCGTCTCTCTGTCTTGTTCTGGGATATTTACAACATTCAACTGTGGGCTCCTGATGGGCAATATCGGCCAGACCAACCCTTTGCACTCGAGCTTCAGTACCTAAGGTCGGTGGATCGTGAGACGATCGCTGAAACATCGGTTGAGGAGATTCAGCAACAAGCGAATCTTGAACTGGACGTGTTGGCTGACTGGCAAATACAGTTGATTCAGATATTTCCCGACATCCAAAAGGGAGATCGGCTCATTGGCCTCTATGCCCCTCAAATGCCTAGCCAGTTTTTTCTCAATGGCGCGTCCATAGGCGTGATTGACGATGCCAATCTCAGTCGCCATTTTTTCGATATCTGGCTCTCTGAAGAAACCTCCAAGCCCCAGTTACGACTGCAATTATTGGGAATGAAATCACCATGAAAAATATTCTGTTGATGAGTTGGTTGGTCGCTATTCTTTCTGGGTGTGCCACTCATATTCAAGGTCCCAATTATCAAGCGGTGAATCCCTCTTTTGACCTGTTTGCATTTTTTGATGGTTCCGTCAAAGCCTGGGGAATTGTGCAAAATCGAAGTGGTGAACTTGTTCAGCGTTTCGAAGTCGACATTGATGGTCGAATTGAAGGGAATCGCCTGGTTCTCGACGAGGTGTTCGAATACGGCATTGGTGAGGGTGTCGAACAACGCACATGGATGATTGAAAAATTGCCCGATGGACGCTATCGCGGCTTTGCACATGATGTCTTGGATGAGGCTTCAGGGGAGTCTTTTGGTAACGCGTTTCATTGGTCCTACGGAATGGAAATCCCAGTTGGACAACGAACCATTGAGGTGCAATTTGAAGACTGGTTTTGGGCGCTTGATGACAGCCGAATTCTGAGTCGATCCTATTTGCAAAAGTTTGGATTCGATGTGGCTGAAGTCACGTTATTTATGGAGAGAAATGAATTCGTCACAGATCAATAAGGCCATCGGCTTTGGTATACGAATCAAATCATCACCTACGGCCCAATAGACACAGAGGAGTCGAAGATTCGCTCCCAAATCATGGGAAGTCGTTTCAAATTCGGTCGCTCTGAGCGTTGGTTGAAGTTGCCGAGTTTGAAGGTTTCACCAGACCGACGTCCGACCTCGAAATTAAATACATAAGCTCCCTCAATCCCCATTCTTAGATCAGAGAGATAGATGACATCGTCTTCTTGCCAGGCCTTGTATTGGCCTTTGGTGAACCATTGGAGTCTGCGTACACTGGGATGATTTTCAATGGGTTTGAGAAGTGTTAGCGAGCGGTCGAACTGACGAACCTGAATGTCATCCACAGCATCGAAAACCGATGCCCAAATCTCATAGTACGTTTCGTCCTCAACGGCGACAGCGCGCCATAACAACGTATTGAATGGCGCAGGCGCGGACTCGTAAACGTCCGGATGAATCCCACGGGCTGTGAGTGCGAATTGTACTTTTTGGTCGATCATCGATTTGGCGCCGACACTCCAAATCAGATAGATCGTTGAGAGCGTGAGCATCGACAAATTGAGTTTTTGCGCGCCACCCCGGTCCCTCATCATCAATATTCCGATTAAGGCAATAATCAGCGGTACGGTGTAGGCGGGATCGATGATAAATAGGATTGCATGTGCAAATGGGTGGTCGGTGAGTGGCCATAGCAGTTGGGTTCCGTAGACTGTAAAAAAGTCAGCCAATGAATGGGTAATAAAACATAAAAAAATCGCGACTGACCATTGGCTGAATGACGCTGCTCGCTTTCCTTTTTTCTGAGAAAATAACCAGCCGAGAATCGGTGAGACTGCAGTCTGGACGAGGAAAGAGTGGGAAAACCCACGATGGTGGGTCATATTTTCAATGGGACCTCCAAAATCGATGAGGACGTCTAAATCAGGGAGGGTGCCGAGCGCCATCCCGTAGATGGCAGCCCGTTTACCGAGTGACGGACCGAGAACAGCATAGGTGACTACTCCACCCAAGGCAGCCTGTGTTAGGGAATCCAATTGTGCTCCTCACTAAATCTGTTAGCTAATCGTGATTCATGTTGATCCACCGATTGACGATTTGATTGTGTCAGAGACATAAAAAGGGAGCCAGAGGCTCCCTTCGCGAAATGGCAATCTTGAACGATTACATTTCTGTAGGCCGGCAATTGGTTCAGGCGTTACCCTGATCCAAGCTTCGACGACCCATATCACTCAAGATTGAACACAATTCACTAGACATTGGATCACCTCCTTTTCATTTCAGCCAAACACCACTCAGACACTACAGTGTCTGGATGGACTGTCAACCCTCGAGTCGTTCGGTCTTGTGTTGACTTGGTAGATGTCCGGTCTTCACGTAGATCAGCGCTCCGTCAGAACCGGTAAATGGCATGTGAGTACTTTGGTGTGGGCTGCGAATCCAACTTCCTGTGGGATAGGTGCCGTGTTCATCATGGAAGGTTCCTTCAATCACGAGAATTTCTTCGCCTCCAAAGTGCATGTGCGGATTGAATTGGGTGTTTGGTGCCCATCGGACGAGGGCCACATGCTCTGACTCATACTGATGTAGTGGTAATACTTTTAATCCAG
>JAHEDY010000039.1:0-1883 GCA_024640985.1 Gammaproteobacteria bacterium
ATGCTCTCATTCATTAAGTGGTCAAAGCTATTTCGTGGTGGATGCGGTTGATCGACATGCCCAACTTGGTGATGGGCGCATTCGTGAAAATCTACAAAGCGCTGAAACGCCGGATCCGCTTTGTCATAGTTCATCCGAACAATGATCGGTCGACCATCGGAATCTCGATTTGCCATGCCAGCGGCGACTTGACCTTGTGACGCCGAACGCGTGATGTATTCCACTGTCTCCCCGCGATCGTTGAAACACTGTGGTGGGTCGATCAATGGATAAGGATCACCTGCGATCAGAGTCTGAGAATACAGACATAACATCCATACCATTGTTGCTTTCACTCGCCGCTGAAACACCATCACTACCCCCTCATGCCCGCTGATCGCTTGATCATCTATTGATCGGGGCACTCGATGCAAAATTCATCACACCCATGCATCAATGTACCGAAACCAAGCGTCTGACCAATTCTTTTGATTCACTTTGCACTTCGTTTAAGCTGAGTTCGTTGAAGCTCAGGTCAACACCGTGAACCAAGGACAGAGATGTACCAGGAGAACCATCAAGATTTAAGCCGCTATGCGGACGACCTCGCTTTCGCCTTTCCCAATATCTTGGGTCTGGCTCGAGGATTGAGTGACACCGACCCGGTGTCAGATGTCATTGCGTTTCACCCGATTGTGCTCGGTTTCCTGAATGGTTTTGGTCGGACGATGCTAAGAGTTGCATCACTCAAACTTCAGTTGGAACCGGAGTCGCAAGCGTTGGTCCATTATCGAGCGATCGCTAACATCATGAACCGCTTTGGCGAAATGGAACGTTTCGAAACTGTGATTGAAGATATGCTCCACCAGCCATCCGAGGAATTTTCACGATACCAAGAACTCGGTATTCAATTTTTACGGGCTGCCTCAACCTCAGGTAACTCAGCGATCACCGAGCAGATTCTGAAACTCGTTCAATCGGAAGTCATGCGTCTGCTCGACGACCACGGCTTAAACCCGATTGCAAAACACTAGTTGATCAATCAGATGATTTCAGCGGACTTCGCTGGATCAAACCGACAACAGCAATCGGTACCACCACTGTAATCAATGCGACGGCGATTAATAGCAACCCAAGCTCTGAATAATCCGCGCTCGATGTCACTTGTTGCGTTTGTTGATCCACAATTTCCCGTGAAACCTCGAAGATCTGGTTGATGTACTTGGTCGCGAGGGCGCTCGCCGACAGGGCCAGATTGGTGAAAGACGCAAAAACCGCAAAAAACGTTGCCTTCAACTCAATCGGTGCATTCTTTGCGATCCAGGCCAATAAGGGGATCATCGAAATTTGCCCGAGTGGTGACTCTAATGCCGTGTTGAGGATGGCGATGAATCTCGCATCAATCAATCCACCAGTGAGCGATGCCGTCCACTGATGGATTCCATAGTACATCCCAATACTCGGCAAAAATAAGACTCCACCGACAAGTGAGAGAATCACAATGATTTTAGCGATCGAGTAATGTGCGACCAAAGGGCGTAGCAGGATGATGCCGAGCAGTGTGAGTGCCGAGGAAATCGCAGCCAAGATCGATAAAAATTGCTCGTCGAATAACAATACATCGATTTCAAACCAAGTCAGCCCAGGGCCAGGTGATGGAACCGCTCGAAAGACAAAAATTGCAATCGCTGTACCGACGATCATCAAGCGTTTCTCGTGGGATAAATACCCCAACAATTGACCCATCAGGTAGATGATGATCGCCATGGAGCCTACGAACACAATTTCTTGAGCAAAGGGCAGATTGAAACTGCCCACTGAGACTGAAAACACCACAAATAAGAGACTGCCCGATAAGACCGCCCAATTGGGCTGAACGCGGTCGCTACTCTCGGGCGTTGAGT
>JAHEDY010000039.1:1983-5069 GCA_024640985.1 Gammaproteobacteria bacterium
GAAACCTATCCTGGCGGTGCGTTGAGCGTTATCTGATCGAGCAAAGTCATGATTTTCTGTCGGGCCTGATGGTCTGAGACACAGGGATCCGGTGCAGTATAGATGCCTTGATCATTACAGAAATAGTCACCTGAATGGGATTGAATCTCGGGATCCGTCGCCAATCTCACTAGGATCTCTGCACCAATGGTGACATCCTTGCCCTGAATCCCAAAACCTTCCTTCACCATCTTGGTCCCAAGCAATGAGCCCGGATTGACTGACACAAACGCAGGTCCTTCTGAATATTTGGCTGCAAGCTCTTGAGACCACATGGTGATGGCCGCCTTACTTTGTGAGTACGCGTCCATATCGCTCATCGGTCGAAATTTGATCAGCGCATCAAAGTCCACTTTCGCCTGGGCAGCTGAGGAGAGGTTGATCACTCGGCCATCTTTTGGGATGACAGGCAGTAAACGCTGTGTGAGAAGGTAAGGAGCGATGGTGTTAACCTCAAACCGGAGGTCCCGATCTGAAACAGCCCGCGTCTTAGACGCTTTCAAAACTCCTGCGTTATTGATCAACACATCAAGTTTAGTAAAGTCGTCAGCCACCTCGACTGCTAAGGAGCGAACTGCTTCGAGATCGGAAAGATCCGCGCAATACACACGCACTTTGTCAGACAATGCGCGTTGACAATTCAATAGCTTTTGTTGATCACGGCCATGAATCGCCACAGTGTATCCAAGATCCACGAGCATCCGAGCAGCCTGAAAACCAATGCCATCGGTTCCACCAGTGATGAAAACCACAGGTTCCGTCAATGGGAATTTCCATCGGCGACGACGAGATTTCCAATCGCCACTGTATCAATACCAATCATGATCAAAACCAAGTGGTTGGATTCCACCAGGAGACGTTGTTTTCTGATTCTGAAGTATCATTCTCGGTCGCGGTTTCAGTCGACTCGGAAGCAATCTGCGCCCACTCTGGAACAGTCGCATTGTAAGTTGCACATCCACCGAGCGATAGGCAGGTCAATAAAACAAATAGCGTTTGTAAGCGAATAGTCATTGTTTGATCCCAGTGTTTCTATGGTCCTGTCAGCATAGATCGCGCATCTGAAAAAGAACATCCTTTTCGGATGCGATTTGACATCCGATAGGTCACTTAAGCCCACACCATTGATCGAGAACCATCGCCTCAAAAATTTATTTTTTAAAAGAGCTTCATCTGCTTATCGGGCTCTTTGGCTTTGGCAAACGCATCGGCGAAGGCCTTGATTAAAACGCCATAAAACAAGGGTAATATCGCATGTTTCCAACCAAGAGATTGCTCCTTGGCCGGCAAATCAAGGGTCAGCATCATACTAATGAGACACCCAAGAACGCCACCATAGAGCGCACCGTGGCCAATCGACTGAGCACTAATTGATCGACCTTGATCAACCATCAACGCATAGATCAAGGTGAACAGAATGATGAAAAACAAAGCTCTTGGATCAAATAGAATGATGTTCTCACGACTGACAACAAAGCCATCGGTCAAAACGAATGAAATCAATCCACCCGCTAGAATCATCCCTGTATATGCACGAATATAGCGACGCTTTTTCATGACTTGGCTTACTCTTCTTATTGTTTGTTCCACCATACCTCAATGGGAAATCGACTTCATCAATCGTAGAAATCAATCCCTTGTCCAACAAGCCGCAGTTGGGGAATCCTGAATGAAGTTCAGCAATGCCCGATAGACTGGTATACAGTCATTGAACTATTGGGAACCGATGCGACGACAATGATACAAGAATGGTTCATTATTTTAATGATTCTGAGCGATGGAGACTCGATTTCCTCAGTCAATCATGCCACTGCCGACCAGTCCCTCAACGTGTTTCTATCACAACGCGAGTGCGAGGCCGTGCTACCGGAATTTGTTCACTCCACCTATCCCGAATTTCGGCCTCAAGCAAACTTACTCAACCACCAAGTCGTCATGAATGGGGTCGCTGACTCTCCCGCCGGGCAACGCTCTGCCACGTGGCGATGCACAACTATTTTCACGACGGAGAGTCAGTGACACCTGCCATCGACGCGGCCAAGTCTGCCGGCATCGATTTTCAAATTCGGGAATATCAACATTCGCCAAACGCGGAGTCGTTCGGCCTTGAGGCGGTTCAGAAACTTGGGCTCCATCCAGAGCAAGTATTTAAAACGCTCGTCGTGACAGACGACAAAAGTCTATTTGTCGGAATCATTCCTGTGTCGAGTCAATTGAATTTGAAATTGATGGCACAAGCGCTCGGCGTTAAAAAAGTCAGAATGGCAGAGAAACGAAAGGTTGAGACTGTCACCGGCTATCTAGTCGGTGGAGTCAGCCCGATCGGCCAAAAGAAGCGGCTACGAACGATGATTGATGCTTCCGCAGAAGGATTCAAGACCATGCATGTCAGCGCAGGAAAACGTGGTTTAGAGATGGAATTAAGTGCCAGTAGTCTTCAACGACTGACCGATGCCAAGTTTGCCATCATTACCACCTAGAAACCCCCATATCACCCATCAGGTGACAACCCCTGTTAGCTAAAAACTTGAGTCCATTTCTTTTTTCTAAACTCCATGGCAAAGTGTGGGCCGATTTTTAGTAGGGCGCACCATGCAGCATCAATCACCAAGCGAGGTCGTGCTATTAGATGGCGGAGTAGGTCAAGAGATCACCCGTCGCTCAACTCGAGATGAACCTCATCCCCTATGGTCAATCATGGTAATGCGAGAAGAGCCGCAAACCGTCGTTGACGTGCATCGAGACTTTCTCATGGCTGGTGCGCGTGTCCTAACAATGAATAATTACGCTGCAACCCCGATCCGTTTGGCAAGAGTCGGCATGGAATCTGAGCTAGCACACATCCACCACCACGCCAGTCACTTATTAGACCAAGCCATCGAAAGTACCGGAATATCGCGATCAACCCTCTCCAAGATGGGTTGTCTACCTCCGCTAGCCGCAAGTTATGTGGCAGATGTAGCCCCAGACTATGACAGTGCTCGCAGTCAATACGAACAGCTCATCGAAGTGCAGGTCGATCATGTTGATGGGTTTTTAATTGAGAC
>JAHEDY010000006.1 GCA_024640985.1 Gammaproteobacteria bacterium
AAGACCTTTAGATGTACACAGATGGAGTGATCATCCTGAAGTGAAGCAGTTGATTAAATAGTTGTACACTAGCCTAACAGACCAAAATTTTGTTTTTCCTATGCGACGATTGTCCGAGAGTTTTTGGAGAATAGAATGAAGCTGATTTTTAATAGTGTAGTCGTTTTATTAATGCTAACAGGTTGCTCGGGTAGCGGATTAAAGATGAGTTCTTGGTTAGGTGTATCCGAACAGCAGTTAGTGAATCAGCTTGGCGTTCCTCACGAAATTGATGAACAGCAGGCTCAGAAAAATTTGATTTGGTTTCGCTATATTGAAGAGACTCCAACATGCGAAGACCGTTTTACGATTCGGAACGATAGGGTCACCACGTACTTTTCTGATTGTGGCATTTGGGGTGGATTTAATGGCCCTGTTTACCAAGGCAAAAGATAGAAATATCTAGAACCTGCTCAAACTTACCAGCGGCTAAATTCAAAGGGCTAGAGCATAGCCTCTGATGTAATTGATTTACGTTGGTTTGGCTAAGACAGGGGTTGAGTACGTCAAAAGAAAGAAGCAGAGGGTTAGCCACCTACAAACCCTCTGTGCCGCTCATCTGTCAAATAACAAGACTTAACAAGTTATCAGACACTGTACCGGTTCCTATGATTTGGATATCTCCAACAACTGTTGAGTCAGCTGATGCGATCAAAGAACCACCATTACCGACGAAGATGTCTGGAATTCCATCACCAGCAATACCCATCTGTAAACTGCCACCATTAGCGATAGTCACACTACCGGTCGCTCCAGCATAGCTATCAGCTGTATTACTACCCGAATACATCCCTTCAGGCATTTCTCCGATAGACATCTGAGCTAGTTGATCGCCCATAACTAGACTGGATGATCCATCAATGACTAACGTTCCCGAACCATTGGAAAATTCACCAACAATTAGCTGGCCCACCTGTTCACCCCCTATGTGACGCATAAGTGGTTTATTCACTAAGATGGAAATACATCGTCATTGCTTCACACGCAGATGAAGCATTTGGTGTGAGGCATAAGTGAGTGGGTACTGATAAGAGTTAGCAAGATTCACAGCACGTGCACAAATGGTAGATCATTTATCGGTATTGACTGTGAACTCATACCCAGTGAACACTAGCAATTGCAGGTAATCATTGAAGCATTGGTGCTGTGCACAGGAATCAGGTCCCTCTCTGGCCACGATCTTTTCCAGGATCCTGACTGGAAACATAAATCCAGGCTTCGACCATACAGTGTGATTTCCCCAACCTGTCGAAGCCTATTCACCGCTTGCATTTCTTGAAATCAAAACCGACGAATCATCGACTTGAAAATAAAATATGCGCAGATATTGCGTTATGCACATATTGCCAGTATAAATATTAAACGTTGTCTGCGAACCACGAAGGAGAAAGGAAATGATTCCAGTCGGTGTTGGTCGCGGATTGCTCGGTTCATACGCGAGAATCGTTGAGCAAGAGATCCAAGACCAGAAAAAAAGAAGAATGCTGTCTAACCATCAGATCGGGAAGAAAGGATTAATTGCGCGATTCCTATTAGGAATTAAATTTTAATCCACAACAGACCGCCTGATATGTTTCACGCGGTCTCTCTCCTTGATTTATTACGGGTCAGATTTCACTTCCGGTAATTGACATTGACCTTTGGCGCACGCTTGGCGCGCCTGAAGACGTTCGATCGCGCGATCTATGTCGCGCGTTAGATAATATAAGGTGACGATCCACCACCATATTTTCTGAATGGGAGTGTGTTCTTCTACCATGATAGACACCTACCTTTTTGGTTTTTTGTGTGCAGGTACATCCGACGTCATCCACTTTCGAATCACCGCAGCGATTCGCTTGGGATCATCTTTCACCTGTTTCCTTAATTTTAAGAACTCTCTAATCCGGTCATCGTCTGCCATCTGAAACTCCCACTTGGGACTGAATTATCTACCAATTCGGATCTGACAGACCATCGCAATCCCATAAATCTGACCTGATCTTCCCTAAATCGTTGAAATTATCCTAAATAATCTCTTAGGATGCAGATACCACTGACCTTTAAAAGGAATTGAATTGTGCGTACATGTTCTGTCTGCGGCACCGAAATCGATAAAACAACCGCTTATACGAAAACTGGTGAACAAAAGCCCCAAGGGCGTCGTTGTGTTAACTGTGTCGATGGGGCGTCTGTCGAAGCCGAGCCAACACCTGCACCACAGACAATGACAGAAGCACCAAAATCTGCTCCTCAGGCAGGCACTAAAGCAACAACAGCCACTGAATCGATCCCTGCGACGAATGATGCAGACGAGGAAGCGAGCTCAACAATGAAATACATCATCGGCGCAGTCGTTGTTGCCGTCGTTTTGTGGCTCGTGATTGAGTAATCACACCAACTGAAACTTGGTTACAATAGCAAGGCTGCTCCTCCTGCGAGCAGCGTCGCCGTAAATAAAAACCATCGCAGTAGTTTGGGGTCAGCATACACAGCAAGTTTGACACCGAAATAAGCGCCTGCGACATAGCCGATCGACAGAATCAATCCCGCGATCCAAGCAACCTGGTCTTGCCAAATAAAGATGGCGAGTGAGACTGCTGTGAAGACGAATGTGCAAACGAGTTTGATTGCATTTGCCCGAACAATGTCATATCGCAAAGTTCCAGCAATAGACGCCAACAGTAAAAACCCAACGCCGGCTTGAACAAACCCACCATAAAATCCAGCCGCTAACAATCCGACACGCGCCGACGGCGTTTCACTCACTCGACGCACTTCAGTTCCAGTCGGAGGAGACACCACTGCTGGACGGAATAGAACCAACAGTGACATGCCAATCATCGTTCCAATGAGCAGAGGTTTCAGGATATCCGGCGGCGCAAATGCTGCCGCTAAAGAACCAAAAAGACCACCGATCGCCATCGGTATTAAAATCGCCTTAAGGTCAAAGGTCTCAAGTCTGTCATGTCGCTTAAATTCAGAAATGGCGACCACCGACTCGACAAAAATACCCACTCGATTCGTTGCGTTCGCGACTTCTGGAGGCATTCCCATCATCATTAATGTGGGCAACACTAAATTCGATCCACCGCCGGCCACCGTATTGATCGCACCGGCGAGTAATGCAACAAATATCAGGATCGCTATGTCTAAGCCGGCAAGTTCCATTGAAGACTTCTTTCAAAATCGGCAAGGATACTCACCCTTTGTTTAAACACAAAGCAATGGGCCTAGATTAAAGAGAACATCAGTGCCAATAATCGAAGTTACATCTCAATAATCGGGGGCAAATCGACCTCAGCCAACCATCCCGAAAGCTCGTCGACAACCGGTTTGTCATGCTCTGCTAAAAACTCAAGAAGGCGCTTTGGGCTCATGGTCACGACCTGACTTTCAGGAAAACCAATTTGCTGAATTTTCTTGAGCGCGATATCCACATCGCCAACAGTGTAGTGAACATGCGAATCACTGGATAACGCAACTTTCCAGTCGAGCGCATGAACAGTCTCAAGAATTTCAACGCAAAAAGGTTCACTACCTAATCTCGAACTGACAAAGGATGAGTTGTTGATCTCGATCAGCACATTATGATCACGTGCGGCCCGCACGACTTCTTTGATATCAATTGGATAATTTGGATTACCAGGGTGCCCAAGAATCTGTATTAAGCCGGTTTCCATCGCCTCAATGGCAGCTTGAGTGTGCTCTTTTCGTGTGGATGGTGGAAATACCGGCTCATGGAAGCTTGCGATTCCAAAATCCATAAAACTCATGAGCATCTCGTTCACATCGAGCCGACGATGTTCAGATGGACAAATATTCGCCTCAACTCCACGAAGCATCGCAACCCCGTATCGAACCCGAGGAAGTACCCGCATATTTCCAAAATGCCAAGGATGCGGTGAGTCAGGCATCTCTGGGCCATGATCGGTAATACTGAATAGCTGCAACCCTTTCTCTGACGCCGCCCGAAAATATTCTTCCACTGTTGAATAGGCGTGAGTGCTGGCAACCGTGTGTGCGTGCGTATCGGTCAGATGCTTCATTCTTTCCTCCTACTTGATTTCTGTAGTGTATGAAGGTTTTATTTCAGAGTCTTGACGTTTGATGAATTGATCTTGAAACCACAAACCATTTCATATGCTGAAGATTGGATGCCCGTCCCGCAAAGGCTTTTGATCAAAACCATGGAAGCCCTTACCGGGCGAGGTCGCTTGATGCGGAGGTATCGTAACTTCCAATCTGCATCCACAACCTTTCAAACCCCAGATGTTTGGGACGTCGCCATCGACCATCTCGGATGTCGTGGCCCATCAACCGATCAGTTTACGCTTCCATCGCGACGCAAAGATAAGGGCTTACTGTTGATTGCAAACCATCCCTTTGGCGTTGCCGACGGGGTGACATTGGCATGGATCGCATCTCGGATCGATCCGAATTTTCGAGTGATCGCCAATGGTGTCTTACGACAAGAGCCATCGTTGAATCCAAATATCCTGCCGATTGAATTTCAACCAGGTCGGCAAGCCACCAAACAGAATGTAGAAACCCGACGTCAGTCGATTCAGACACTCAAATCCGGCGGCGTTGTCGCTCTCTTCCCAGCGGGCGCAGTCTCTTGGTCACAACGCCCAGGAGCACCCGTCGAGGATGATGCATGGAAACCACTAGTCAGCCGATTGATCAAAGCCTCAAACTGCGACGTCCTACCCATTCGTTTTGAGGGCGCCAATTCAAAACTCTTCCAGAAAGCCTCTCGGACCGCGTTAAGCTTGCGCCTTGGTCTTTACATGCACGAAATCAAGCGGCGACTCGATCAACCCATATGCTTTGAACTTCTCCCGACAATCGACTTTGAAACGATTCCCGAACTCCCAGATCAAGCGCTTGCCCACTGGCTGAGAAATCAGCTATTTGCAGGGAGTGGAATCCATTCATCATCACCAGGGACTTGATCAAAGCGCCCCCCGACCCAGTCTATTTTCGCCTGCTCAATGCGTGCTGGATCCGAAGCCACAAAGTTCCACCACAAATACCGCGGGCCATCCAGCGGCTCCCCCCCAAAACAGAGCACACGAGCACCCACGGGGGCTTTGATCTGAACATCGCGATCAGGCGACAACACCAAAAGTTCCGATGCTGGGTAACTCACTCCGTCAACCTCAAGCGGTCCATTGGCACTATAGATGGCTCGCTCCACCTGGCCTTTCGGATAGTGAATCCGACCCCCAGGTTGCATCTGCAGATCGACGTATAACGATTCAGCCGGGAAATCAACCGGACTTTGAAGCCCTAACCAATTACCCAATAACACTCGGCCCTCGACCTCAGACTCAGAAAAGGTCGGAAGAGAACCTTCACCATAGTGACGAAAATCTGGCTGAGTGTTTTCCATTGTCTTTGGCAACGCCAACCAGCTTTGAATACCAAATAACTGAGAGACACCCTGTCTTGATACTGAATCCGATCGCTCTGAATGCACGATTCCAGATCCAGCTGTCATCAAATTCACGGCATCAGGACCAATGATCATATCGTTGCCCAAGCTATCTCTATGCTGCATTGAGCCCGCAAACAAATAACTCAATGTCGACAATCCAATGTGTGGATGAGGACGTACATCAAGGCCAACACCCTCTAACAATTCTCCGGGACCAAACTGATCCCAAAAAACAAAGGATCCAACGGAACGCTTTTCTCGAGAGGGTAACGCACGTTTAACCTCTAAATTTCCGATGTCTGACGTTCGCGGAATAATTTGTAATTCAACAGAATGCATACACACCTCCATTGTTAATGTTTAAGGACTTCAGACGAAAGAAAAAGAGCTATCTGGATGCCGGATTCGGTCCATTTTGGAAAGAAGCCAGCCTACTTCCTTTTCATCATCAACGCGCGTATCGTCTCGCCATGCTCAATATCTGCCTTTATCAGCCCGAAATACCGCCGAATACAGGCAATATCATCCGCTTATGTGCAAACACAGGTAGCCAGTTGCATCTCATTAAACCTCTAGGCTTTTCTCTTGATGAAAAATCCGTGCGACGCTCGGGACTCGATTATCACGACCTTGCTCCCGTCATCGAATTTGACTCTTGGGAGCACTATCGGGACCAACAGAAAAATCGGATCTTTGCCCTCTCGACCAAAGGAAACCAACACTACGACGCGATCGATTTTCAGCCAGACGATGTATTGTTATTTGGGCCGGAAACACGGGGTCTCCCAGAGGCCATTCGGCATGACCAAGCAATCACAGAAGTGATTCGGATTCCGATGTGTCCCAATAACCGAAGTCTGAATCTTTCCAATTCCGTCGCAATCGTTCTCTATGAAGCTTGGCGTCAATTGGGCTTTCATGGAGCCATGATTTGAGCGTCTTATCCATTCAAAATATTCAAGTGAGCTTTGGGGGGCCTGCGATTCTCGATGACTTAAGTCTCAAGATTCAGCCCAAGGAGCGGATCGGATTGCTCGGCAGAAACGGTGCTGGAAAATCGACCCTGATGAAGTTAATCGCTGGAGAGATTCAGGCAGACTCTGGTGATATCAATCAGAGCCAAAGCCTCAAAGTCGCTCGGCTGGTGCAGGATGTGCCAACAGGGACCGACGGAACAATCTTTGAGGTGGTCGCCTCAGGCCTTGGTGACTTGACCCCGTTACTCGAGCGTTATCACCGGGTTCTAAAATCCCTCGAAAGTGATCCTTCAGACAAACACATGCAAGAGCTTGAAGACTGCCAACACGCACTGGAAGCCGCCAATGGTTGGCGTGTTGAGCAAATGGTCGATCAAACCCTATCCAGATTTGGGCTGGATCCAGAGACTCAGTTCAATGCTCTATCTGGCGGTATGAAACGTCGTGTTTTATTGGCCCGGGCATTGGTGATTGAGCCCGACTTATTACTACTCGATGAACCTACCAACCATTTGGATATCCCCGCCATCGAATGGCTTGAAGAGCAGATTCGCTTATTCCAAGGCGCGGTTCTTTTCATCACTCACGACCGCCGTTTTCTCGATGCCTTGGCGACACGAATCGTCGAACTCGACCGCGGAATTTTGCGAAGTTATGAGTGCAACTATCAAACCTACCTTGAACGACGCGATCAGGAGTTATCGGCTGAAGCTGATCAATTCGCCACCTTTGATAAAAAATTAGCCAAAGAGGAAGAGTGGATTCGGCAAGGAATCAAAGCTCGACGCACGCGCAATGAAGGGCGTGTTCGAGCGCTTGAGCAATTAAGAAATGAACGCGCAGCACGCCGCGAGCGCCAACAGACCGCTGATCTGACACTGATGGATGCGTCCAAATCAGGGCGCCTGGTCATCGAAGCGCAGGATTTAGGCCTCACACTCAGCAACAAGCGATTGTTCGAGCATTTTTCCACGACAGTGCTGCGAGGTGATCGCATCGGTGTCATCGGTCCAAATGGCGCGGGTAAAAGTACATTAATTAAAACGCTGCTGGGGCAAATGACGCCCACATCTGGAACAGCAAAGCTCGGAACAAACCTCGAGATCGCCGTCTTTGACCAGCTTCGCGAGACACTCGATGACGATGCCACGGTGATTGACAATCTGCACCATGGGTCGGATTTCGTTGAAGTTGGTGGCGGTAAAAAACATGTGATTGGGTACCTGCAAGACTTTCTGTTCTCTCCAGAACGCGCTCGCGGTCCAACGCGAATGCTCTCGGGTGGCGAACGCAACCGTTTGTTACTGGCTCGGCTCTTTTTGAAACCCGCCAACTTGTTGATCATGGATGAGCCAACCAACGATCTCGACTTAGAGACGTTAGATATCCTTCGTGACACATTACTCGGCTTCAAAGGAACGCTGATTCTCATCAGTCACGATCGCGATTTCTTGGATTCTGTTGTCACGGGGATTTGGTCGTTTGATCCAGATCACAAGCTTCGTGAGTATGTGGGCGGCTACAGCGACTGGATCAGACAACGACCCAAGGCTTCAGAACCGGCCGAACACGCTACTGCGGAAAAAACAGTCTCTCAAGACGTCAAACAACAACCGCCTAAAAAACTCGCCTTCCATGAAAAACGCGAATATGACGCCCTTGGGGCAGAAATTGAACGATTAGAAATCGAAATCAAAGCGCTCGAGGATGCAATGGCAGCTCCGGATTTTTTCCAGTCTAATCCCGAACATGCGGCATCAGAATCCACCCGCTATCAGAGTCTTCAAACAGAGCTCGAACTCAAATTCCTGCGATTTATGGAGCTTGACGAGCGCGCGAACTGATCTCGATCAAGTTCTCTATCAGATCCGGCAAATCCTAGCGAACTTGGGGGCTTATCCTTCTGTCATGCAAAGATCGATGGAGCTCTTATGTTTGAAATTGACACAGAAACATTCAACACCTTATGGCCAAGCCTAATTGTTGTCGCATTAATGGTCGGCGTCATGGGCTGGGCTATCGTGAAAGCGCTTGGCTTAATCAATCAAGATCCACGCAAAGAGACAAATCATCACCGAATGAATCACTGACCTCTGTTCAGTCAGACCAAGGCTTGCTAGGCTCTTACCATGATCAAACTCATTGTACTTATCAGCAGCCTTTGGCTGGTCTCAACGCAAGCGATCGCTCGAGATTTTACGAGCTCAAATATCGACCAAGAATTCTGCAAGGATATTGCCAATAACCTGAAAGAAGTTGGGGTGAGCGTCTCTCATAAATCGATGACGCAATGTTCGCTGCAAGTCCTCGGCGGGGCATCAGCAACCTTTGAACGCTCCTACGGTGGTCCAGTCAAAGTCCGCGTTAAAAGCGATCCCTACCGCATGTTCGTTACTCGTGGCGATAACGAGATTGGAACTTGCTATATCCTCCATCCGCGTAAAGTCACGCGAAAGGTTAAAGACCGGGATTGCTGAACGTGTCGGTCCCGCGCCTCAAACTCAAGCTCGCCTTGGATGACAACGACACGCTGTTAGGGCCCGGGAAGATTGCGCTACTCAAAGCCATCCAGAAGGAACACTCGCTGTCTCAAGCAGCGAAATCCATCAATATGTCGTATCGCCGAGCTTGGCTCTTAATTCAAGAATTAAACGATTCTCTCAAAGATCCCGTTTTAATCAGCAAAACCGGCGGTCAATCTGGCGGCGGCAGTGAATTGACCGCGATGGCCAATCAAATTATCGATGTCTATGAGCAGTTGACTCGCGAAGCAGAGCAAGCAACAGAGGCGACTCGTGAATCCATCGCCTCCTTGCTGAAGTAATTTATAACACTGCGAGGGCGGCCGCGTAGTCAGGCTCTTGACCGATCTCTGGAACCAGCTCGACATGTTTGACCTTGGCATCAGGGCCAATCACAACCACAGCGCGCGTTGTTAACCCAGTCAATTTACCGGACAAAATCGTCACACCATAATCGTCTGAAAAGCTGGATCGGAAGGTCGAACCCGTCTCAACACGCTCAAGTCCTTCTGCCCCACAAAAACGCGATTGAGCAAACGGAAGATCCGCACTGACACACAATACGTGAGTATCGGCAAGTGACGAGAGTTCCTCGTTGAATCGACGAGTACTCTGCGCGCATGTCGGCGTGTCGATGGATGGAAAAATGTTGAGAATCAGATGTTTTCCAGCGTAAGAAGCCAACGTGATTTCTGACAAATCGTTAGCGACCAATGAAAACTCAGGCGCTTTTGCACCGACCGCTGGCAAGCCGCCGTCGACTTCGATCATGTCGCCTCGGTGGGAAATAGTCACTGTCATGGGGATTCCTTATTGTGGTTTCGGTAAATCGATCATAGGTGCAAATTCATGGCTTTCAATCACTGATTGAGCGCATTCTCAAATTGGCTCAGATATTTTTCATAACCACGGGCTTTAAGATTCGCCACGGGGATAAACTCGAGCGAAGCAGAATTGATGCAGTATCGAAGTCCCGTCGGCGCAGGGCCATCGGGAAACACATGCCCCAGATGTGAATCACCAAATTTCGAACGGACCTCAATCCGCTTCATCCAGAGCTTTGAATCATCCCTTTCAACAATATGTGATGACTCAAGTGGCTGCCAAAAGGAAGGCCATCCGGTTCCCGAATCGTATTTATGAAGCGAGCTAAATAAGGGTTCACCACTGACGATATCGACGTAAATACCGTCAGCTTTTTGATCCCAATACACGTTTTGGAAGGGGGGTTCAGTGCCATCGTCCTGAGTGACTTGAAATTGCAATGGAGTCAATTGAGCCCGAATTTCCTCAACACTTGGTTTTCGATAGGTGCTCTCTTTCAATGCGGCTCCATCAAATAGCCTGAATCCCGGTTGCTGCGCCCATGCCCGATCGAGAAATTGATCTCGGCCCGACCGATAGCGATAGAATTTATATTGCAAGGCATTGGTTTTGTAGTAGTCCTGATGATAATCCTCAGCCATGTAAAAAGTTGGCGCTGGGAGGATTTCCGTCACGATCGGCGCATCAAAGAGCCCTGCTTGCTCGAGCCGACGCTTCGACTCAAGAGCCAGTGCCATCTGCTCCTCATTGTGCGTAAAAATCACCGTCCGATACTGCGAACCGCGATCAACAAATTGCCCGCCAGCATCGGTTGGATCCACTTGTTTCCAAAAGGTCTCCAACAAGGCCTGGTAGTCTACGATCCTGGCGTCATAGGTGACTTCCACGACCTCAATGTGTCCAGTGTGTCCAGCCGTCACTTCGGCGTAGGTTGGATCACTTGTCGAGCCACCCGCATAACCAGACACCACTGCGCTGACACCATGAATGGATTCAAAAGGGGGCTCCAAGCACCAGAAGCATCCGCCACCAAAGGTGGCTTTGTGTGTATCGGCCGCTGACACAGAGCTAGCTAGACAGCATAACAAGGCGAGTGCGTGTTTCATCGAAACTCCGTTTAACGATTGTTCACTCTAGATTTGCGACTTTAGTCGCATTTGGGCAAGTCTTGCAACTATTCGTCCATCAATGATCGCCAGTCCCAACGCAATCAATAGATAAGCAAGGATATGCTGTATTGCCAAAACCTCGCCCAAGAAGGCGATGCCAAGCGCTGAGGCACTGACTGGAACCAAAAATGTGACCAACACAACGTTACTAGCGCCGGCGGTCTTGAGCACTCGAAAATAGATAAAAAATGCCAGCGTTGTGGATAATAAGCCGATACCCATCAAAGCCAACCAAGGACCTATTCCAGGCATTGGAAGGCTCCATGGCTGATCGATCAGACAGACAACAGGGAACATCCAGAGAGTTCCATAAAGGACCTGACCCGTCGCATTCAACATCGGGGGATTGGACTTCAAGCGCTTTGAATACACCGACCCAAATGCGTAACAAATCGTTGCCGTTAGACCTGCTGCCATCCCAAGAAATGACGCGCCACCCTGCATTGCTGCGGGGCCAAACAACACCAAAACACCACCAAATCCAAACGCAATGCCGAAAGTCTTTCTCAAGGACAGCCGTTCATCTGTGGTCAATTGATGAGCAACCACCGCTGTCATAATGGGCGTCGAGGCGTTGATGATTGACGCAAGAGATCCTGTAATTTCAGTCTGACCAAAACTAATCAAACTGAATGGGATCGCGTTATTGATCAATCCAATAAAGGCAAACGAGCGCCATTGCGTCATCAAGGGTCGAAGTGGGTGCCCTAATAGTTTCAATAGGCCGACCAAGCCGGCAAGACCGACTATTAAACGACCAAGTACACTTGTCATTGGCGGCATCGCCTCAAGCATCACTTCAACAAAGAAAAACGATCCTCCCCACACCAGAGAAAGGATCGCTATACGTATCCAATCAGCGACTGCCATAAGACCTCACAATAGCGAGCGGCTAGCGTACACTAGGGTCATGCAAACCCCAACGACAGAAAATCACTGGCTCAAAGCCGCAAACTGGCAAGAAGTACTCGAGGATCCTGACTCGCTACCTGCTGACATTCGCAGCTATCTGGAAACGCAAAATCAAACGGCGGACCGATGGCTTGGTGGCGACACATCCAGACAATGGATCATCGATGAACTGAAAGCGACAATCCGCGATCGGGACGACTCGGTGGCCATCTGCGAAGGAGAATTTCAATACTGGCAACGCTTTGTTGAAGGTGCCGAGCATCCTGATTTCCTGAGACAACAGGACGCTCAAGACGCACAAATTCTGTTGTGCGGCGACGAACGCGCATCCAATCATCCTTACTACGACATTGGAGCAGCTGATCACTCACCTAACCATCAGCTGTTTGCGGTCACTGAAGACCGACAAGGATCCGAACGCTACACCCTCACCATCTTCAATGCCGGCTCCAACCAACCATTGGAACCAGCCCTAGTCGACTGCCGTGGTGACTTTGAGTGGAGCGCTGACAGTTCGAAAATTCTTTACACACGTTTAGATGAACATCAACGGCCGAGTACCGTTTGGTGTCATCTCGTCGGCACAAGCCAAAGTGACGACCAGTTAGTCTTTCAACTCGATCATCCTGGTCGATTCATTGGTCTTGGTAAAACCAGTTCAGAGGCTTGGATCACCATTGATATTCATGATCACCAAACCAGCCAAACCTTTCTGCTTCCTGCATCCCTCGATGACCTCACTCTCATGACTGTGACCGATTGGATCGAGGGGTTGGAATATGAAGTTGAACATGTTGAGCCCTATTTGATCATCCGTGGCAACCAAAACCACGAAGACTTTGCACTGTTTCGAGCGCCGATTCCCACATTAACTCAGCCTAGCAACCCCGACCAATGGCACATCCTTTGGGTTCCGACACAAGGACATCTCTTCAGTGATTTCGAAATCCTGAAAAATCACTGGATCATTGAATACTCTGAAGAAGGCTGTGGCCGTTATTTCATTGCCGAACCAGATCCAGAGACCTTCAAGATTCGACAGACCTTAGCGCTTGAATCGTCAATCCATGATGCACACCTCGATCCTTTACCGGGTTTTGAACGCGACAAGATTCGCATGCGAATCTCCACTCCCGCCATGCCGCCAGAGGTTCGCGAGATTGACTTACGAACCGGCGAATCCGTCCGATTGAAAGTCTCGTCACCGCCGAATGGCCACACAGAATCGAACTACATCGTCCAGCGTCATTATGGAATCTCCGGCGATGGTCAGAAAATCCCCATGACCATCGTCCGCCATCGTGATGTCACTCCAAGCGCGCAAAGTCCTGTCTTGTTGACAGGCTATGGCGCTTACGGCATGAGTCTCACACCTGGCTTCAGCGCCAGTCGCCGGACACTGTTAACTCGAGGCGTGATTCATGTGACAGCGCATGTCCGTGGTGGCATGGAGAATGGATACCAATGGTATCGATCGGGCCGCATGGCTAACAAAGATCGATCCTTTGATGATCTCATCGGTGCTGCCGAAACCTTGATTCGCGATGGATGGACCTCGGCCGGAAACATTGTTCTACACGGTGGGAGTGCTGGTGGTTTATTGGTTGGCACCACCGTCATGCGTCGACCAGAACTGTTTAAAGGCGTCATCGCTGACGTGCCATTTGTGGATGTGCTCGAAACCATGCTCGACGCTGATCTTCCATTGACGCCTCCAGAATGGCCCGAGTGGGGCAATCCGATCGAATCTTCCGATGCCAAGCGTCGGCTGGCTCACTTCTCGCCGACGCTGATGGTCGAGCAACGTCCGTATCCATGCATCTTGGCAACAGCAGGCCTCACTGACCCGCGAGTCACCTATTGGGAACCGGCACGCTGGATTCACCAGCTTCAAGCCATCGCCGAAGGCGGACCATTTCTGCTATACACCGAACTCAATGCAGGACACGGCGGTCCGAGTGGACGATATGCAGGCCTTGATGATATCGCCCGAATTTATCAAGCTGTGATGCAGTTGTTTGCACTACCCAAAGAGGCACCCTATGCCCTTTAACATTGACTGGCGCTCAATCGACGATGTCCTGTTGGATATGGATGGAACTTTGTTGGATTTGCACTATGACGCAACCTTTTGGTTAAACAACGTCCATTCAATCGTTGCTAATCTCACCGGTGAACCGGAACACGCAATTCAGGAGCGGTTTCATCGAGAACTGAAGAAGCATGAAGGCACCTTGGCTTGGTATTGCACCGATTACTGGGCTGATTTTTTTGGCATTGATTTGATTGAAGCCAAACAGCAATTAGCGCACTTAATCCGGTTTCGTCCCCATGCTGAACAATTTTTGCAAGCGCTGAATTCGCTGCCCCTTCGCACACTGATCGCGACCAATGCACATCCCGATGTCATTCAACTCAAACTCAATGTGGTTCCACTGGCTGACATGGTTGATGGCATTGTTTCCAGTCACCAATACGGTGTTGCTAAAGAGCATCCCGATTTTTGGCGTGCATTGTTCGATGAATATGCCATCAATCCTGACCGAGCCCTATTCATGGATGATTCACCCAAGGTACTCGATGCAGCTGATCGCGCTGGCGTTCGCGAGGTTGTCGAGATCAGACATCCAAATCTTTCTGAGCCACCGCGAACTACTTGGAGACAGGGAATCGATGATTTTGATGTCTTATTCCCGGGACTCGAGGCCTTCGGTCGACCATGAGCGGTGTGAGACTGGATAAATGGTTATGGGCTGCTCGATTCTTTAAAACCCGAGGATTGGCGCGTGATGCCGTCGATGGCGGAAAAATCCACATTGATGGTGTGAAAGCCAAACCATCGAAGATGGTGATCCCAGGCCTTGAGATTGAAATCTCTCGCGGGCAAACCGATATGATCGTCCAAGTGATCGATATTCGCGAGGATCGAAGACCGGCCGTCGAAGCACAACAACTGTACGAGGAAACGCCTGAGTCGATCAAAAAACGAGAAACCGACCGTGACCTCAATCGATTCTCAAGAGCTGGCTTTCAACCAGCTGACCATCGACCGAATAAACGAGAGCGTCGGCAGATGACAAAGCTGAAAGGAATATTTCATGATTGATTTGCCAGCTGACCATGATGCGGTCAGGAAATATCTGTGTGACGATGCTCCCGATGCACGTCTGATGACGGTGAAACTTGGCCAATCGAAAGACGACATGCTCGATCATCAAAAGATGCCGACCCCGATTAAAACGCTCTGTGCGGAATTGGTGGCCGCAACCTGCGTGCTCGCGCATATGCTGAAATTCGATGGTGAAATGATCGTCCAGATTAAAGGTGCTGGTCCTGTGAACATGATGGTTGCCGAATGCTCTTCGAAGGGACGAATTCGAGCGACCGCTCAATGGGATGACATTGGTCACTACACCACCTTCAGTGAACTGATCGGAAAAGGCTATATGGCTGTCACAGTGGATCCAAAACAGGGCGAGCGTTATCAGGGCATCGTCCCATTGGAATCTGGATCCATTGAGGGTTGCATCAATCACTATTTCGACAGTTCAGAACAACTCGATACCAAATTATGGCTTTCCAGTGATGTGGCCACAGTTGCTGGCTTACTGATTCAACGCATCCCGGATGAAGGTGGCAGTCGCGCAAGCAAACCATCAAATTGGGAGACACTATCGACACTTGCAGCCACCGTGACCAAAGAAGAACTCGCCTCTGATGCTGGCCCTCTGTTGGTCTACAAGCTATTCCATGAACTCAGCCCTCGAAGTTTTGACCCGTTTTCGATTCATTTTGGCTGCTCATGCACACGAGAGCGATCGTCTCGAGCAATCCGTGCTCTTGGTGAAACCGAGGTAAAACAATTGTTTGCAGAGCAACCTTCGGTAACCGTCGACTGCCATTTCTGCGGACGGGTATACCAATACGATCAGGCTGACTTAGAATGGCTTCTCTCTGATCAGCCACCGAGGTCTGACACACTACAATGAAAACTGATGGGTCGAGTCGTTACGACGACCTCACCTTAGCCGAGTTAGTTGAGCATGCGCTCGCGCTGAACGAAGGACAGCTGTCAGCCAAGGGCGCACTGGTTGTCTCAACCGAGCGCAAGACAACCGTTCAACGGTTCATCGTGAATGAGCCCTCAGTGAGCGATGTGATTCGAGCCGATGCACAGTTTCACTTACTTGACCCCCAGGTGTTCAAATCGATCTGGGAGCGCGTCAAAGATGATGTGGTCGAACGCTCTCGATATCGTATCCACGCGCACATGGGTGTGGATCCTGACATTGCAGTTCCACTCGAAATCACCACGCTGAGCGCCTGGCATGCGCTCAGCTGTCATCACCTCTGCCACATCCCCGATACATTTAACCCACGTGAAAAACCCGAATGGAAGTTGATCTGGGCTCCATTGGCGAGTTTTGGCGATGCGGAAATCCTCAGTGACGGCGGTGGGGTCATCCTGATTCATGTGGGAAAACGCCGGATTCTCATGGGGGGCGATCTAACAACAGGCGAGATGCGACGCACGCTACTCACCCTGTTAGGACTTTTACTTCCAGAGAAAGATACCTTACCCCTGCATGGAGCTGCCGCTCAAGGTGATGGCGAAATTACGCTATTTTTAGGTCCTGCAGGTACTCAGAAAACGACCTGGGCCCTACGTTGTGGGCAATTGATCGGCGACCGAGGTCTCTCCTGGTCCAACGAAGGATTGCATCGACTTGCTGATGGATGCCGATTGCACTTGGATCAAAACCTACCTATCAGCCTTGACGAAGCACTGCGATTTGGAACCATTGCTGAAAATTTAACGTTAGAAAGCGATCGCCAACCGCTGCTTGATGACCCAGAAACCCGTGCTGAGCTCAAGACAACTACTCATTTGGTGCTCCCCTTGAGTCGTCTGAATGCAACCGCAGAGTCCAATACCCGAGGACCGAGTCAGTTGGTCATTCTGACCACCGATCCACTTGGCGTATTACCGCCACTCGCAAAAATTTCGCGTGAGCAGTGCTTGGCCTGGTTTATCTTGGGCTATGGAAATCATCTTGGGCCACTGGAAGAGCGTCAGGCGGAAATTGATATCCGTTTTACACCGGGATTCATGGACACCCTGTTACCGCGGAACCTCGATGACTATGTATTCATTCTCGAGGATTTACTGGAAGCTCATGACACGCGCTGTTTTCTTGTGAATGCTGGCTGGCATGGTGGCAAAGCGAGCAAAGGGGACCCCCTATCTGCATCTGAAGAGAGCGCTGTCATTACCGGGATGTATTACTGCACTGACTGGGAGCCGTTTGGCTCACTGGGGTTATCCGTCCCATCCGGACAATCTGAAACCGCAGGGCCCTGGCATCCAAAGGATCGGTGGCCAGAATCTGGTGAATACACCCATCACTTATCACGATTAATCCAATCGATTGCAGACGAGCTCAATCGAACCAATGACCCTGAACGATGGCTGAAAGCCTTGGAAATTGAGTGCAACTAAAATTACCGACCATTCCTAAGCGCGTCTTCAATGAGTGCCACACCGAATCCTTTGCTGAACGCCTCGCAGGCATGCGATTTGGCATCGAGAAAGAAGGCCTAAGGGTTCATGCGAACAACGGACAGTTGGCCGATACACCGCATCCCAAGGCGTTGGGCTCAGCCCTAACTCACCCGCATATTACAACGGACTACTCTGAGGCCTTACTTGAGTTTGTGACAGGGACACATGCATCACCACAGGCTGCGATTCAGGAGTTAGAGCAACTCCATGCCTTTGCCAACTCCGTATTGCCTAACGAGCGCATCTGGCCACTATCGATGCCTTGCTGGCTGCCAGAATCTGATCAGGATATCCCGCTGGCCTATTACGGTGAGTCACATATTGGTCGACTCAAAACGGTTTACCGTCGCGGGCTCGGTTTTCGTTATGGACGGCAAATGCAAACCATCGCTGGTGTGCACTTCAACCTCTCATTTAATGATGACTTTTGGGCCTGGAAAGCGTCGATGAATGGCCATCCCGATGGCTCGGATGTTCGAGTCATGCGCGATTCGGGGTATTTCCAGACGATTCGGAATTTCCGGCGGATTCAATGGCTCATGATGCTCCTCACCGGCGCAAGTCCATCGGTGGATGAAAGCTTCCGTTTACTGGCAACAGACCGCTTCCGAGTGTCTGGGCGAACTCGGCTTGCCGAAGGCGCAACCAGCCTTCGCATGAGTGATCTGGGTTATCAATCGGCTGCACAAGAATCGATCAATATTTGTTTTAATCAACTCGACACATACTGTGACACCCTCGCCAAGGCGGTTCATCATCCATGGCCAACCTATGAGGGTTTGGGACTGAAAGATGAAAACGGATTCAAGCAGCTCAACACTGCGGTGTTACAAATTGAGAACGAATACTACTCAAGCATTCGGCCAAAACGCGTGCAACAGGCAGGTGAACGTCCGGTTCGAGCGCTGATCAACCGGGGCATTGAGTATTTAGAGGTTCGAGCCATTGATCTCAATCCATTTGCCCGCAATGGAATTTCAGACCATGAAGCATCTCTCATCACACTATTGATGACCGCCTCTGCACTTGCCGATAGCCCACCCAACAGCGATGAAGAATGTGTCTCGATCAACGGCGTGAATGCAAGAACCAGTTGGGCCGGACGCCGAGTGGATCAACGATACGACCAGCAATCAACCTTGAAGCAAGCTGGACTTCAGTTCCTTGCGACACTTGACCCTGTTGCAGAAGCGCTGAATCAGAGCTTTCAAACAGAGAGTTTCACCGGTGCATTAGAGGACGCTCGTCTTCGCTTGGATGGGACCTGTCCATTGCTCTCGGAAGAAATCGAACAAGCAGCTCTGGCCGAGGGACACCTAGCCTTTGGATTGGCTCAAGCGCATCAACATCATGAGAATTGGAAGACCGTTACCCCATCCAAGGAACAGCTGGCGTTCATGAAAAAAGAGGCTGCAGACAGTCTTTTAGCGGAACAAGCGGTGGCTGCGTCAAACGAAGGCACATTCGATGCCTTCGTCGACGCATATATCAATCAACCCTGATTAATTCGCTGGGTTAATTTCCAATAATTCAACATCAAACACGAGAACTGAATTCGGCGGGATTGGACCAGTTCCTGAGGGTCCATAAGCTAAGGCCGACGGAATGGTAAACTCAAACTTTGCTCCGACCTTCATCAATTGAACACCCTCAGACCAACCAGGAATCACACCATTCAGTGGGAAGCTCACCGGCTCGCCGCGAGCAATGGAACTGTCAAAGACATCACCAGAAATCAGTCGGCCTTCATAATGCACTTTGACCGTATCAGTTGCCTTTGGAGCATCTCCGGCGCCCTCAGTGATCACACGATACTGTAGGCCTGACGCTGTGACCGTCACACCATCTTTTTTTGCGTTCTCAGCCAAAAAGGCTTCGCCCGATTTCAAATTTGCTTCAGACATAGCCTCTACCTGTTGCTCCTGTTGTGCACGAATGCGTGTTTGCGCGTCTTGAACCGCTTGATTGATCGCTGGGCGATCCAATTTCCAACTGTTGGGATCTTTCGAATCCTTCAATCCTTCAAGAACGAAGTTTGGATCCAAATCGCCAAAATCATTCTGGATGCGTTCTCCGAGGATGATTCCCAAACTGTAACTGAGTTTTTCTAAATCGGTGGAAGGTTCGTTCGCAAGCGCGGGAGTCGCCAACAACGAAGCGATCAACGCGCCCCGAAACAATGATTTCATACATACTCCTTAATTAGGTTTCCGAAAGCCTATCAGGCTCCGGGGTTGAAATGCCACGTAAGACACGATTTCCCTCAACAATCCTTGAACCTGTGGTCATCAAACAGAGTGCTCCAAACCCCCATGCCAACCACTCAAACCACTGTGGAAATAGACACATCAATGTCAGAACCAAGGTCGTTTCAAAACCCTCGGTCAGTCCTTGCAGATAGTAAATGGATTTCTCCTTGAGAGATTCGTTTTTCAGGCCATGGCGAGTGGCAAAAATCGAAAACGCGAGAAATGTCGAACCTGTGCCCACAAACGAAAATAGCAAAAAAGCAGCCGCTAAAGCCACATCCGGGTCGCGGACCGCAAACGCCAATGGGATCGCACTGTAAATCAAAAAATCCAAGGTAATGTCGAGAAATGCACCCTGTTCTGTGGGTCCCTGTTGCCTTGCCAATGCACCATCGAGGCCATCAAACAGACGATTCATGAGGAATAGTAACCCACCGAGAAGAAGTGCATCAGCCGCAATCAAGATAGCTGCAGCCAATCCAATCACTGCACCGATCAAAGTCACTTGAGTTGCCCTGATTCCCATTGCATCCAGGGATTTGGCCGCAAAAGCCAAGGGCGACTTCAGCCGCCGGACGAAAAAGGCATCAAACATACGCTCTCTCCATCAGGTGGTCGGTCCTCACTATGATGGGTCACCAAAATACCGTATCCCAGATCCGTCTTGATTTGTTCAAATAGGGCAGACTGCACTTGTTGCCGAGTCAATGCATCCAGCGCGCTGAAAGGCTCATCTAACAGAATCACTTTTGGATGAGGCGCAAGCGCTCGCGCCACTGACACACGCATCATTTGTCCACGCGATAGCTGAAAAGGATCACCCGCGATCATCCCAGCAAGACCCAGTTGCTCTAGAAGCGCTGTGATCCGAGCAGTCCGCTGCGCCTGATCGAATCGATTCAGAGATAAGGCAATATTGGCACCGATCGATAAGTGCGAGAACAACAAGGGGTCTTGAAACACCGTTTGCGAACATGGTGCTAGCCGCTCGACCGGATCCATGGCCCGGCCATCCATCGTCACCTGACCAGACAGTTCCACAGAATCTTCGGGCTGAATCAGTGCCTGCAATAAGGTGGATTTTCCAAGCCCAGACGGGCCTTGAATGGTGAATATCTGACCGGGTTTCAACGCGAAAGAAATCGGGTCGAACAACGAGCGGCCGGAACGCTTCACAGAAACGTTATCGAAAATCAGCATAGCCCTCTCCCTGCATTCCGACCCGATTTCGCCACGACCACTGATTCACTCGCTGCACCAAAACAAAAGCCATTAAAGGTAGTAACAGATTCATCAAGCCTGAAAAGGCAGCGATCCGTCGCTCACCGCTGACGGCCACCATCAATTCCGTCATCAATGTTTCTATCCGACCGCCGCCTAAGAGAACTGTTTGTGTGTATAGCGCACAGCTCACGCTAAACGCTAATGCCGCGGCGATTAAGAGTAATCGACTGTGTCGAGGAATCCAGATCTGTATCACCGCTCGCCATCGAGATAGCCCTGATTGACTCAAAATCATCTCATACCGCAGATCACGAGCGAACCAGGCATCGCTCATCACAATCATCACATAAGGCAGCGCAATCAATGTGTGTCCAAGGATCACCGGTCCAAGACCAGGTGCTCCGCCCAAAAGATAAATCCAAGCCAAAAGGCCCGCCGACATTGGGAGCGCCGGCATCCAGAGAAACGCCCACCACACCCAATGCAAACGCGCATTCCCCCGACACACCTGATACTCAAGTACTGCAATCGCGAGACCCACTGACAGGAAAGTCGTCGCACAACCGATCATCAGTGACATGATCATCGGATCAATCAAAGGAGCTAATGTGGCCAGGCGAAAGGACATCACAGGCAATACATCAGCCACACTCCAGCGTTGCGTGACTGACCACAAAAGCAAACTCAGTAACGACAAGCAGACCAGACCAATCAGGCATCGATCGATCGACAACCATAACCATCCCGGCGTTTGATGCACCGGCCTCTGTTGACGCAATCGTGTCCGAAACATGCGTCGAAAAATAAGCCAAACCACGCCCAAACTTAACAATAGGATGATCAATCCCAAGGATCCGGCCTGGCGGTTTAACGGGTTCGGATCTGTCACTAACTGAAACAATCGGACTGCAACTACCTGCGGTTGATCAGGTCCTAAAATCAAACTGACCTCAAGGTTGGTCAAACCAAACACGAAGACCACAAATAAAGCGGGCTTCATGAGACCAAGCACTTGTGGCCAGATCAGTTGATAAAACGATTCGGTCTGCGTGAGACCCGCCTGTCGAGAGAGTGCTCGATAGGAAGCGAGCGGCAATCGTTGAGCAATTGGAATCGCAATCGCTGTCAGAAAAGCCGTTTCTTTGATGACCAAGGACGCGATGAGCCCAAGTCCCCACGGATCTCTCGGAAACAGATATTGGCGATCAGCTGAGAGCTCGATGAATTGTGAGACCCACCGCCAACCGACTCCTCCCGAGGACAACGCCAACAATAACCCCAATGCCAAGGCACTGTGAGGAATCGCAAGTAACAAGCTTTGCCAACGTCTGACTGAGCCACTGGCAACACACTGACCAGACAGGTAGCGAGCGAGACTGATTGAGATCGCAAGCGAGACAACGGCAACCCAAATCGACAGGACGATTGATTGAACAAGCGCCGGCTCATCCAGTAATCGATCGATACCTGCGGTCCATGATTGGTCAGAATATTGACCGAGGGCCTCATCGAATAAGCCGATAACCGGGATGACAAGAATCAGGCCAAAAACACGCTCAACCCAAGTCACTGAGCCTGTCCGAAATAGCGTGACTTCCATGCGGCTTCGAGCGGCTCAACCCAGCTCGCGTGGGGCTCGGCTAAAGGAATGCCAAGCTCAGCTCCGGTTAACGTCGCAGGCCCCAACTCAAGCGCCTCAAATCGCTGCTGATCAGCTCCTCGCAAACGCCCCACATCAATCACCGTTGGATCACCCCAGACTGAAGGAGAAGCCTTATCCGCCTGCGCTTCAACGCTAAGGAGCAGATTGATCCAAACCTGCGCACCTGCCCGGGCCGATGCATTCCATGGAATCGCCAGGAAATGCGTATTACCGATGGTGCCAGGCTCGTGAATATAAGTCCTGACTGTGGGCGGAAAGCGGCCATCTAAGATGCGCTGTGACGCATCATTGGGATTAAAGCTGAGCGCCATGTCCAGGAGACCATCAGCGAATAAATCCATCATTGCCTCTGCTGAATCCGGGAATTCCCGCCCTGATCTCCAGAGGTGAGGGTGGAGCGCGTCCAAAAGCGCCCACATCGGCTCGGTGGCTGCCTGAAAACGCTCTGTTGCATAAGGCTCACTCAGCCATTGTGGGTAGAGCGTCGTTTCCAATAAAACTTGTTTGAGAAATGTCGTGCCATGGAAATTGGGCGGCTCTGGATAGGTGATACGCCCCGGATTCGCCTGAACATATTGCAAAAGCGCCTGCATTGACCGCGGGGGCGTTGGTAACCGCGCCTGATCATGCATCAAGACCAACTGCGCTCGGCCCCAGGGTGCCTCCAAACCGTCGGTTGGGACTGAAAAATCCGAAGCAATGGTTGGATCATCCAGATTGATGTAGCGCGCTGATGGCAAACCAGAGACAAAGGGATCGCCAAGCAGTCCATCCCGTTTCATCCGGGCGAAATTTTCGCCATTGATCCAAAGCAAATCAACCGATCCCTGATCGGATGCACCGACTCGTTTCGCGGTCTGAATTCCTTGTATCACCATCGAAATATCATCAACTTTGACATGCTCAACGTTGATCTGATGACGTTCACTGGCGATTTGGGCCCAACGCTCAATGTATTGATTGATCGCAGGAGAGCCTCCCCAGGCATAAAAATAAACGGTCTGGCCCCGAGCCTCATGCTCAATCTCACTCCACGATTGAGCGGTGGCTGAATAGCTCGCCATCAGCACAGTGATCAAAACAAAGAGACGAATGCACATATTTATCCAATCCTATTGATGGCGGCTCTTCAGTACCGCAGAGACTGCTGTCAACGAACCAAGCAACACCAAAGGTAACCAGACCTCGGGGCTTTGCAAGAGATTCCAATCCGGCTCATCGCCAGCTGTGAGTATGGTATCGAGGCCGCGACCAACAGCGACATAAATCGCCGTCCCCGGAAGGATTCCAATCAGGGTCGCAAAAAGATAGTCCCGAGACTTCATCGAGAGCAGAGCGGGCAAAATATTGACTAACCAGAAGGGGAAAAATGGAATCAAGCGCATCGTAAGAAGCCATCGGATCGGGCTTTTGGCAAAGACCGAGCGAACTCGATCGAGCACCACATCGGCACGACTGAAAAAGAACTCCCGAGCGACGGTTGATGCCAGAATAAACACCAGAAATGCACCAGCTGTGGCCGCCAACACGATGGTGGGCAAAGCCACCCATCCGAACACTGCAGCTCCAGTCAAGGTCAGAAATGATGCGATCGGCAGCGATAGACTCACAGACGCGAAGTAACTGAGAAAGAATAGGCTCAACGCCCACCAAAATTGATCGTCGGCGAGTCGTTTAAATTCCGCGTACTGATTTAACATCACGCTGATGCTGATGGAGTCGCGACTGATCCAAATGACCAAGATCAAGCCAACGAGACCGACAGCCCACACCACACGTTTCAAACGCTGATTCCTCTCATTGTCATCAAGTCCTCATTGCTGAAACACGCGAAACTCCATTTTAATTCAGATACCCTATGGGCATCTGCATAGATTTCATCCAAAGAGGTTTACGATGGCGGAAATATTTCCAGTCGGTTATCCAACACGGCGTCTGCGTCGCAATCGCCGCGACGCATTTTCACGCGCGCTGGTTAGAGAGAATACCCTGACGACCTCACATTTAATCTACCCGATGTTTGTGCTTGATGGACATGATGAACGCGAGACCGTGCATTCAATGCCTGGAGTTGAACGGTTATCGATTGATCTGATGCTGAAACAAGCCGAACGCGCATTTTTATTGGGTATCCCGGCGGTGGCCTTGTTCCCGGTCGTTCGCGACAACAAGACTGATGATGGACGAGAAGCGTACAACCCAGATGGCCTCGTCCAGCGTGCGGTTCGCGCGCTCAAGTCGGAACTGCCTGACCTCGGCGTCATCACCGATGTCGCACTCGATCCCTATACCACCCATGGTCAAGACGGCCTCATTGATGCATCAGGCTACGTCTTGAATGACGAAACCTGTGACGTCTTGGTGCAACAAGCCCTCTCGCATGCAGAAGCAGGAGCCGATATCGTTGCACCGAGCGACATGATGGATGGGCGCATTGGTTTGATTCGTGATGCGCTGGAAGATGAAGATCACATCCACACACGCATCTTGGCCTATTCCGCGAAATACGCGAGCGCATTCTACGGACCCTTCCGAGATGCTGTGGGCTCCAGCACCAATCTCGGAAAAAAAGATAAGCGCACCTACCAAATGGATCCCTCCAACAGTGATGAAGCATTACATGAGGTTGCTGAAGATCTTTACGAGGGTGCAGACATTGTGATGATTAAACCCGGGCTTCCCTACCTCGATATCGTCCAACGCATCAAAACAACCTTTAAAGTTCCGGTTGCGGTCTATCAAGTCAGTGGCGAATACGCCATGATTCAAGCCGCACATCAGAACGGATGGATTGACGGCAAGGCCGTCATGATGGAAAGTCTCGAATCAATGGTTCGTGCTGGCGCGGACTGTATACTGACTTATGCCGCGATCGAGGCGGCCGAAAACCTCACTGCCTAGACAAAAAACATAACGAGGACGAAATGAGCGATCAAATTACAACTTTGACTAACGAAAACTTTGATTCAACAATCAACGATGCGCAAACCCCTGTACTTGTGGACTTCTGGGCCGAATGGTGTGGCCCTTGTAAGATGATCGCGCCGGTCTTGGAAGAGCTTGCGACCGAATATAACGGGCGCCTAACCATTGCCAAGCTGAACGTTGACGATCATCGTGAGGCGACTGAGAAATTCAATATCCGCGGCATTCCAACCCTCATTCTTTTCAAAAATGGTGAACCAGAAGCCACAAAAGTCGGCGCGTTGTCGAAAAGCCAGCTCGCTGCTTTTATTGACTCAAACATTTAAAGGACTAGACGAGCACACCGAAAGCGCCTAAGCTTTCGGTGTGGATGCCCTCCATACCCCCTTTTGTATTTCAGAACTCAACGTTACCAACCAACCAAAATAGCGCCCATGGTCCGTTCCAGGGTGATTCAGAGAACACATGAACCTCACAGAACTTAAGAAAAAATCAATGCCGCAGCTCCTTGAGATTGCGGAAAGCATGAACCTTGAAAACCTCGCACGATCTCGCAAACAGGATGTGATTTTCTCCATCTTGAAAGCTCATGCCAAAAGTGGCGAAGACATCTATGGCGATGGCGTCTTAGAAATTTTGTCGGATGGCTTTGGATTCTTGCGGTCTGCTGACTCGAGCTATCTCGCGGGTCCAGACGACATTTACGTCTCACCGAGCCAAATACGGCGATTCAACCTTCGCAAAGGTGACTCAATTGCTGGAAAAATTCGCCCTCCAAAAGATAGCGAACGCTACTTTGCGCTGTTAAAAGTTGATGAAATCAATTTTGATAAGCCAGAAAACGCCAAGAACAAAATTTTGTTCGAAAACCTCACGCCTTTGTTCCCAGAAGAACGAATTAAAATGGAGCAAGGCAATGGTTCAACTGAAGATTTAACAGCCCGAATCATTGATCTGGTCTGTCCGATCGGTAAAGGCCAGCGCGCACTGATTGTTTCACCACCGAAAGCTGGTAAAACGTTGATGCTTCAAAATATTGCCAACAGCATCACCAGAAATAACCCCGAATGCTATCTGATTGTCTTGTTGATCGATGAACGGCCAGAAGAAGTCACCGAAATGCAACGAACTGTTCGCGGCGAAGTCATTGCATCGACATTTGACGAGCCCCCGGCGCGGCACGTTCAGGTCGCCGAAATGGTCATTGAAAAAGCCAAGCGACTGACAGAGCACAAGCGTGATGTGGTGATCTTGCTGGACTCAATCACGCGTCTCGCTCGTGCATACAACACGGTTCAACCATCATCAGGCAAGGTTCTGACAGGTGGTGTTGATGCGCATGCCTTGGAACGACCAAAGCGATTCTTTGGTGCCGCTCGAAATATTGAGGAAGGCGGTAGTCTCTCGATTATTGCCACTGCACTGGTCGATACCGGTTCGAAGATGGATGAAGTGATTTTCGAAGAATTCAAAGGAACAGGTAACTCTGAACTGAACTTGGAAAGACGTGCCGCAGAGAAGCGGATCTTCCCAGCGATTAACATTCGTAAATCCGGAACACGTCGCGAAGACCTGCTCACCACAGAAGAAGAACTCCAGCGGATGTGGATTTTGCGGAAACTGCTTGATTCGATGGAAGATCTACAAGCCATCGAGTTCTTGGTCGATCGCATTAAGACAACCAAAACCAACGATGAATTCTTCCAGTCGATGAAAAAGCGCTAAGCTAGGTCTTGGAGTAAGCGGTGTCTTAAATCCTCAAGCGCCGCTGTTCGACCGGTCTCGGACTCAACACGAAGCAGTAAAACCAAGGGATTGGATGGATCCAGTTGGTTCGCGCGATCAATGTGATGTCTTGCTTCCGCCTCAAGCCCAGAAGCCAGTGCGAGTCTCGCTTGAACAACCTCCAAAGCGACCGAATCTGCCTGTGCTTTCGCCAGTGAATTTAAGCTAGCCAACCGCGACAATGGGTCATCATCGCCAACCGTTTCTAGGCCCAGAGCCCAATCTTCACGCCACTGCTTTTTCAGCGATTTCAACAACGGCTTAAATTCTGTAGGCATTGAATCGTGTTCAATCGCTTTCGGGATACTCGCCATCAAACGTTCAGCAGATTCCAAATAACGCTCGGACTCATCCAACTGCTCCAGTCGACGCGCTGCCTCAGAGGCCAACAGCCAATGTAATGCGGGTAAGGACTCTGAACTCGCATCTTTTTTTAAGACCGAAAGCGCGCGCGCGGGCTCATCACGACGCAACCACAGCGCGCCTTCGACTAACCGAGAATCTGCTTTTCGGTGACGCATCCGGCCCCAGGCTCTCAATAGATTCAGTGGAAGCCGTCCAAGCGCACCGCCTAAACCAAACAGTACCCAAAGTGCGACCGTGATTGCGAGAAAACAAATGACAAAGGCCCAGAGTGACATCTCAATGGTGTACCCGCCATAGGCGAATAGCACATAGCCCGGGTCCGCTTTAACCCGATCGCCGAGGTACAGCCCGAGCGCCAACAGTGCTCCGAGAATCCCAAGCCAAATGGATAATCGAATGAAACGACTCACTGCTTCACCTCAGTGGCGGAAACACGCTCTTGGGTCAGCGCATCACGATACGCCTTTAGCGCACGAAGACCTTGGGCGGCATCAGGGATTTCTCGAACGACAGGCGTTCCCTCAAGCGCACTCAGCACTGACATCACTTTGAGACCAGCACCTGCTGTCACATCGAAAAAGTGCGCACAAAGACGCTTTGCCTGAGCCAGTCCCGCATCAAATAATGCTTGGTCTTCTCGAATCAAGGCGACCTTAATCTGCTCGAGGCTCAAACGCAGAACTTCACGTGCTCGGCCTGCATCCGATGCAGAAACCAAGGGTGTAATGGGCGCATTCACCTCACGAATCCGAATAAATTCCGATAAATCACCCAGCCACTGTTGCACATCAACTGCCTGATCCGTTGGCTTGTCGGCCATCAATCGGCGAACCGGCAACTGTAGCTCATCCAACACAGGGTCAAGAGCCAGAAGATCCGCTTGGATACCAAGCACATCAATTGTCGGGATCGAAGATAACGTATTTAAATCTTGTGCAAGCAACTCTCTGACTGACAGCAGACGACCATCTTGTAACTGACCAAACAACGCTTGTGCGGTACGCATCAAGTTGACCGCGGTTTCTGGATTGCGCTCAATCAACAATCGTTGATCAGCGAGCTTTAACAAATACTCGGCTTCCGCGAGGACATAGCTACTTCGGGTATCAACTTGTGCTTTTGCCAGCTGCTCAGCAACCATTTCCACGCGATCAATCACGGACTGATTCCGCGCATCCGCGCGGCTCACATCGGTCTCAAGTCGCTGAATTTGTGATTCCAGCGCGCGGGTCTCAGTTTGCAACTTTTGCAGCGCCGCTAACTGAGATCCCTGTGTCTGTAGGACGGAATCCATCGATTGCACCGAGCTCCGGATCGTTTGAACTTCCGTCCAACCCAGCCAACCACCGATACCAACGGCCGCAGTCGCGACAATACTCAGTGTCAAAGAAAGCAACGCACCCGACCGATTGGCCTGAGCGGGCCTCACTGGGTCTGAAGACTCAGCGGCGACCTCCGTTTCCTCGGGGGCAACGACGACTGCCTCATCGGCTGTTTCGGGGTGTGTTTCTTCAGGCTTTGACACTCGGCTCTCCTTGCATCGCCAGTTCGACCGCATCAGATGTCGGTGCGGTGATTTGATAATACCGGCTTCCCGAGGGTAATTGTTCTTTCGCATCGGAACTTGTCACAAAATGCAGTATTGGCTTGATGTCCACGCGTTGTGACACTGCCGTATCCACAAATGCTTTTAACAACGCAGCAGACCCATGCACGACCGCTGTAATTTCCGAAACATCCAAATCCGATGGCTGCAGACAACGCTCAAGAGCAAAGAGTTCCAGATGCTCAACCGGCTCGTCCACCAGATGATTGAAACCATCAAATTGACGGCCAGATCCTTGTCCGCTTGCGACGACGATGCGACTCTGGGCTTTGACGTCGCGCTGCATTCGCTCAATGAGCGATGATGATCCGGGTTCACTGCCCTCGCGAACGCATCGAATTTCTGAGTTGAGGATTTGCGCAGTGCCCGGGCCCACCGCCCAAAAAATCTGAGAGTCAGGCCATTGCGTCCATCGCCCAAGGATCGCGTCGATCAATAAATGCGCGGTTTCAGGTGAAGTCACGACGACATCAGAAAATCGATCAAAATCGACGATCGCAGGATGCAATGACACATCTAACGGACAAGCCTGCAGACACGAGATGGCGATCGGCTCGAAACCTGCCGAATCAAAGGCCACACTGGTTCGAGGAAATGCTGAGGGCAGTCGATTTAACCAGATTTTCAAGCCTACAAACCCGCTTGAGCAAGAAGCTCTTTTGCACCCTGCGCAATTAACTCTTCGGCGACCCGAACACCGAGTGCCTCAGCCTCATCGCATTCACCCACATCGTCAGCTTTCAGTAATGTTCCGCAATCAGCGGATCCAACCAATGCACGAAGCCATAAGCGACCATCACGCTCGATCGCGTACGCAGCAATCGGAACCTGACAGCCTCCGTTTAAATGGCGATTTAAAGCACGTTCCGCACGGCCCGCAATTTCACTGGCCTCATCTTGTAATATCATCACGATGGCTCGGGTTTCTGGATCATCCTCGCGGATCTCAATCCCTAAAATCCCTTGTCCACATGCTGGCAAGACATCCTCAGAAGCGGTCTCAAATGCGATCCGGTCACCGAGCTTCAGTCGTTTCAGTCCAGCAGACGCCAGAACTAATCCATCAAATTCACCGGCATCCAGTTTTCTCAAACGAGTTCCAAGATTTCCTCGTACTGGTGACAACTTCAAATCAGGCCGTAATGCTCGAATTTGCGCAATCCGTCGCAAACTGGACGTTCCCAAATGCGCGCCTTCGGGGATATCCGAAAACCCCGTCCATGCTGTTGTTCCGGCACGATGCACCACCGCATCTGCTGGAGTTTCTCTCGCTGTCAGACAACACAACTCAAGCCCGGCCGGTAATTCCATCGGAACATCTTTCAGTGAATGCACCGCCAGATCAGCGCGCCCATCATAAAGCGCGGTCTCGAGTTCCTTCACGAAAACGCCTTTTCCACCAATTTTCGTTAACGACACATCCAGGCGTTCATCGCCTTGAGTGGTCATTTCCAAAAGCTCAATGATGATCTCTGGGAATGCGGCTTGAAGACGATCACGCACGTGATACGCCTGCCATAGTGCCAGTGGGCTTTTACGCGTTGCGATAGTTAATGTTTTTTGCATGTGTGGTCCTTTGTTACACAAAGTATACTGGATGCTTACAGAAGGAGTCTCTATGAGTCAGGAAACCCCCAAAGCGCTATGGGGCGGTCGCTTCTCGGAATCCACCGACGCGTTCGTCCAAGCATTCACGGCATCTGTTGGATTTGATCAGCGGATGGCGCGCGAAGATATTGAAGGATCAATCGCACACGCTTCGATGCTCGCGGAGCAGGGAATCCTGACAAGCACCGACTGCCAGACCATTATTGAAGGTCTGCGTCAAATTGAGTTAGAAATTCAGGCAGGCCATTTCACCTGGTCAATTGCACGTGAAGATGTGCACATGAATATTGAGTCCCGCTTAATCGATTTGGTTGGCGACACGGGCAAAAAACTTCACACCGGACGGTCAAGAAATGATCAAGTCGCAACGGATATTCGATTGTGGCTTCGGGGCACGATTGATCATGCAATCAGTGAGCTCTCACGTCTGCAAAGCGGCCTGATTGATCTTGCTGAGCGCGAAGCTGAGTCAATCATGCCAGGCTTCACGCATCTTCAGGCAGCTCAACCCGTCACCTTTGGGCATCATATGCTGGCGTGGAATGAAATGCTTGAGCGTGATGCAGGCCGATTACTGGATTGTCGTCAACGGATGAATCAATGCCCCTTGGGTGCAGCTGCGTTGGCGGGTACGAGCTATCCGATCAATCGTGAGCGGACAGCCGAACTCCTTGGCTTTGATCGACCAACAGAAAATAGTCTCGATTCCGTCTCCGATCGTGACTTTGGAATAGAATTTTTAAGTGCTGCCAGTCTGGTGATGATGCATTTATCTCGGTTTTCTGAGGAACTCATCAACTGGAATTCGACCGCTTGGCAATTCGTTGATCTTCCCGACAAATTCTGCACCGGCAGCTCCATCATGCCTCAAAAGAAAAATCCCGATGTCCCGGAGCTTGTTCGTGGAAAATCTGGACGGATATTTGGACACCTGATGAGTCTCCTGACGTTGATGAAAGGCCAGCCACTGGCTTACAACAAAGATAATCAAGAAGACAAAGAGCCGCTCTACGATGCCGCAGATACCTTACTGGGATCATTGCGCGCCTTTGCAGATATGATGCCTTCACTGGTGGTCAATCGGGACATCCTGAAAGAATCTGCCATCCGCGGCTTCTCAACCGCAACCGACCTCGCAGACTATTTGGTGCGACAAGGTCTTCCATTTCGTGATGCTCATGAGGTCGTTGGTCAGGCGGTAGCACTGGGCGTCCAAACCCAGAGAGACTTATCTGAAATGGATCTCGCTGAGCTTCAACACTTCAGTGACTTAATCGGCGATGACGTCTTTGAGGTCTTAACGGTTGAAGGATCTGTCAATGCTCGAGACCACATTGGTGGTACAGCGCCGAATCAGGTTCGAGCGGCAGCGGCGCGCGCACGGGCTCGACTGGAATCGCGTTAGTCAGGAGCGATTGCTGCTAAAATGGCTTGGGTTTGCAGCGCTGTCGACCCACGATGCGCCTCGACCCATGCCTCGGCCGCCGAACCCATCAGCTCGGCATTCTCCATTGCCTTGACCAAGACTTCCGATAGGTTCTCCGCATCGGCTCGAACCATCCCACCTGCCGTCTCAAGCCCCTCGGTAATCGCCTGAAAGTTATACATTGATGGTCCAGCAACCAGAGGCTTTTTCAGTCGTGCGGGCTCGATTGGATTCTGGCCGCCTTTACCGGAAAAGCTTCCGCCAATGACAATCACATCCGACTGCGAGATATATGCGCCCATGTGACCGAAGGTATCGCCGATTAGGAGTTGCGTTCCTGGATCAAGCTTCTGTGACATCTGACAAGCAGTCAATCCAGCCGCCACTGCCGTATGGCGAATATCGGCTCCTCGCACCGGATGTCGAGGGACGATCAATAATGCAATGTGTGGCTCTTGATGAGCCCAACGCATGAATAACGCATCATCCTCAGGGTGACTGCTCATTAAACAGACGAGGGGGCGTTTGTTTTTCCAAGCCATCACCTGATGCGACTGCTCCTCTGGAACTAGCGGTACTGGTTGATCCAACTTAATCGATCCAACCTCAGAAATCGCATGTGCATGCACACCCAATAGGTGCGCGTGGTGAGCGTCACCAGAGAATTGCATGAGAGCGCGCGATATCTTCGACCACATCGGTTGAGTCAACCAGCCGAAACGCAGGTAACCGCGCACAGATCGATCACTTAAACGCCCATTAGCGAGGATCACAGGAACCTCAGACTCATGACACGCAGCCACTAAATTTGGCCACAATTCGGTTTCCATCACGATCAGCGCTTTCGGTGTTAAGCGCCTTAACCATTGACTCCAAACCCACGGAAAATCCCAAGGAAACACATGACTCTCAAATTCACTGTCAGACAAGAGGTTCAAGCCTGAAGGCGTCGTTGCTGTGATCAAAATCTTCAGTGATGGATCCTGTGTGATCAACATTCTGGCTAGCGCCAGACCAACTTTGCATTCTCCAAGACTACAGGCATGAATCCAGAGGGTATCCGATCGAATCATCGGGAGTTCTAACCCCAGTCGGTGGCGCACCATGGGGTCTGATTTTTCACGACGATATTTCCTCACCACGTGCCCAATCAGCAGTGGCAAGCAAAGTATCAAGATCAATGAATACAGATGTCGTCCCATAATTGAAGATGCTAGCATGCCTTCATGAAAATCATCGTCGGCGGCGGGATTTCAGGGCTCTGGTTAGCAGCTGAACTGAAAGCTCGCAACATTCCATGTTGTGTCATTGAAAAAAGTGCGCTCGGCCAAGGTCAGACCCTGGCAAGCCAGGGCATGATTCATGGTGGAACTAAGTATGCACTCGACGGGCTCTTAACCAAAGCTGCTAGTGAAATCGGCGCGATGCCCAGCCGGTGGAAAAATGCGCTGAGCGGTCAGGGAACGGTCGATTTACGACAGGTGCAGCTGGAACGCAGCGATCAACTGTTATGGTCGGTGGAATCCATCACCGCCAATCTTTTGGGCTTTTTCGCGAGCAAAGCAATGCGATCGCGCATGGAACGAATAAACCCAACCGAAGAAGCCGCTTTTGATCACCCCAATTTTCACGGTCATCTCTATCGACTCACTGAACCTGTTCTGAAACTTGATACATTAATCCAAGCATTCTCAGACATGCTCGACGGTCAATTATTCACTGCAGAAGTCACCAATTTGATTGTTGAGAATCAGATGATCACGGGTATCGAAACAACCGCTGGTTCTTTAAAAGGTGATGTGATTCTAACTGCGGGCGAGGGAACAGAGGGTCTGCTTGCCCCACTTGATATCGAACGACCAAGGATGCAACGCCGTCCGCTAGCAATGGCTGTTTGTCAGCTAAAAGAACCCATTCCACCCGTATTCGGACATCAACTCGGAACCGGGAGTAAACCAAAGCTCACTGTCTCAACACACCGTGTTGGTGAATCTCAGTTCTTATATCTGGGTGGACAACTGGCTGAAGATGGCGTGGAGCAAGATGATCTCACCCTGTGCCGTCAAGCCGAACGTGCGGTCGAAGAAGCCCTCGGCTGGCTTGAACCGCAAATCCAATCCACACACGTGTTTCGAATCAATCGGGCAGAGCCCAGTACTCGTGAAGGTCATCGACCGGATACAGCGTTTGTCTCCAAGGCGCATCGCCTCATCATTGCTTGGCCAACAAAACTTGCGCTGGCGCCAGCCCTCGCAGATCAGGTCATACCATTGCTTGATCAGAATAGCGCAACGATGTCTTTTCCAGCATGGCCGAGTGCTCACGTCGGAGGCTATCCATGGGTATGACCCGGCGTCCGCTTGGACAGACCGATTTACTGTTGAGCCCTTTAGGACTCGGCACGGTCAAAATTGGCCGAAATACCGATGTGAAATATCCCGAGGGATTTGAGCTTCCTTCAGACCAAGCGGTCGTTGATTTACTGAAACTGGCTGCTTCTCTCGGGATCAATTGTCTCGACACAGCACCAGCCTACGGCGAATCAGAGAAACGCTTAGGTGAACTCCTTCCACACATCGATGAGTCATTTCATCTAATCACCAAAGTTGGCGAATCCTATTCCAAAGACACCGGTAGTCATTATGACTTCTCAGAGAAAGCCATCATCCAGAGCGTTGAGCGCAGTTTGAAACGGCTCAACCGTGACCGCCTTGATGTGGTGCTGTTGCACTCAGACGGACATGATGTCGAGCATTTACAAGCAGGCGCATTGAATCCACTCATTCAGGCGCGGGACGAGGGGCTCATCACAGCTGTTGGGCTATCCGGTAAAACCATCGAAGGGGGACGTCTCGCACTCGAGCAGGGTGCCAACTGCCTGATGATTACGCTCAATCCAGAGCAACAGGACGAGCGTCCCTTAATCGCTGACGCTGAGCAATTCGGTGCAGGAATCCTGATTAAAAAAGCGCTAGGAAGCGGTCATTTAATCACATCGATGAGCGACATTTTTCATGCCCTATTCGTCCATTCACAGATCACATCCGCTATCATTGGCACCATTAATCCTGTGCACCTGCAAGATAATTGCCGCGCACTCCCAGCAGAGATCCAAACATGAGCTTAGACGCGATTAGAGCCACTTTTCAGGCAAGCATCGACACCAAAACCCTCTTAATCAACGACGTCGAACGACTTGAAGCCTTGCTCGAAGTTGCTGGTGTCGCATCCTCAACTCTGAGGGCGGGTCATAAAATGATGCTGTGCGGCAACGGTGGTTCGGCTGCAGACAGCCAACATATTGCGGCAGAGCTGATTGGTCGTTTTGAAAAAGAGCGTCAGTCCATGGCAGCCATTGCACTGACCACCGATACATCTGCGCTCACCGCCATTGGCAATGACTATGGCTACGATCAAGTCTTTTCACGACAGGTCGAAGGACTTGGACAGTCTGGTGATTTATTGATTGGTATCTCAACCAGTGGAAACTCAAAAAATGTCGTCAAAGCCATGCAAGTGGCTCAAAGCAAAGGCATCCGAACGGTGGCTCTGGTTGGTGATAAACCAGAGGGTGCCATGCAAGCGATCGCCGACTATGTTTTGGCCGCACCTTCAACGAACACTGCGCGTATCCAGGAATGCCATATCCTGATGATGCACACACTTTGTCAGTTGGTTGAATCCGAATCCGTTTGACGAATTTTTGCGATTAAGTGGCTGGTCGACAGATTCGCCACTTCACCCAAGACTTTGACTTCACCGCCATAGGCGAGTACCCGCTCAAAGCCCACCACCTCTTCGATGGATTGATAATCACCACCCTTAACCAACACATCCGGCCGGATGGCATCAATCAAGGGAGTCGGGGTGTCATCTTCAAAAGCGATCACCGCATCAACAGCGCCAAGCCCGAAAAGGACTTGAAGCCGTCGTTCAACAGAGTTGACTGGGCGCTCCGGGCCCTTGAGTCGCGCCACCGACGCATCCGAATTCACCGCAACAATCAGACGATCACCCATGGAAGCCGCTTCTTTCAAGTAGGCCACATGTCCAGCATGCAAAATATCGAAGCATCCGTTGGTCATCACCACCTTTTCACCTTGTGCCCGACATTGTTCAGCCCAGAGTACCGCCTCCTCAACCGACTGAAACAGGCCATGATCGATCGATAACGCTCGCTCGAGTTCTCGGCTACTCACGGTCGCTGTTCCCAATTTCGACACCACAATACCAGCGGCACGATTCGCCAGTTCCGCGGCTTGAGCCAGACTCATCCCAGAACCAAGGCCTGCAGCCATCGTTGCGATCACAGTATCACCAGCGCCTGTCACGTCAGCAACTTCTCTAGCAGTCGCGGCGAAATGATGAACTGCTCCGTCACGATGTAAAAGCGTCATTCCTTGCTCTGAACGGGTGACCAGCATGGACTCCAAGTCCAATGTGGTCATGAGGGCGCGCCCTTTCTCGATCAGTTCTTGGTCATTCGACCAAGTACCACAAACCGCCTCAAACTCAGCACGATTCGGTGTCAGCAGTGTCGCACCTCGGTATTTTTCAAAATCCGTTCCTTTCGGATCAACCACGATTGGGATCCCGACTGCCTTTGCTTTTTGAATCAGCGACTGCGGCTCCAGACTTCCTTTCGCATAATCACTGAGTACGAGGGCGTTGACGCCTGTTAATAAGACAGTCTCTGCAAGGGATGAAGCATCGGTGGCATCAAAAGGCGCTTCAAAGTCAAGCCGGATCATCTGGTGCGACTGAGCCAAAACACGTAATTTCGTAATTGTTCGATGCTCAACCCGCATCAAGACCGGATGCACGTTATGGTTTTTTAAGGTTTGCTCCAAAAGATCGGCGTCAGAATCCGATCCAACTAAGCCCGCGCAACTCACCTGTGCACCGAGAGACGATAGATTCAACGCCACATTAGCGGCACCGCCTGGCCTCGCTTCATCATGGGTGACACGAACAACTGGAACCGGAGCCTCTGGAGAGATGCGACCTGCATCACCATGCCAATAACGGTCCAACATGACATCGCCAACCACTAAAACCCGCGACGCGGAGAACATATGTGACACAGAAGATCTCTCTTAAGATTCGAAGCTTGTTATAGTACCGAGCTTCATCACTGAACCCAACCGGATTACACATGGGCTTATCTTTCGTTCCGCTGGGACTTGGCTTGATTCGATTGCTAGCACTGATGCCTCCGGCTCTTGGTATGGCAACCGGACGACTGATTGGCCGTCTTTTATTTTACGCCGCAGCCAACAGACGGCTGGTGTGCGAGCGCAATATCGGTGTGTGCTTTCCACATTTAAACCCAAAGGCCCAGCGTCAACTGGTGAAAGAATGTTTTGAACACAATGGGATTGGCCTGACCGAAACGGCCTGGTCTTGGCACAGACCTGCCGATTTTGTTCATGACAAACTGGTGGTCTCAGGAGGCGAGCATCTGTCCGATGCGATGCAAACGGGCCGGGGGGTGCTCTTGCTCTGCCCGCATTACAGCATGCTCGATTTGGTTGCGCCCTTGATGCACGCCATTGCTGGGCGTTTTGTCATCAGCTACCGTCCCAATGACAACCCCCTGTTTGATCAAGCGGTGTGTCGCGGTCGTAAACGCTATGCTGAATTAGTTGACGTTCGGGCATTACGCGAGATTGTGAAACATCTCAAACAAGGTCAGATGGTGTGGTTTGGACCTGATCAAGATATGGGCCCAAAAGGGTCGGTCTTCGCGCCTTTCTTTGGTCGCCCAGCATGCACGGTGACAACACCTGCTCGACTTGCTCGCATGTCAGGTGCCGCGAGTCTCTTTCTTGATTTACACCGGAACGATCAGGGCATGTATCAGGTGCGGCTGCAACCCATGCCAGAGCATTATCCCACGGAAGACGAAGTGGAAAATGCGACACAACTGAATCAGTGCATCGAAGACGCACTGAACAACCATCCGGCTCAATACATGTGGATGCACAAACGATTCAAGACCAACCCAGATCTTACCCGGCAGACGCTCTATCAAGTTGACTGACCCACATCATCACCTCATCGGCGGCGATATCATCCATCTGACCTGTCGAACTTTTCAGAATGTGTGATTGCTCACCGATAGGACCCACTAATCCAGGTTTTGTTGGACCATACAAAGCAAGCAATGGAATACCAATGGCATCGGCAATATGCGCAAGGCCCGTATCAACCGAGACAACAGCTCGAGCTCCTGAGATTGCAACCGCGACATCACTCAAGGACTGCTGATTCAATATACGAACGGGCAGACCCTCCGTTAATCGACTGATCGCTTCAAATTCCGAATCGCTACCCACCGGCAGGACCACTTCGGAAAACTGAGGCAATGCATCCTCAATCACAAGTCTCCATGCCTGATCTGACCAACATTTCCGCTGACGGCTGGCTTGCGTAATCAACACCAGTCGATCCGCTAAATCAAATGGACGCCCTAAATCAATCGAAGCATCGGGCTCTGTGTCTGGAACGGAATAGCCAAGTGCGTGAGCGAATAACTCTCGAGTTCTCGAAATCGCGTGCTTCGATCGGTCAACACGATGTTTGAGGTCATACACGCTCGCTGCCCAACCTTCTTTGGCTGATCGCCGATCAAACCCATGCTTTGGTCCATTGGTGAATCGAGTAATCAGATACGCACTTTTTAACAAACCCTGAGCATCAATCACCGCATCGTAACGCTCTGCACCCAGGACTTGTTTGTAAGCAGCAAGCTCGTTCGAGAACAACAGTCGATGGAGTCGACCTTTCCAGCGTCGTAACGGGATCGCAAGCACATCACCCACGGATGGATGCCAATGTGGAATTTCAGCAAAAGCAGGCTCGCAAACCCAGTCAAACCGAATATCGCCCAATGCTGTGTAAGCATCCGTCAATGCAGGCAAGGTGTGAACCAAATCACCCATCGAGGATGTTTTCACCACCAAAACGCGCATTAGACGAGCCGATTCATTTGGTTTGACAGTGCCACGAACACCTCATCAACGGACAGTTCTGACAGGCATGCTTGATGCTTTAAAGGACATTCCCGTTCAAAACATGGATGGCAAGGAACAGGATGTGTGAGCGTCACTGCCGCTTCACTGAGCGGCGGCGTATGCACAGGCGATGAAGGCCCATAAAGCGCGACCAATGGTCGGCCGGTAGCGGCAGCAACATGCATAAGACCCGAATCATGCGTCACGACTGCCTGTGTCAGGCCGATTAAATCAACAACCTCAGGAATTGAGGTTTGGCCAGTCAAGTTAACAAACTCAGATCGTTTTGACTCAGGCACCTGATCCATAATCAACGCCACATCTTCAGCGTCATTCGGGGAGCCAAGCAACAACACTTGGTATCCCTCATCAACCAAGCGTTTTGCCAAATCAGCGAAGCGATCTAACGGCCATTGCTTGGCCGGACCAAATTCAGCGCCAGGGCATAGCCCAACCAAACGATTGGTCTCTAAACCATGGGTTTTTATCAGTGCCGCCTGCGAGGCTTGATCGACCGCGAGCCGAGGTATTGGCGGGGCTTCAGGTAATTGATTGGCTGATAACGCGAGATTCGCTGGGAATCCAAGCGCCATATATCGGTCGATCATCCGAGGAAATCGGGTTTCGTGGAGAACGCGAAGATCGGTCAATAATTTGTACCGATACTCACCACGCCAGCCAATGCGTCTTGGGATACCCGCCATGACCGGAATCAAAGCCGATTTCAGTGAGTTGGGTAAAACGAAGGCACGATGGTATTTCGAATAGCGCAGTGTTCTCGCAAAAGCCCAACGTTTTTTCAGCTGAAGCTCGCCATGATTAAACGGCAGTTCAATCGCCTGATCAACTTCAGGCATCCGCCGCGCAACATCCAAACTCCACCGAGGGGCGAGCATATGAATCGGATCTTCTGGCCGTTTTGATTTTAAAAACGCAACCAACGATTGCGCCATAATCATATCGCCGACCCAGTTCGGGCCAACCACTAAGGTTGGCATCGATCAGTCCTTAACGAGTGTGACCCACTCGCTGAACTTTTCATGACGGCCGTGCACGACATCAAAATAATCTGCTTGCAGCATTTCGGTAATGGGTCCACGAGTGCCTGCACCGATTGGGCGTGAATCAAGTTCTCGAATCGGTGTCACTTCAGCGGCAGTTCCAGTAAAGAACGCTTCATCAGCGATCAACACCTCATCGCGCGTGATTCGTTTTTCAATCACAGTCAAACCATGCTCTTTAGCGAGCGTAAAAATTGTCTTGCGGGTAATCCCATCAAGACAACTGGTGAGTTCAGGGGTGTAGATCACGCCATCTCGGACAATAAAGAAATTCTCACCAGACCCTTCAGCAACGTAGCCCTCAGGATCCAACAATAAAGCCTCATCAGCTCCACCTGTCAGCGCCTCTTGCAACGCAAGCATGGAATTCATGTAGTTTCCATTGGCTTTGGCCTTGGTCATGGTGATGTTGACATGATGACGGGTATAGCTTGAAGTCCGCACCTTAATCCCGCGCTTCATGTTTTCTTCACCCATGTAGGAGCCCCAAGCCCAGGCTGCAACAATCACATGTGCTTTTAATGCATCAGCTCGAAGACCCATGCCTTCAGAACCATAAAAAACCATCGGTCGCAGGTAAGCATGGTCTAAATCGTTCGACGCAACCGCCGCTTTTTGAGCCGCATTGATCTCTTCTATCGAAAACGGGATGTGCATTCCAAGGATTTTCGCCGAATCGAACAAGCGACGCGTGTGATCTTGCAACCGAAAAATTCCGGCGCCGTTGGCCGTGTGATAAGCCCTCACACCTTCAAAACACCCAAGACCGTAGTGCAAGGTGTGGGTCAGGACGTGGACCTGACAATCCCGCCAAGGCTTGAGTTCTCCATCAAACCAAATCAAACCATCTCGATCAGCAAAGTTCGGCTGCATGTTTTCTTTCCAATCAATTCACAAAGACATCCACTGCGCCCAAAGCGTCTGAACCAACATCCGATCATTCTCAATCACACTTGTTTCAACCCGACCGACTCGGTCAGACAAAATGGCTTCGTGATTCAATGCCCGATAGTGGATATACGCTTTTTTTAACGCATCTGCATCCGCAGTTGAAATACATCCGAACTCGGAGAGTCCGTCGAGCTGGCGGATATTATCCGTATACATAGCCAGCTCAGGATGTGATTCTGCATGTGCTAGAACCTGATATTGCACCATAAATTCGATATCAACGATACCTCCTCGATCGTGCTTTAAATCAAAACCAACATCACTCGGTCCACTGCCCAGATGCGAACGCATTTTTTCTCGCATCTCTACGACATCTTGGAGAAGCACTTGTGGCTCTCGCGACTGTTGCAAAATGTCCGTACGAAGCGCTTTCAGCATCGCGCTTAACTGCCGATCACCGGCGACCGGTCGGGCTCTGACGAATGCCTGAAGCTCCCAGGTCCACGCGGACTCGTCCAAATACTTCTTCAGCGCATCGAGTCCGATCACCATCAGTCCCGAGCGCCCAGACGGCCTTAAACGAGTGTCGATGTCATACAATCGGCCAAAACGAGTGTTAGTCTCAATCAGTGCAATCACTCGTCGGACAACACGATTCACAAATACACCGCCTTCAATCGGAGTCTCACCATCAGTCAGGCGATCAGCATCAATGCCATGCACGAATACCAAATCGAGATCTGAGCCATAGCTCATTTCCAACCCACCTAATTTGCCATAACCGAGGACCGCAAGGCCGAGTGCATCCTGCTGATCAGATTCAGTGCGCACAGGATGTCCATACTTCTGAGCCACTTCGCGGTAGGCATAGTGGAGGACTTCCGTTACCACCGCCTCAGCAATCCACGTGAGCTGATCAGACACTTGCATGAGCGGAATTTCGCCACGAACTTCAAAGACTGCGGCCCGAAACGCAAGACCCCTTGCAAACTGAACAAGCACTTCCGTCAGTCTCTCAGCATCATCAGGGTCAACGCGTTGTAGCCGCATACTCAATTCTTGGCCAATGGCTTCGCGCGATAACACCGCCTCGCTGGGATCTAGCGTAAGCAACTCATCAAGTAACGCGGGCATTTCAATCAAGCGTTCTGTGACCCAAGAGGATCGATTCAAAATATCCAGCATCCGCTGGCGAGTTGCTGGATTCTCTGACAATAAGGACAGGTAAACACTTCGACGCGTACAAGTGCCGACGAACCGTAACATCCGCTCAGTGACTTCAACCGGATACTGCGTAAGTTCAGGGGCCAATTGATCAAGAAGCGTCACGAGGCGCGCACGCGCAATTGGCTCAAGACGCTCACAAGTCGGATTCTCACGAAGGGCATCTAAACGCTCCCGGACCGCTTCGGAGACCGGAGTCTGTTGTGGCTCGACCGATTGCTCAACACGCATAAACGAGACAAAGGCCTCATGCACCCGATCGGTGACTTGCCGCCGAACGGTCTCAAATTGATCAGCATTTTCAAACCCTAAGACAGCAGCCAGTGGTCCACAGTCTGCGGGTAATTCTTGGGTTTGCTGGTCATTTTCCGCCTGAATGACATGCTCCACGTGCCGCAACCACAAGTAATCTTCGCGGAGTTGTCGACCATCGTCAGCTGTTAAAATAGACTCCTCCACCAGCGCAGATAACGCCTCTAAAAACCCTGTCACTTGCAGAGCTGGAATCTGTCCGCCTCGAAGCAGTTGCATTGACTGTACGATAAATTCAATCTCTCGAATCCCACCCCGGCCGACTTTGACGTTTTGATCACGCCCGTTTCGACGGACTTCCGTTTCGATTTTCGATTTCAAATCTCGAATAGACTCGAACACGCCGAAATCCAAATATTTTCGGTACATGAAGGGTTTCAGTGAATGAAGAAGCTCAGTGCCAAGATCTCGATCACCGGCGACTGGCCGCGCTTTCAAAAGAGCAAATCGTTCCCATTCACGGCCGTGCACCTCATAGTAGTCTTCACAGGCAACGACAGGGATCGCCAGCTGACCGGCCGATCCCCAAGGTCGTAATCGCTGATCCACTCGTGCCACGAAGCCATCGACAGTGAGCGCATCCAGTGACTTCGCCAATTGCTGCGTCAATCGTGTGAAATAATCTCCGTGATCTCGAACACGCGGGCCTGAGGTTTCACCATCCTCAGCAAAGACGCAAAAAATATCGATATCTGAGGAAAGGTTCAGTTCTCGACCACCGAGCTTACCCATTCCCAAAATGGTCAATGCAGGATTTGAGGGCGCGCCAAAAGCGCTGTCCAAGATCGCTCGATGGTGAGCAAGGCTGGCATCAAGTGCGCTCTCAGCCATGTGGGTGGTCACCCGAACGGTGTCTTCAAATGTATCAAGGCCGGACAGCAATCGATAGATTAATCCCGCTTGAGTTTGATTCCGCAAGATTCGCGCATGACGATCAAATTCTGGCGTGCTCAGTGGCACACTCTTCTGCCAATCTCGACGGATGGCCGACTCTGTGGGAGCAGTGCAGCCGACCTCCTTGAGCCAGTCCTGCTCTGGATCAAATTTCTCCGTCCAACGTCTTAAAAACTGTGAATACTCAGTGGGGTGCATCCATCGACTCCAGTGATTGTCTGATCATCCAACGAGCCAGGCCTAAGGGCAGGCCACCATCACGTAAACATGCACGAAATGTCGAGATCGCCTCGTCATCTGCAATGGCATCCAGCGCTCGAACCGCTTGGTCGGGCGAAGGTCCAGATAAAGGGTCCAGTGCGCGACTTAACCAATGTAACCAGTCTTTCTCAGAAACCGGGGGGGGATCTTGCATCGGATCCGCCGCACGGATCAATCGATCGCCTCGCTCAGCCTTTGAGATAACAGCCATAAATGAAGGGAGCCGATTGGCCAGTAAGCAGCTCAATTCAACGAGCGGCTCGATGTCACCTGCAATCAATTCAAGCTCAAGCTCGGATACCGGTGATGTCTTCTCAGCAACACAGACAGAACCCAAATCCAGTGAAATCATCACATCACAACCATCTAAGTTGACACGCCAGTCTGTCCGCTGAAATGCATTTTCAAACACAACATCGAGCGCGCCATCGTCGATCAATTCGACTACAGCGACAGGTAAATCGATGCTTTTCAACAGCGTATAATCCAGAGCCGGCTCATCGATTGGAAAATTCCATTCACTCCGTTGTGTCAATCCGCCCTCATCAGGCTCTCTGATTTTCACTGTCATTTCATGTTGATCATTGATCGAGCGGGTACGAATCGCGACACCGGCTTTGTGGAGCTGACCTGACAGATCGTAATAGCGGTTAACCAAAACCTGAGTCGTACCAGTGAGCTCTCGCCCCAAGAGGTCTCGGAGTACAGAAGAGACCGATCTCGGATCGCAATCCCTGAGCCCTAATTTCAGCTCTCGCTCAATCGTGTCTGGAGTTGATTCCCGATTCATCGCACAATTCCCTGTCAGGAGAGGAGTTTCACCATTCAAACGCAACCACTAGTCGCCTGGCTTCGTGAGGCAGGACCATACATCGAGCAATTCAGGGACAAAACCTTCGTTGTTTTGCTGTCTGATTCCGGCTCCACTGAATCTAACGTCAGTCGGTTGGTGGAAGACCTCGTCTTGCTCAATGCCTTAGGCGTTCATCTCGTTCTCATACAGAGTACACGTCATGCCATCGACTCGTATATTGCTGAGCAAGGTTTAGAAAGCTCCTACCACGGCCACCGACGAATCACCGACGAATCCCTACTCGATCGGATTATTAGCCTGGTGAGTCAGCATCGGCTGACCTTTCGTGGGCTGTTTATGCGAGCAAAACACCGAAATCGAGCTCGCTCGTCTTTAATTTCAGGAAATTTTGTTTCTGCGAAACCCTTGGGTGTGCATGAAGGTATCAACCATAAGCTCACCGGATCAGTGCGCCGAATCGATACCGACGCGATCCATCGTCAGTTACAAGCTGGTTCCATCGTGTATCTCGATCACTTAGCCCACTCACCGGCGGGGGAATTGTATAACTTAGCCAGTGAAGAGGTGGCCGCTGAGACCGCAGTTGCACTGCATGCCGATAAACTGATTCTGATGGGCGAAACACCCCATTGCGTCGATTCGCAAGGGGATCGAATCTCGGAACTTGCCTTAGCGTTAATTGGAACCACCCAGGCACACCAAAATGACGAGATGAAACGTCGGCTTGATGCCGCAGAACGGGCTGTTCGGGGTGGCGTTGGCCGCTGCCATCTGCTCGGTGCAGGGATTGATGGCGCAATTCTGACTGAACTGATGACTGCCGACGGAACAGGCACACTGATCGCGTCGCAACCGGCAGCCCCCGTTCGCCAAGCGCGAGTTGATGATTTACCTGGACTGATTCATTTACTCGCACCTTTGGAAGAAAAAGGCGCGTTGGTTCAACGATCTCGCGACAAGCTCGAAGCGGAAATCAATCACTTCTGCATCATAGAGCAAGATGGACGGATTCTAGGATCGGCAGCGCTCTACCCGCTCGATCATGCATCTGCAGAGCTTGCTGCCTTGGCTGTCGATCATGCAACCACCGAGCAGTCGATTGGTAGCAAATTGCTCAAACACATCGAACAACAGGCGCGCGCCTCCTCAATCACCAACCTGTTTGTCTTGACGACGCAAGCCAGTGATTGGTTCAAAGAGCGCGGCTTTGTGATGTCTTCTGTTGAAGCCTTGCCAGAAAATCGGCAGGCTTTGTATAACTACCAGCGAAATTCGCTGATCCTTAAAAAAGAACTATAGGACCCACTATGACCGACAAACGTCGCCCTTATTCGTCCGTCATCGTCGATGGACTGTCACAAACCCCGTCTCGCGCAATGCTTCGTGCTGTGGGCTTTGGTGATGATGATTTTAAAAAGCCGCAGATCGGGATTGCAAGTACCTGGAGCATGGTGACTCCGTGCAACATGCACATCAACGAATTAGCGGATCATGCAGAAGCAGGCGCCAATGCTGCTGGTGCCAAAGCGGTGGTGTTTAACACGATTACCGTCAGTGACGGGATCAGCATGGGAACCCCTGGGATGCGTTATTCACTGGTCAGCCGTGAAGTCATTTGCGATTCGATCGAAACGGTCGTGGCAGGTCAGGGATTTGACGGAGTTGTCACCATTGGTGGCTGCGATAAGAACATGCCAGCCTGTGTCATGGCGATGCTGCGCTTAAACCGTCCATCCGTTTTCGTCTACGGTGGAACCATTAAGCCAGGCGCAGAACGTCGAGACATTGTGTCTGTGTTTGAAGCAGTGGGTCAGCGAGCAGCCGGAGCGATTGATGACGCGCAACTGATTGCTGTAGAAAAAACAGCGATTCCCGGACCTGGGTCCTGTGGCGGAATGTACACCGCCAATACCATGGCAAGTGCAATCGAAGCACTCGGCTTATCGTTGCCGAATTCATCAGCGCAAGAAGCAGTCTCTACCGATAAAAAAGAGGACTGCGAGCGCGCAGGTGCTGCGGTCATGCGAATGATTGAAACAGATCTCAAACCCTCGGATATCGTGAGCAAAAAGTCTTTCGAAAATGCGATTACCGTGGTTATTGCACTGGGTGGTTCGACGAACGCCGTGCTTCATATTCTTGCCATGGCGCAATGTGCAGGTATCGATATCACTCTTGATGACTTCACGACCATTGGTCAACGGGTTCCAGTTCTTGCGGATGTGAAGCCGTCCGGCAAATACCTCATGAGTGAACTCATCGAAATTGGTGGGATTCAACCGCTGATGAAGATGCTCCTGGATCGCGGGCTTTTGCATGGTGATGTGATGACCTGTACGGGTCAAACCATGGCCGAGAATTTAGCCGACGTGCAGCCGTATCCAGAGTCGCAGGACATTGTTCATGCGTTTGAAAACCCGGTCAAAAAGGACAGCCATCTTCGGATTCTCTACGGCAACCTGGCACCTGAGGGTGCGGTCGCTAAGATCTCTGGAAAAGAAGGGTTAACCTTCACTGGAACAGCACGTTGTTTCAACTCAGAAGAAGAGGCGCTCAAAGCCATCCTGGATGGACAGATCGAGAAAGGAACAGTGATTGTGATTCGTTACGAAGGACCAAAAGGTGGACCTGGGATGCGCGAGATGCTGTCACCAACGAGCGCCATTATGGGCGCCGGGCTCGGAAAAGATGTCGCTTTGATCACCGATGGCCGTTTTTCAGGAGGATCACACGGCTTTGTGATCGGACACGTCACACCTGAAGCAGCGGTTGGTGGCCCAATTGGGCTCTTACAAGACGGCGATACCATTACGGTCGACGCAGAAACCAATGCACTGACTGTTGATGTAGACCAAGCGGAAATGCAACAGCGTCAATCAACCTGGGCCATGGAGAAAGAAACCCCCAATCGCGGTGTTCTCGCCAAATATGCACGACTAGTTTCCTCAGCGAGTCTTGGCGCGGTCACTGACGGCGATCAGTGAGCGGCTCGCCGGTCCCAGATCTCGTAGCTGTGGGCCGGTGATGCATCGTCTGCTGGATGGTGATCCACGGATGTCCGCGCAAACCGCGATGCATCCGGTGCTTCAAAAAAGGCGTCGCCATCTGGTGATGCATGCACCTGCGTGACGTACATTCGATCGACGAATTGCATCGCCTCACGATATAAAGTGGCACCACCGATCATCATCACTTCATCTGCACCATCAAGATCCGCTTGAGCACGCGCAAGCTTCAACCCATCCTCTAAGCTTGTCACCAACCGCACGCCAGGCGCAGACCAATCAGGATTGCGAGTGACAACAACATTCGTTCGGCCGGGGAGCGGCCGACCAATGGATTCAAATGTTTTGCGCCCCATCACCACGGGTTTGCCCATCGTCACTTGCTTGAAGTACTTCAGATCACAAGGCAGATGCCAAGGGAGTTGATTGTCAACGCCAATGACTCCGTTATCGGCTCGTGCCACGATAAGAGCGATTCGCATCAGATCGCCACCGGTGCTTTGATGTGAGGATGCGGATCGTACCCCTCAATGACGATATCTTCCTCTTGGTAACCCGTGATGGCTTCAGGCGTCCGAATCAGTGATAGCGTTGGGCGCGATCTCGGTTCCCGAGTTAATTGCTCACGCGCCTGTTCCACATGATTTTGATACAAATGCACATCACCACCGGTCCAAATGAAAGCACCAACCCCAAGACCACACTGATCAGCAACCAAATGGGTCAGTAATGCGTAGCTTGCGATGTTAAACGGCACACCTAAAAAGACATCTGCAGAACGCTGATACAGCTGACAGGACAGTTGTTGATTCGCCACATAAAACTGAAACAGCGTATGACAGGGCGCTAAAGCCATTCGTCCGGCGCGGACGTTATCTTGTGGTGACTGGGTTTCGTCTGGCAGTAGCGAGGGATTCCATGCTGAGACGAGAAGGCGACGCGAATTTGGCCGAGCTTTAATTGCCTCAACAACCTCAGTCAGTTGATCAATCACACCACCATCAGGGTTCGGCCATGAACGCCATTGCGCACCATACAATGGCCCAAGATCCCCATCCTCAGTTGCCCATTCATCCCAAATCGAAACGCCATGATCACGCAAATACTGGGTATTGGTATCACCATGAATGAACCAGAGGAGCTCATGAATGACCGATTTCAAATGCACTTTCTTGGTGGTAATGAGCGGAAATCCCTCATTCAGATCGAACCGCATCTGGTGTCCAAAGCGACTCAATGTCCCTGTTCCTGTGCGATCGCCCTTCGCTGTGCCCTCATCCAGTAACAACTTGAGTAAATCAAGATAGGCGCGCATCTAAAGATCCTTTTCGTAACATCAATAACCAAAGACCAATCGCGATCATCGGAAGCGTCAACAGCTGACCCATCGTCATCCAATTAGCCCAAATAAATCCGAGATGCGCATCCGGCTCACGAACAAACTCGACTGCAAACCGGGCGGCCCCATAACCGACCAAAAATAGCCCCGTCACTTGACCGCGTCTCCGCGGAGTCGACGAAAACCACCACAATAACGCAAACAACAGGACTCCTTCCAATGCGAACTGGTAGAGCTGACTCGGATGGCGGACTAATGCATCGGCTTTCGGAAACACCATACCCCAAGGCAAATCTGTCGGACGCCCCCACAGCTCACCACCAATAAAATTACCCAGACGGCCAAGTCCGAGCCCAATGGGAATGAGAGGAGCGAGGGCATCGCCAAGCGCAAGCGGTGCAACCTGATGCTTGCGTGCAAATATCCAAGTCAGAGCGATCACGCCCACTAATCCACCGTGAAAAGCCATACCGCCTTCCCAGACATAAAATAATGAGAGTGGATCCTCAATCAATCGCGCCGGTTGATAAAACAGCATATATCCCATGCGACCACCCAAGATGACGCCGAGCGCTATCCAGCTTAAAAAGTCGGACATTTGTTCACGATGAATCGGAAACATTCCGCGATCAATGCGATACAAGGCCAGCGCATAGCCGCCTAAAAATCCAAACACATACATGAGTCCATACCAATGAATCTGGATGAACCCTAAATCTAGCGCGACGGGATCAATAATTGGATAACTCATACAACAGCATTCCAAATCAGACGGATAGAAAGGATCGCGAGAAAACAGGCAAACAACCGTTGCAACAATTTTTGATCCAACGCATGGGCAAACCGCGCACCCAGACGCGCAGAAACCGTTGAGGTCGCGATGATGCCTAAAAACGCCGGGAGATACACATATCCAAAGGCCCAATCTGGACGATCTGGGTGATCAAGGCCTGCGAGAATAAACGACATCGCACCAGCCAATGCCGTTGGAATCCCAAAGGCGGAGGCCGTGCCAATCGCGTAGCGGACTGAAGCGCCATGTGAGGTCATAAAAGGGACGGTGAGCGCGCCGCCTGCAATCCCCATCATCGAACTGATCCAACCGGTCAAAGTTCCTGCAAACGCAAACACAGGAATCGATGGAATACGAATCACCCCACCTTCTGGTTGCACCTGATTCTTGATGAACAACTGAAATGACATGATCAGCAAAAAAGACCCTAACATCACAATCAATATCTGGCCGGGTAACTGATCCGCTGTCCAACCGCCGATCGCTCCACCAACGATCAAAAATGGAGCCATTTTGATCACCCACGGCCACATCACCGCTCCTTTGCGCTGATGAGCAAGGGTGGAGCTTAAGCCTGTGAATACGACACACGCGAGGCTGGTTCCAATGGCAAGATGCGCCAAGAGCTCACCGTGCATACCGATGAACTCAAACGCTAATAGCAAGACCGGAACAAAAATAATCCCACCGCCAATACCGAAAAGGCCAGCCAGAATCCCTGCGACGACACCCAATGGTAAATAAATTAAAATTTCTGTCACGCCATCTCCACTTGGAGGGTTTCGCGTAAATTCGGTGGTACCAGCAGACTCAGTTGCTTTTCCATGAACGCTTGAGCGACCCGTCGAAGCACGTGTTGACCGGATTCACTCTGAAGCGCTTGTTCAGCAAGCGATCGACACTCGGCCGAACTAAAGGTCCCGAGTGCTCGTTTCACGGACGCAAGTGCGCCGGAAGACATGGACAATTCATTAAAGCCCAGACCAACTAACAAAACGGCCGCCAGAGGATCACCCGCCATTTCGCCACACAACGCCACTGGAATCTCAGCTTGCGTACCTGCCTGTGATATCGCCTGAAGTGCTCGCAAGATTGCTGGATGGAACCCATCAAACATGTCCGCGACGCGTGCATTAGTGCGATCAACAGCGAGTAAGTACTGCGTCAAATCATTGGATCCAACCGATAGAAAGTCCGCCTCTCTCGCCAACTCAGGCGCAATGTAAACAGCACTTGGCACTTCAATCATGACGCCGACTTCGGGAGCCGAAACCTGATGCCCCTCGGCCGTCAGTTCAAGGACAACCCGCTCAATCAGTGCTTTTGACGCTCGCAACTCGTCCAAGGTGGTGATCATGGGCAATAAAATCCGTAAATTACCAAGACCACTGTCGGCTCGAAGCATGGCGCGGATTTGGGTCAGAAAAATCTCTGGATGATCCAGAGTCACCCGGATGCCTCGCCATCCTAAAAAGGGATTTTCTTCAGCAATGGAAAAATACGGCAGGCTTTTATCCCCACCAATATCTAATGTTCTCATCACAACTGGCATTGGTGCATAGGTTGCAAGCTCAGTTCGATACTCATTTTCTTGTTCATCTTCTGTCGGAAAACGAGACCGAGCCAAAAAAATGAATTCAGTTCGATACAAACCCACGCCATCGATCCAGCTTCGTTGACGTTCAGACAGCTCACCGAATGGTCCTGCATTCAGCATGAGCTGCACGTGCATCCCATCGGCAGTCATGGCAGTTCCAGGCCCAATTTGTTCAAGGTCCAATTCCAGAATCGCTGCATCATCAATTGCACGCTGATATTCAGCCAGAACGTGTTCGGAGGGCTCTACAATCACCTCGCCTCGCCACCCATCCACGATGACATGCGCACCTGAGATTTCACCCAAAGGGAGATCGACAGCACCCATCACGGCTGGAATACCAAGACTTCTTGCTAAGATGGCGACATGGGAATTTGCCGATCCTTTAATCGAAACAATCGCTTTCAATGAATGCGTATCGACCTCGCCAAGCATCACCGGGGTCACATCTTCTGCCACCAAAATCACGTCATCGGGATACTCAAAGTGTTCGGATTGCTCATGAAGCAATTTAGCAAGAATCCGACGGCCCAAATCCAACAGATCTGTCGCACGCTCTTTTAAGTAGGCATCATCCATCGCCTCAAAGCGCGCCACCAAATCCAAAACAACGTACTTTAATGCCGTCGGTGCAGTCTCACCGGAGCGGATTCGCTGACAGACTTCGCCGCTTAACGTGTGGTCTTCGAGCATTCTCAGATAGGTATCAAACAATGCGGTTTCTTTGCGCGCCAGATGCTCCGCCAGTGAATCGCTGATTTGTCGCAACTCAGCTTTCACCTCACCCAAGGCCGCTTGAAACTCATCAAGTTCATGCTCGGGTTGATCGGTCCGTGCATCCTTCACTCGTCGTAAATTGGCGGGCGGCTGTCTGACGAAAGCCGTCCCCGTCGTCACCCCAGCAACGCCCGCGACTCCCTTAAAATGGATATCAATCGGCTTTTCGCCATCGGCATGACTCAGGTGCAGTCGACCAGAGACCTTCGCGTGCGCGATCAGTGCTGAAATCTGCGCAGCGACCGTGACCAATAAAGCCTCTTCGTCATCACTAAATTTTCGCTGCGTCGTTTGCTGAACAACCAAAACACCCAGAATTTGGCGTTGATGGACAATCGGGACACCCAGAAACGACTGAAAAATTTCTTCGCCCGTTTCTTGTAAAAAGCGAAATGCCGGATGATTTGGGGCATCATCAAGATTAACCAGCTCACCTCGACTGCCAACGGTGCCGACAAGGCCTTCCGTTTTGCCGAGGCTCGCTTGACGAACTGATTCTGGATTGAGTCCATCAGTGGCCATTAATAACCACCGATCGGTCGATTCATCGAGCAGATAGACAGAACACACACCAGTCTGCATGGTGTCTTTGATCCGAGTTACGATAATCTTGAGCGCTTCGTCCAGTGTTGCCGCATCCGTGACTGCCTGAACAAGACGCCGCAGGATATCTAACATGCCATGGGCCCGAACCAGCGCAATGCGGGCGCCAACTCCATCATTGCCTGACGATACACATCACGCTTGAAGGGAATCACCTGACCCAGTGGATACCAATAGCTCACCCATTGGTAAGCATCAAACTCTGGATGATCCGTCGCATCCAGGTCTGGCTGAGTGAAAGGATCTGTCAAAGCGAGCAAATACCAACGTTGTTTTTGACCAACACAGGTTTTTTTACCTCGCGGGCGAATCAACGATTTGGGTAGCCGATAACGCAACCATCCAGCAGTCTGGGCTAAAACAAACACTTGATGCTTGGCAATGCCAAGCTCTTCATGAAGCTCGCGATACAAAGTGTCTTCCGGAGTCTCGCCAGCCTGCATGCCGCCTTGGGGAAACTGCCACGCATCTTCACCACGTCGACGCGCCCAGAGAACAGAGCCGGTCGGATGCGCGAGAATGATTCCCACATTTAACCGAAAACCGTCCTGATCAATCATGACTTGAAACTCCTTAAAAACCCTCGCATTCTTTCAACTTTTAACCAATCCCTCAATCAAAAGAAGTATTCCATGCAACTTGCCATCTTCGACCTCGACCATACGCTCATCCCTTTCGATAGCGATAAAGCTTGGAATCAATTTTTAATCGATATCGACGCAGTCGAAGAAGAGCACTATCGGGAAAACAATGAACGATTTTATCAAGATTACTTAAATGCCGATCTTGATATCCGGGCCTATCAACGATTTGCCTGCGAGATCCTCCAGACCTATCCAATCGATCAGGTCACTGCCTGGCGTGACCAGTACATTCAAGAAATCGTTAGGCCTCAACTGCAAACCAAAGCGCTTGAATGCATCCAATCCTATAAAATTGAGGGATTCCATACGTTGATCATTTCGGCGACCAATACCTTCATCGTTCAACCGATCGCCAGTCTTCACGGCGTTGACAGCTACTTGGGATGTGAATTTGAAGTCATCGATGGACGCTATACGGGCGAGTTGATCGGGATCCCAACCTATCAAAGTGGGAAGATCGAGGCCCTGCATGCATGGCTCAAGACACAGCAAGACAGTGCTTCGACGATTCATTTCTATTCAGACTCGATCAATGATCGTCCGCTCCTAGAAAAAGCAGATCAAGCATTCGTGGTTGACCCAGATCAGTCGTTAGCAGAACTCGCATTGAACAAAGGTTGGCCAGTGATACAGTTTGCCGACTAACTGGAGTCCGCAATGAAGCAAATCGGCTATTTCACCCATTCAGACTGCATGATCCATGACATGGGCCACATGCATCCGGAAAGCCCGATGCGCCTGCAGGCGATTGATACCCAGTTGCAAGCAGACGGGTTAATGCTTGACCTCACCCCCTTTGAAGCATTCCCGGCAGAGCAGGAGTGGATCGAACGAGCCCACCCTCATAAATATGTCCATGAGATTCACCAAATCGGCTGTAACGCGGTCCATGGCGAATTGATCCCAGTCGACGGTGACACCTCCATGGGACCAGGATCCTTGCGTGCTGCTTTACTCGCCGCAGGTGCCGGATGTCAGGCAGTTGACCGCGTCATGGCGGGTGATATTGAGCGAGCGTTTTGTGCCACAAGGCCACCTGGTCATCATGCCGAAAAATCCTTAGCGATGGGTTTTTGCTTATTCAACAACATTGCCGTCGCCGCGCTCCATGCAATTGAACAGCATGGTTTGAGTCGTGTTGCGATCATTGATTTTGATGTCCACAACGGCAACGGAACGGTTGATATTTTTAAAGATGATGAGCGCGTTATGGTGTGCTCATCGTTCCAACATCCATTCTATCCAAATCGCCACTTCGACACGCCAGGGGAGCATCTAATTCTGACGCCGATTAACGCAGGCTCAGACGGGACCGTCTTCAGACACAAAGTGGAACAGGAGTTTCTCCCAGCCCTTGATGAATTTAAACCTGAACTGATTCTGATCTCAGCAGGCTTCGATGCGCATACCAAAGATCCGCTCGGTGAACTGAATCTTGTAGAGGATGACTACCGTTGGATCACAACCCTCATTAACGACGTCGCGAATCGTCATTGTCAATCACGTATCGTATCTATCCTCGAAGGTGGGTATCATCTCGGAGCGTTGGGCCGTAGCGTGTGTGCCCACATCGAGATGATGCTAAATGACTGACTTATCGGATTATCAACAAGTTCTCACCCCCAATTACGGTGTGCCGCCAACCATCATTGTCAAAGGTGTTGGATGCGAGCTATTCGGTCAAGACGGTGCGCGCTATTTGGATTTGGCTGGCGGGATTGCTGTCAGTGCACTCGGTCACTGCCACCCAGACGTCGTGCAAGCGCTGACCGAACAAGCCAATAAAGTCTGGCACCTCTCCAATGTGCTCGCCAACGAACCTGCCATTCACTTGGCAAAAGCTTTGGTTGATGCAACCTTTGCTGACCGGGTCTTTTTTTGTAACTCTGGCGCGGAAGCCAATGAGGCCGCTATCAAAGCGGCAAGGAAAGCCGCTTTCGATGTCTATGGTCCTGAGAAAATTGAAATTATTGCATTCAATGACGCGTTTCACGGTCGGACGATCGCGACGGTCACCGCAGGTGGGCAACCTAAATATCGGACAGGTTTCGGCCCGATGCCCGAAGGCTTCACTCACTTACCGTTCAACGACTGCAAATCCCTAGAGGCGCAGATCTCGGAAAATACCTGCGCTGTGATGGTTGAGCCGATTCAAGGAGAAGGGGGCGTAAGACCGATTTGCCCCACATTTTTTGAAAAAATCAGAGCCGCCTGTGATCGCGTCGGTGCTGCCTTAATTGTTGACGAAGTCCAAACTGGCATGGGGCGAACTGGAAAGCTCTTTGCCTATCAGCATAGTGATGTGTCACCGGATATTCTCAGTAGCGCCAAGAGCCTCGGTTGTGGATTTCCGATCGGCGCCATGCTTTGCAAAGAATGGATCTCAGAGCATTTAATTGCCGGCACCCATGGAAGTACTTATGGAGGAAACCCGCTCGGTACAGCAGTTGCTGGCAAAGCACTTGAATTGATTAATACACCTGAACTTCTCAGCAACGTCACTGAGCGAGGCCGTCAATTAACCCAGGGATTGAATCAACTCAACGCAAAGCATCAGTTATTTAAGGCCGTGCGGGGCCAAGGTTTATTGATTGGCGCAGTTTTAAAAGACGAGTACGCAGGCCGCTCTGGTGAACTGGTCAAACTCACCATGAAAATGGGACTCATGACCTTGGTTGCAGGGCCGAACGTGCATCGCTTTGCGCCACCATTAATCATTTCAGAGTCTGAGATCAACGTCGCCTTGCAACGGCTAGATCAGGCCTACGTTGCATTTAACAAACAACCCTAACTGAACCGAATACGCTACACTGGACCTCATGAAGATGTACCGAACCAAATCGCGCCTTTTCTTAGCAGCTTTTGCCTTCTCGTTGTCTCAAGCGTCTCTTGCTTTTGATGTCGCAGGACTTCAAATCGGCGATTCTGTCGATGATTTTCAATCGCTTGATAGCCCGGCAAAAGAGTTTTTAACGATCACGCACGATCCTGAAGGAAAAATCGTTCGTATTTTTTATCGGCAGGAAGGATTGCCCAATGATGAGAAAACGCAAGCGAAATTAGTCAATCGGATTTGTAACAAGTACGGCCGCGTCACGCCCTGTTATTCGGCACTTTCAGAAATTGAATCGAACGATAAGCAATTTTTAAGATTCTTCCATCTCTATCGAGATGACAACGAAACGCAGGAATTACGCGCACGCATTCGCCGAACCAAAGCATTTAGCCTAACGCCTGACTTAACGGTAGAAATTGACTTAATGGATTCGGCTTATGCAAAAGCATTGCGTGAACAGAAAGCAACCGCTTCCGATTTGATTGATTTCTAATGCGAAAAGGCCAGCTCAGTCATCGAGCTGGCTTTCAAAATCACTGTTGACGCGAGGTCTCGATCAACTCATTCAACAGTGCAAACAACTGACTCTCGCCACCGGCCTGTGATACACCCGTCACATAACGACCATTGACAACCAATGCTGGCACACCCTGGATTCCATAAGCTCGAACACGAGCATCAGCCAAGCGCAAAGCACTCTCTGTTGCAAATCCGTCAAGCTCTCGTTTCACCACAGCTGGATCGGCACCAAATTGCTCAAAAAAGGCGATCACCTCATCGACACGTTGGAGTCTCTGGCCTTCACGGTGGATCGCGTGAAATAAAGGCTCATGAATGGTTTCTAACAACCCCAAATTTTTAGCGACCCAGAACATGCGCGCATGCATTTCCCAAGAACGACCAAACACCACAGGCATACGGACAAAATTCACATCGGCTGGGAGCTTTTGAACCCATGCCTTCAGTGCCGGATCCAAGGAATCGCAGTGCGGGCATCCATACCAAAACAATTCCAGTACCTCAACTTTCGAGGAGTCTGATGTGACCACTGGCTTTGACAGTGTCTGATAATGAACGCCTTCCTGGAATCCATCAGCAGCACAAGCTTGATTCAGCATCAAGCTCAAACCGATCACCATTGTTGACAGGATGCGCTTGAACATTACTGAAGGCCTCCAACATAACTCGCTACCGCCCGAATATCCGCATCAGAAAGGTTCTGAGCAACTCCGTTCATCATGGCATTCTCACGCGAACCCTCTCGGTAGGCTTTTAATTGAGTTTCCGTATACCCAGCCCATTGACCCTTAAGCGAAGGGAATCCCGCAGAAGCAATACCGGCTCCGGTTGGACCATGACAGGCTGTGCAAGCGCTCACACCTTTTGCCGAATCACCAAAACGAAATAATTGTTCGCCACGAGCGACCAAGTCGGCATCAACGGCGCCACCAGACGTTGTTTGGGTTGTGTAGTAAGCCGCCAAATCGGCGATATCGTCGTCAGACAAAGCAGCAGCCATGCCCGCCATGATGGCGTTAGCTCGCGAGCCTTCGCGATAGGCCTTCAGTGTCGATGCGAGGTAAGTCGCGTGCTGGCCAGCCAATTTCGGGTAATCAGCCGCAGCACTATTACCATCAGCCCCATGGCATGCAGCACAGGTTGCGCTTTTAGCTTTACCTTGGTCTGCGTTACCGACGTAAGTCGCGGTTGCTTCAGAGCCAGCGGCCATAGCGAGAGTTGATGATAGGGCCAATCCAATAGCGGTGAATAAAGACTTCATTCGTTTCATCTCTTTGTTGGGAAAGCGATCCATTTTTCGATGCCGTAGTATACATTGCACCTGAGATTTATGCAGTGAAGGATTTGATTGACGTGCGTGATACCCAAGTCGACCCTCGGTTGGCACAAACCAAATTTTTAATCAGCGCTCCGACACTGAACCACTGCCCGCCAGAATGTGGTCCCGAAATCGGCTTCTGTGGCCGTTCAAATGCCGGTAAATCAAGCGCCCTCAATACGCTCACGGGGCAAAAAAGTCTCGCGCGAGTTTCAAAAACACCTGGACGAACCCAGCTCATCAATTTCTTTGAAGTGCCCGGAACCGGCGGGTTTTTGGTCGATTTACCCGGTTATGGTTTTGCCAAGGTTCCTGAAGCGATCAAAAAACAATGGCAACAGCATCTCGGCGAGTTTCTTGCAGAACGACGGACGTTAACCGGGCTCGTTCTTTTGATGGATGTCAGACATCCCATGACCACACTGGATCAGCAAATGTTGTCTTTTGCTGACCACCGTGAGATGGATACCTTGTTGCTTTTGACCAAGAGTGACAAGCTCAGTCGCAACCAGGCAGCCAAATCAAGGCTGTCCGTGCAAAAAGATCGGCCGCGCTCTGTGGTGTTGAATTTTTCGAGTTTGGATAAAACTGGCATCAAAGAAGCGTCGGAATGGATCACTCACCATCTTGAAGGCCACGCATAATAAAAACCCCGGTAGCTCACACCGGGGTTTCAACATCCGACAGGGGTCACGTCGGAACAACGAATGAGGGAATCTCGTTGTCTTACTAAGTAAGACTCCCTCAGTGCAAAAAAGTTCAAAAAAAATGTGAATTATTTTTAGTGCGCCTCGAACCAGCTCTCACCACTACCGATGTCCACCACCAACGGAACCGATAATTCGGCAGCGGCCTCCATTTCCAATCGGATGAGCTGTCGCGCTGAATCTAGGTCGCGATCCCTGACCTCAAAAACCAATTCATCGTGTACCTGGAGCAGCAAATTACAACCTAAATCACTCGTGGCTAATGCCTGATGCACTCTGAGCATTGCTCGCTTGATAATGTCCGCAGCTGTTCCCTGCATGGGTGCATTAATCGCTGCTCGTTCTGCCGCTTGCCGAACCGGAACTTGTCTTGCATGAATATCTGGCAACGTCAGGCGTCGTCCAAACACAGTCTCGACATAACCCTTCTCATGCGCCATTGCACGCGTGGAGTCCATGTAGTGCCGAACCCCTGGATAACGCTCAAAGTAGCGATCAATGTAGGCTGCCGCTTCAGCGCGTTCAATCCCAAGTTGCCGCGCCAATCCAAACGCACTCATGCCATAAATCAAACCAAAATTAATGGCTTTCGCACGCCGCCGCTGCTCATCTGTCACGAACATTGGCTCTAAATCAAATACCTCTGCCGCTGTCGCACGATGAATATCTTCACCGCGCGCAAACGCGTCTACCAAGCTTTTGTCACCCGATAAATGCGCCATAATCCTCAGTTCAATTTGCGAATAATCGGCTGCCATCACAGACCAACCATCTGGAGCGATAAAGGCTTTACGGATGCGACGGCCTTCCTCGGTTCGAATTGGAATATTTTGCAAATTCGGATCTGACGAAGACAAACGTCCGGTCGAGGTCACTGCCTGATGAAAAGAGGTATGCACTCGTCCATCTGCTGGATCACAGTCGCCGGGAAGTCTGTCCGTGTAGGTGCCCTTGAGTTTTGAAAGACTCCGATGCTCAATCAATAGTTTCGGCAACGGATAATCAAGGGCCAATTCCTGAAGCACTTCTTCGTTCGTCGATGGCGCTCCTTTTGGAGTTTTTTTCAGGACAGGTAACTGAAGCTCATCAAATAAAATCTCTTGCAGTTGTTTCGGACTGGCTAAGTTAAATGGCCGCCCTGCCAACGCCTGTGCCTCAGATTCCAACTGCTCGAGACGCACCCCAAGAGTCACTGATTGCGCGTTCAAAATATCGACATCCAGTAAGGCTCCATGATTTTCCATTTCTCTGAGAATCTGCATCACAGGGAGCTCTAACTCTTGGTAAATCGACTGAAGCGAAGGCACTTGATTCAAACGCTCTACAAACTGGTTGTAGAGCCGTAATGTGATATCGGCATCCTCCGATGCGTAGTGCGAAGCCGGCTCGAGCGCCACTTCGTCAAACCGAATCTGCTTCGCTCCTTTTCCACAAACGTCTTCGTAAGAGGTGGTTTCTACGCCTAACAATCGTTTTGCCAGGGAATCCATATCATGACGCCCCGCTGCTGCATCTAGCACGTAACTCATGAGCATGGTGTCGGCCAATCGGCATTGCGGCAGTAACCCAACGGTTTCCAGAATCGTGAGATCATATTTCAGATTATGGCCAACCATGGTCAGAGTGGCGTCACCGAATAAGCCTGACAATGCAAAAAGAACCTGGGTCATATCCAATTGTTTGCCCTCCACATGCCCCACCGGGATGTAACAGGCCTGGCCCGCAATGCAGGACAATGACACCCCAACTAACTTGGCATGTCTGGCCACCAATGAGGTGGTCTCGGTATCCAATGCAAAGATTTTCGTTTGCCGACATTGATCCATCCAAAAGGTCAGTCGCTCAGGCGTCGTCACTAATTCATAGGATGTCTCAATGGCTTCAGGAGTTGCCAAAGATGTTTCATTTGCCTCCGGGGATTGTTGAATTCGCTTCAAAAACTGATTCAGTTCGAGATCAGAATATAACGCCGCTAACTGTTCAACGTCTGGAGCAGATCGCGCCAAATGCTCGAGACCAACGGGTAATTCACAATCGGTTTTAATGGTGACCAATGCCTTTGATAGCGGGAGCACATGCATATGCTCCCGCAAGGTTTCACCAATTTTTCCACCAATCGACTCAGCGCCTTCCACAACGCCATCAAGTGATCCGTATGCATTTAGCCACTTAGCTGCGGTCTTTGGGCCACATTTCGGAATACCCGGTACGTTGTCGACACTGTCTCCAGTCAAAGCAAGAAAGTCGATCATGCGCTCCGGAGGTACGCCGAATTTTTCCTCAACGCCGACCGGCGTCAAAGTGCTATCGCTCATCGTATTCACAAGGGTGACTTGGTCTGTCACAAGCTGAGCGAGATCCTTATCACCTGTCGAGATCAACACCTCTTCACCAGCGGCCTCTGCTTGCTTTGCAAGCGTCCCAATGACGTCATCAGCCTCGACTCCCGGAACGGCCAATAGCGGAAATCCGAGTGCTCGAATGATCGAATGCAAGGGCTCAATCTGCTCCCTGAGTTCATCCGGCATCTTTTCGCGATTGGCTTTGTACTCCGCATACATGTCATCACGGAATGTTTTCCCCGATGCATCAAACACCACAACCATTCGTTTAGCGCCAGTCGAATCAGCAAGCTTATTTAACATCGAAATGACACCCCGAATCGCACCAACTGGCTGACCGGTGCTTGTCGTCAGTGGTGGTAAGGCGTGAAACGCTCGGTAAAGATAGGACGACCCATCAACTAAAACCAAAGGTGCAGGCATTCAAGCTCCTGAGAGTGTTGCTTTTGTAACTGTCGATGCATAATACCGCGCTTGGACAGGACGCGGCGATGAGTGTTTACACAGAATTAACTCTGCAGGAAATGCAGGACTTCACCAAACAATTTGCGTTAGGTGACTTAAATAGCTTCCAAGGAGTGGATGCTGGTGTGGAAAACACCACCTATTTTGTCTCTTTTGAAACAACAGAAACTGTTCTGCAAATTTTTGAAGAACAAGGCTTTGATGAAATCCCATTTTTTATCGAACTGAACCGGCGCTTGTCAGAGGATGGTGTACCGGTGGCTACTCCAATCGCTAACCAACATGGCGATCGTCTTTTTACGATCAAAAACAAACCGGCTGCGTTGTTTACACGAATCCAAGGGTCAACGCTCGATCCGATTTCGATGAATGCCTGCCAACAAATTGGTGTTGCATTGGGTCAAATGCATGCGGCAACACAGCATTATCACGATCTCACCCGGGAAAATCATCGTTGGAACACTTGGTGGGAAAGCAATGTCGAGCGTGTCCTTGATCTTGTTCCGAAGGCGCATCAGGAAACGCTAAAGGATCAGGTCAGTCGATCAAAATTGTTTGTCGATTCCGCCCAAATGCTTCCCACAGGCATTATCCATGGTGACCTTTTCTGTGATAACGCATTATTTCATAAGGGAAAACTGGCTGGTATCATCGATTTTTATAATGCATGTAACGGATGCCTGCTGTTCGATTTAGCCGTCACAATTAACGACTGGTGTTCTGATCCAACAGGACGTCTTCAAGCGGATAAAACCGAAGCCTTGATGAGTGGTTACCATCAACATCGCCCACTCATTGCCGATGAGATCGACTGTTGGCCGCTTGCCGTAGAAACTGCGGCACTCAGGTTTTGGATGCTCCGATTGGTCGCTCTCGCTCGTAAGCGTGAAGGCGGCCCGCAAGCTCCCCCACATGTCAAAGATCCAAATGACTTTTTAGAGATTCTCGTGGCCAGACGCCTCGATCCTCAATGCCAACTCATTTCAAGATAGCGTCGATTGCCAGACTGTGGCGGCTGGCACTTCCTTTAATTATTGCAAACATTGCGACGCCACTACTGGGGCTTGCTGACGCGGCGATCTCAGGCCACCTTGATCACACTTATTATTTAGCCGCTGTCACGGTTGGTGCTGAACTTCTCGTGATCTTCTTCGGCACCTTTTCGTTTTTAAGAATGGGAACGACCGGCCTTGTCGCGCAAGCTGTGGGCGCCAATGATGCACTGCGGTCGGTGAGTCTGCTAAGTAATGCGGTCTTCATGGCGCTCCTCATTGGACTTACATTGATGTTGCTTGGATCACAAGCCATCAGTCCGATTCTTCAACTGGCAAAACCAACCGTGGAAATGACTCAACCGCTTGAGCAATATTTGACAATCCGGTTGTGGGGAGCACCTGCTCATCTGATATTACTGGCTTTAACGGGTTGGTTTATTGGGCAAGGTTTGACACAGATTGCTTTGCTTCTGGCCGTCAGCATCAATGTGTTGAACATCGGTCTCAATTATTTTCTGGCGATCGAACTCAACATGAATAGCCAAGGTATCGCCCTCGGTACCGTCATTTCCGAATATGCAGCAGTCGCTTTCGCCGTCGTCATGCTGCTCAGGCAGCTCAAACATCAGTCACTTATGCTCACCCATCCTTGGGACGTGGGACTGCAGATCCAACTGTTGAAGATTAACTTACCACTGATGCTTCGAACCATTTTGTTGCACAGCGTGTTCGTCACCCTAGCAGTCCTCTCTGCCAGATTAGGCATCATTGAAGCTGCCGCTATCGGACTCATGCTTGTCTTGCTGGCCACAGCCGCATATGCACTTGATGGTTTTGCCTATGCTGCTGAGATCGAAGCCGGACAAGCACTTGGCGAACGCCGCTTAAGTCGTTTTATCGAAAGCCTCTGGGCGGGTGCCACTTTGTCATTTGTGTCTGCTGTGTTGATCGTGGCAGCCCTGATGCTATTTCACACACACATCTTCTCGGCCCTGACCGGTTTCCAACATGTCATTCATCAAGCGTCGGAACTGATGACCTGGTTTTACTGGATTGTCTTGGTGTTGTGTTGGTCCTATTGGCTTGATGGAGTGTTCATCGGTCTCACGAAGTCGCTTGATATGTGCATCGCCATGGCGGTTGCGACCAGTTTCGGGTGGTTTGGGAGTCTGTGGATCCTAGAGGCCACGACGGTTGACCATTTGATGGCAGCGTTTTTGATCTTCTCCGTCATCCGAGTGATTGCGCTCGGTATCAGACTACCAACCATGGTCGCGGAAGTTAGGCGTCTTTCGGCCCTGTCGCGTCCAGGATTCGAACCGGTTTAACATCGTCATCAAAGACTGGATCTGTGTAATTCACCCGCGTCGTGATCTCAGACGCCTCAGGCGCTTCCAGAGCAATCACATCCTCATGTCCACACAGCACGCATTCTCGACGCATGACTCGCTCCGCCTCATCTTCCCAAGCCCTGACCTTATCTTGTGCGCTGCATTGCTGGCAGACCGCTCCTGCGATAAAACGTTTGATTGGCATCATTGACTCCAGTATTGGTTCGGAAATAGTGTGGGGGTTTTGTCACATCACAAGGATCAGTATGACCGTTCGCGCTTATGATAACCAACACCCAGAGATTGACGAATCGGTCTGGATCGACCCGTCTGCCGTTGTCATCGGCAAAGTCACACTGGGCAAAGAGGTCTCGGTCTGGCCACAAGTCGTCATTCGTGGCGACGTGAATACCATCACCGTCGGCTCGCAAACCAATATCCAAGATGGAGCCATCTTGCATTGCACGCATGATGGGCCTTATTCACCTGGTGGCAAAGCGCTGACCATTGGCGAACGCGTTACGATCGGTCATCAAGCCTGTCTCCATGGCTGCACCATCGGTCAGGAAGTCTTGATTGGAATCGGTGCTACGGTTCTCGACGGAGCGGTGGTTGAAGACCAGGTGATGATCGGGGCAGGAACCTTAGTTCCTCCTGGGAAGACGCTCGAATCAGGCTATTTATATGTGGGATCGCCTGCGAAAATGGCCAGACCGTTAAAAGATCGCGAAAAAGAATTCCTCAGATATTCGGCTCTTCACTACATTCAACTGGCGAATCGCCACAAAGAGGTGACAGGCTAACTGGCAGCCCGCTCTACCTTCTTCGCTTTTTCAACGACTTGCGCCGCCAATTGTTGTTTATAATCCGCCAGGCGATCACGTAAGACATGATCGCCAGTGGCAACAATTTGGGCGGCCAGAAGTCCGGCGTTATACGCACCGTTAATCGCAACAGTAGCAACCGGAACGCCCTTTGGCATCTGAACGATCGAGAGCAAGCTATCCTCACCATTCAAGCAAGTGGCAACGACGGGAACTCCGATCACAGGCAGTTCTGTGATAGCTGCGATCATTCCCGGAAGATGCGCCGCACCACCTGCACCGGCGATGATGACATCCAGACCGCGGTTCCTTGCCGAACTCGCATACTCCATTAACCGCTCAGGAGTCCGGTGAGCAGAAACGACGGTTGCTTCCACTGGCACACCTAACGTTTTTAACGCATCCACGGCACCTTCCATGATGGGCCAGTCAGAATCCGACCCCATTATGACGCCAACTTTTGCATTCATTGCGGCGTATCTCCTCGAATCATTAATACCTTGCGAATCGACTCTAACCGCTGAACCAATTCATGATGATCTTCACCCAATAACGTGAAGTGTCCCATCTTTCGACCCGGTCGACACTCATCCTTTCCGTACAGATGAAGGTGAGCATCCGGAATCTGAGATAGCGCATCGAGTCCCTCGATGACTGGAATACCGACAAAACCGGGTTCACCAACCAAGTTCGCTGTTAATGCATGGCCACGTAAGTCTGTTCGCCCGAGCGGTAAATTCAGACATGCCCTCAACTGATTCTCAAACTGACTCGTGACACAGGCTTCGATGCTGTGATGCCCTGAGTTGTGAGCGCGCGGAGCGACCTCATTGACTAACAGTTCGCCTGCTTCGCTGACAAAAAGTTCAACGCCAAACAGACCGGATGTTCCAAATGACTCCACTGTCTGCTTGGCCAGTTGTTGCGCTTGTTGGCGCAAGTCCTCACTCACCCGAGCAGGTGCGAGTAAATAATCAAGCAAATGCAGGTCTGGATCGACCACCATTTCAACTGGGTCATAGGCAACGACTTCTCCAGAATCGCGACGAGCGACCATGACCGCCAACTCCGTCCCACCTGACACGAATTGTTCTAAAAAACTTCTGGTTTTTAGTCGACGATCCCAATCATCAGCCGACCGAATGATATGAACACCGCGACCATCGTAGCCTCCGGTGTGAGTTTTCTGCACACAGGGCAACCCAAATGCAACGACGTCTGCAAAAGCGGGATCTTCGCCTAAATCAACAAAGTCAGCCGTGGGAATACCTGTCTTTCGGTAATGCTGCTTTTGCTCATATTTATTCTGGATCAACCGGATAGTGGCGGGCGATGGCACCATTTCCATCCCCTGATCAGCCAAAGTCATCAAGATATCGGCGCCCACATTTTCCAGATCAAAAGTCACGATGTCAGATTGCTCACAGAGCTTACGTAGCGCATCGGGGTCATCGAGCGCTCCCTGAATTTGATCAAAAGCCACCTGGCCTGCTGGAGACTGATGCATTGGATCGAGAATGGTCATGTGCACATGCAGTGCGTTACAGGCCGGCGCCAACATCCGAGCCAGCTGTCCGCCGCCGACGACCCCAAGACGGGCCAGAGGAAGAGTTTGAGGCATGATTGTCATCTCAAAAGGTCAACAGTATACCAAATCATCGACGTGAATCCGGCGAGCGGCCGAATGCAATCAGTTGTTCAAAGGGATCGGGGTAAAGCCCGGTCCATAATTCAAATTGTCTCGCTGCCTGTGCGAGCAACATCCCAAGACCATCATCACGTTGATCCGTGAATGACCGGCACATCTTTAAAAATGGCGTGTCGTCAGAACTGTAAACCAAGTCGTAGCAAGCGCCGTCAGCATTCACAATCCGATCGGTTAATTCGACCCCAGTACTCCCAGACAGTCCGGCTGAAATGCCGTTAATCACTAAATCAAATGGCCGACCTTGAGAATCTAGCTCAGACAGGCCAATCCCTCGCACCCGTCGATCATAGCGCCCAACCAAACGATCCAATTTCTCAATCGACCGATTCGCAATCACAATTTCATCTGGACCACGGTCAATTAATGGCCCTAAACAGCCTGCGACTGCACCCCCAGCACCCAAAATCAGCACTCGCCGTCCGGCTGGATTCCAATCCAACCGATCTAAATCATCCAACAGACCCAAACCATCAGTATTGTGACCATAAAGACCTCGATCCGTGCTCATCAGGGTATTGCAGGCTCCAGCTGATGAGGCCTCGATTGAGAGATGATCAGCAATCTGATGAGCCGCCCACTTGTGGGGCACGGTAATGCTAAGCCCATGGCCTCCTTCATCGAAAAATCGCCTGACTTCGGTTTCGAACTCACGCTCTTTGACTAATAATTTGTCATAAACGACTTCCAGCGCCAGTTGCTCCGCAAACCGACGATGGATGTCGGGAGACTTCGAATGAGCGATAGGGTCGCCAAACACGGCAAACCGATAGCTCACAGCCAATCTCTCGGCTTTAAGTACTGAGCCAACTGCGCTTCGTCACTCTGAGCTTCAGGCACGTAACCATACTCCCAACGCGCTAAGGGCGGCATCGACATCAAAATCGACTCAGTCCGACCCCCGCTTTGTAATCCAAATAGGGTGCCTCGATCGTAAACCAGGTTAAATTCCACATACCGACCTCGACGATACAACTGAAACTCACGCTCACGCATCCCGTAAGTCATCTCTCGACGACGGCGAACAATCGGCACATAGGCAGGAACAAAGGCATCGCCAACGGCTTGCATGAACGCGAAACTTTGGTCAAAACCAAGCTCATTAAAATCATCAAAAAATAAACCGCCAATCCCCCGGGTTTCATCGCGGTGCGGCAGATAGAAATACGCATCACAGGCTGCTTTGTATTTGGCGTAATAGTGGGAGCCAAATGGACTAATCGCGTCCCTAGCGACCCGGTGGAAATGTTCACAATCCTCATCCATCGGGTAAAACGGGGTGAGATCAAACCCGCCACCAAACCACCACACCGGCTCCTCACCGTCTTTTTCTGCGACAAAAAAGCGAACATTCGCATGCGAGGTCGGCACATAGGGATTTTCCGGATGAATCACTAAACTGACGCCCATGGCTTGCCACGATCGACCTGCGAGCTCAGGTCGAGACGCTGTCGCCGATGGTGGCAATTTGGAGCCCATGACATGACTCAATCCGACTCCAGCTTTTTCAAACACAGCTCCATCTGCCATCACCCGCGAACGGCCACCACCGCCTTCTTCACGCTCCCATTGATCCTGCTGAAACCTCGCCTGATCATCCTCAGCTTCGAGCGCTTGGCAAATACTGTCCTGAAGCCCCAACAAATATGACTTCACCGTATGAAAATCCATCATTTCATCAATCCCTAATGATTGTTCCCGTCTGCATATCTCGGATGGTACTTGGTTTCAGGTAGCCCTGCGTGCGTCCCCGCGCCACATGATCGACCAAATGTGCCAGCTGATTCATCACCTGCCATCGAGCCACGCAGGCTGAACGACCTGATCGGTTGGCAGAAGTCGAGACCAGCGGACCGGTCAGCTCTATCAACCGGACTAAGGATGGCATTGTCACACGGCGAACAGCCAACGACTGACGGCCACCTGTGAGTAATGTAGGACACTGCAAGTTGACCGGAATGATCCAGGTTGACGGTCGATTTAATTCCTGTTCTGCGTCCTTCAGAATCGGGCAAGCATACCAATGAGCAAGATCATCAAATTCAGTCACCAATGTAATCAAACCTTTCGTGGGGTCCCGCTGTTTGATGTGCAGAATCCGCCCAATCGCCGCCAAAGACGCGACACGACAACTCAAACCCCAAACACCCTCTGTTGGGATCGCAGAAACACCGCCAGACAGTAGAATGTCCGCATTACTCTTTACATCATTTACAAAAATCATGGATCAATCAGCACTAACGAATGCACATCATAAACTCCAAATGCCGTTTGGTCTTTAAGTGTCAAGATCTGCAAAGTCCCCCCCAGCCTTCGATTGAGCAAAATCGGAATCTGATCGCCTGCGCGTAAACCTTGCTGAATTCCCCGTTGGAGCTGACCGTATCGACAACCGGGTAATAGGCCCGCTCGTGAATCGACCAATCGTTGCGGGCGGAGGGGAATCAAGGGCTGCTGACCTTTAAGCTCGACAGGCGTTAATGCGGAGCGACTCACAGCGACCAACTGACTCAGCGTCTGCGGCCTGGAAATGAATTCGGCAGTGATCCCATCGGCTAGAATATGGATATAAATGCAATCTTTCTCACAAGGCTCTGAATGTTTCACATGAAACAAACGACCCGCTGGACATGCGTAGGTCAACTCAGCCAAAAACAAAAGCATAGTCATGAACAGTGCGAGGCACCTTGGAGTTCGGGTACAATTTCGGTTCACATCAATCATCCTATGAATCAGACACAACATGGCATTACGTAAAATTCTTGAATTCCCGGATCCTCGGCTTCGGACGATTGCGAAACCGGTTGAAACCGTCGATCACTCCATTCGTGTTTTGATCGATGACATGTTTGAAACCATGTATGAAGCGCAAGGGATTGGTCTCGCAGCAACACAAATCGATGTTCATCTGCGTGTCGTGGTCATTGATTTGCAAGACGAACAAAACGCTCCCCTGGTCATGATCAATCCTGAATTTGAGCTCTTGACCCAAGAGATTGATGAAATGCAAGAAGGCTGTTTGTCGGTTCCAGGGATTTACGAGGTCGTTAAAAGGCCTGAGCACATTCGGCTCAAAGCACTCGACCGTTCGGGTGAACCTTACGAAATGGAAGCCGAAGGGTTGCTGGCAGTCTGTATCCAACATGAATGCGATCACTTAAACGGCAAACTCTTTGTCGATCACTTATCAGGCCTTAAACGATCACGCATCAAATCAAAATTGACCAAACAAAAACGAGTTGAGGCGACTTCTTAGATGTTGCGGGTCCTGTTTGCCGGCACTCCTGACTTTGCTGTCCCAACACTCAAAGCTCTCATTGAAGATCCGGATATCGCCATAGAGTATGTCCTCACACAGCCAGATCGACCCAGTGGGCGAGGACAAAAGGTGTCAGAAAGCGCCGTCAAACAAAGTGCGCTTGCAGCCAATTTGGCGGTCAGACAACCGATGACACTCAAAGATCCAAACGAAATCGCATGGATTCAAGAACAAGAGTTTGATGCCATCGTCGTCGTTGCCTATGGGCAGATTCTCAATGCGGCAGTTCTTCAAAGCCCGCGTCTTGGCTGCTTGAATGTCCATGCATCACTCCTTCCCAAATGGCGTGGAGCAGCCCCGTTGCAGCGCGCGATAGAAGCTGGAGACACAGAGACTGGCATCACAATTATGTTAATGGATGAGGGTTTAGACACAGGACCTATGCTCAACACCGCATTGGTGCCAATTGATGACCAAACGACAACGGCTGAATTACACGATCAGCTGGCAACGATTGGTGGTCCGCTGCTGGTCCACTCGCTGAAAAGGTTTGATCAGGGAGCCATTCAACCGATTCAACAGCCTCGCGACGGGATCACTTACGCCCATAAAATCACGACAGACGATGCCTGTATTCGCTGGAATCGCGATCACACTCAAGTCATGCGGCAAATTCATGCATTCAATCCTATCCCTGGGGCTTTTACATTTGCCGGTTCATCCCGAATCAAAATTTATTCTGTCCGCCCAGCAGGGGGTAGTCCCCGTCAAGCTGGCATACTCTGGAAGGAAAACGATCAAATTTTAGTCAGCACACACAATGGAAATCTACAAATACTCGACTGCCAGCTCCCCGGTGGTAAGCGAATGATGCTTGAGCAAATGTTATCGCATCAATCAGCACCTTGGATCGAACCGATTCAGCTGCTGGAGCAGGGCGCGTGAAAAAATCGATCAGAGCGCATGCTGCAGAAGTGATTGATGCGCTCCAAAATCAGCAATCAAATCTCGATGCGCTGCTTCGGAAACATTCGGTTCACTTAAACCCAAATGACAAAAAACTTTTACAATCGATTTGTTATGGGATTTGTCGCGAATGGTTCCATTTAGAGGCCATCGAATCGCAACTATTGGATAAACCACTCAAAGCTCGGGATCAGATTCTCAGCGCCATCGTCCGCTGTGGCATTTTCGAGCTTGGCTGGATGGGTAGCAAAGAACATGCGGTGGTTTCCGAATATGTGGATGTCACAGTCACTGAGGGGCGCCCCTGGGCTCGAGGGCTAGTGAATGCTGTCTTACGACAATTCATCCGAAAAAAATCAGAGCTCAAAATGGAGCGGCACTCCGCACAGACACTCTGGAATCACCCGCAATGGCTGATTGATGCGATTCAACAAAGCTGGCCAGACCATTGGGAGCGGGTTCTCGTTGAGAATAATGTTCATCCTCCAATGACGTTGCGTGTCAATCGTCAAAAATTGGATCGAGATGCTTATATCGAGACACTAACAACACAAGGAATTGAGGCCGCTCCAGGCTCAGCACCTGATTCCGTGCGCTTGGCAAAACCAGTTCCCGTTCAATCTCTCGAGGGTTTTGCGGAAGGGTTTGTCAGTGTTCAGGATGAGTCGAGCCAATGGGCTTCGATCATTCTCCACCCGCAGGACCACGAGCGGATTCTTGATGCCTGCGCTGCCCCCGGCGGAAAAACCTGCCATTTGCTTGAGATGTCTGACTCTCAAGTCATTGCTCTGGATGTCAGTGAACAGCGGCTATCACGAATCAAAGAGAATCTGGTTCGGCTGGGTTTGCGCGCTGAACTGATCGCTGCCGATGCGTCACATACGGAGAGTTGGTGGGATCAGCACGAATTTGATGCGGTCTTACTCGACCTCCCTTGCTCCGCGACAGGGGTGATTCGACGACATCCAGATGTCAGACTGATGCGCTCGGAAACTTCATTACGATCATTAATTGGAATGCAAACCATGATCCTCGATGCGACTTGGGACACCTTAAAAATTGGCGGCCGATTGTTAGTGACTACATGCTCCATCTTGCCCCAAGAGAATCAACATCAAATTCGTAAGTTTTTGGAGCGTCATGGCGATGCGCATCTTACCACCATCAATGGCGTACCCGGTCTCGACACCCTTTATGGAACCCAGCACCTTCCCACGCACGCCGGAGGAGATGGTTTCTTTTACGCGCTTCTGGTTAAATCAGAGCCCACGAATAACGGGGTGTCGGCTTGAAAATCATTATCCTAGGCGCCGGACAGGTAGGAGCCACGCTGGCGGAAAATCTTGCTTCTGAAGCCAATGACATCACCGTCGTGGATACGGATCGTTTTCGGTTGCGTGCACTACAAGATCGGCTAGATATTCGAACCATTCATGGGAACGCGTCTTACCCAGATATTCTCAAACAAGCCGGCGGTATTGATGCGGATATGCTGATCGCAGTCACAAACTCCGATGAGATCAATATGGTGGCATGCCAAATCAGTCATGCACTCTTCAGAACCCCGACAAAAATTGCACGGGTTCGCTCTCCCGCTTATGACGGGGACGATGATGGAAAAACAAACCCGTTATTTGGAGGAAAAACCGCCTTCAATATTGATCAAATCATTCGTCCAGAACAGTTAGTTACCGAGGCCATTTTCCGTTTAATCCAACAACCAGGCGCACTCCAAGTGATGGATTTTGCTGGTGGATTGGTTCAGCTTGTTGCCGTGAAAGCCTACTCAGATGGTGCCTTGGTCGGACGAGAGCTGAAAGATCTTCGCCAAGACCTTCCCAAAGTCGACACGCGTGTGGCTGCGATTTTTAGAAAAGATCGACCGATTCTGCCAAGGGGTGATACGGTCATCGAAGCTGATGATGAAGTCTTTTTCCTAGCAGCTCGAAAAGATATTCGGGCTGTCGTTTCTGAGCTGCAAAAACTTGAAAAACCCTATCGGCGAATCCTCATCGCCGGCGGAGGTAATATTGGAGCACGTCTTGCGACGTCAATTGAAAATCAATACCGGGTCAAGTTGATTGAACGCGGCCAAGTGCGATGCAAAGAACTATCAGAAATGCTCAATAGGACGGTCGTTCTTCAAGGAGACGCATCGGATCAAGATCTGCTTCTCGAAGAACGAATCGATGACGTAGATGTTTTCTGTGCCGTCACGAATAGTGATGAAGCGAATATTATGTCATCGATGCTCGCAAAAAAATTAGGCGCACGAAAAGTGATGACCCTGATCAACAACGCAGCGTATGTTGACCTTGTACAGGGTGGCCTTGTTGATATTGCTGTGAGCCCAGAGCAAGCCACGATCGGGTCACTGCTGCAGTTAGTTCGCAGAGGCTCAATCCAAGCCGCTCACTCTCTCCGACGTGGCGCTGCAGAAGCCATCGAAGCCGTCGCTCATGGCGATGAGCGATCCAGTCGAGTTGTCGGAAAAAAAATTGGCGATATTGCTTTGCCAGGTGGAGCAACTATTGGCGCGATCGTCCGAAACGATGAGGTTTTAATTGCCCATGATCACATCGAAATCGAACATCAAGATCATGTGATCATGTTCCTTACAGACAAGCGAAAAATTACCGACATTGAACGGTTATTTTCGGTCGCACCGACCTTCTTGTAATGACACATTTCGGCCCAACTCTTCGAATTCTTGGATTGCTACTGATGCTATTCAGTCTGACCATGCTGCCGCCTATTGGTATCAGTGTCATTTTCGAAGATGGACAGATTCCCCTGTTTGGAGCGGCAGCTGGTTTAGTTTTTGGAGCTGGGTTCATCAGTTGGCTTCCCGCTCGTCGGCAAAAGCGGGACCTTAGAATCCGTGACGGTTTCGTGATTACGGTCCTTTTCTGGCTGGTGCTGGGAAGTGCCGGTAGTGTGCCGTTAGCGCTCTCTGAACAACTCAATTTAAGTATGACCGACGCGTTATTTGAATCCATTAGCGGACTGACCACAACTGGGGCGACAGTGATTGTGGGTCTTGATCATTTGCCAAAATCGGTTCTATTTTATCGACAACAGTTGCAGTGGCTCGGCGGGATGGGGATCGTCGTTCTCGCGGTCGCGATTCTTCCGATGCTCGGTATTGGTGGAATGCAGTTATACCGAGCAGAGACACCCGGACCCGTCAAAGACGCCAAATTGTCACCTCGAATTGCCGAGACCGCGAAGGCACTTTGGTTAATCTATCTCTCGCTGACAGCTGCCTGCGCATTGGCGTATTGGATCTCAGGAATGGAGATATTTGACGCCATCTGTCATGCGTTTTCGACCATTGCGATCGGGGGCTTCTCGCCGTATGACGCATCGATTGGTCATTTTAATAGCGTCTCAATCGAAACCGTTGCCATTGTCTTCATGGTAATTTCGGGAATGAATTTTTCGCTTCATTTCATCGCATGGCATAACAATAGCCTCAAGCACTACCTGTATGATCCTGAATGGAGAACCTACCTTTTGTTCTTGTTTGGTTTGTCGCTTTTGATTTCGCTAGCCTTGATTGAGAACGGGACTTACCCAGTCAACGAGGCATTCCGGAAGGGAATCTTTGAAGTGGTGTCGATTGCAACAACGACGGGGTTTACAACTGCTGATTATGCCAGCTGGCCGACGTTTATTCCGTTTTTGCTCTTAATGAGTGCGTTTATCGGTGCCTGCGCAGGTTCCACGGGTGGTGGAATTAAGATCATCCGCATGTTGCTGTTGTACAAACAGGGATCTCGTGAAATCAAACGGCTGATTCATCCAAACGCGGTGATTCCGATCAAACTCGGAAGAAAACCGGTGGGGTCCCGCGTGATTGACGCCGTCTGGGGATTTCTTGCGGCCTATGTCCTGATTTTTGCTGTTTTAATGCTGGTTTGTATGGCGCTCGGTGAGGATCCAATTACCGCGTACTCAGCGGTGGGCGCATGTCTGAACAATTTAGGCCCTGGGTTAGGGGACGCCACGCTGAACTATTCCACACTGTCAGATGGGACCAAGTACGTCTTAAGCTTCGCTATGCTGTTGGGGCGACTTGAGCTCTTTACTCTTCTAGTGGTGTTATCCCCGTCGTTTTGGGAACATTAGGGATAACGCAGAGAGCCGTCTGGGGCATTACGAAAGCGTCGATACTCCCATTGATATTGCTCTGGATACTCTCTCACTAGAGCTTCAATTTCTCGATTCATCATCGCTAGCCAATGGTCTTGATCATCGGCAATGGGATCGTTTAGTTTCTTCAGAACAACCTCATAGCCCTCTTGGGTCTTCAATGCGGCGCCAATAAAAACTCGTGCTTTGGTCGCCAAGGCCAATCGGTACGGCAACACCGGCGTAAGAACATCGTGCCCAAAAAATGACGCATAAGCGCCTTCGCCCTCCTTAGGGGCCTGATCAGGTAACACAATCGCGCATTCATTATTTTTTAGCCGCTTGAGCATCGCTTTGACGCCTGCGGTGGTCGCTGGAACTAAATGATTCCCGCCACGCTCTCGAGCGTGACGAACCAATTGTGAAATTTCAGGAACTCGTAGAGGCCTGAACATCGCGGTATAGAGGCGATACTGCGTTAACCAAAGACCAAATAATTCCCAATTGCCAAGATGAGGCAGAAGGATCAAGGTTGGCTGTCCATCAGATGTTTGTTGAAATTCGGAAAATCCGTGGACCGTCGTAACTCGATTGCGTGAATCTGCAACGGGCTTCACCCAGGTCGTCAGTAAATCGAAAAACTTTTGTGAAAGCTCCTCAATCGAATCATTGCTCAGTTGATGCTGTTGATGTTTTAGCATCGAGGGATAAGCGAGCTGGATATTTTTTCGAGTAATGCGCGCAGATTGATTTGGAAAATAAATCAAGTAGAGACTGATCGCCTTGGCGAGCAGATGCTTTACAAAATTGGGCATTTGGCCAAGAAACCAAACAAACCGCTGAATCAACTGCACAAATTTCTAACCCGTTAGCTATACTGTGCGCCTTTATCCTAGCTGACGGAACGACTATGCCGACAACTGGCGCACCAGATACTTCAACTTTCCAAGGACTGATCTTGGCCCTCCAACAATATTGGGCTGACCAAGGTTGCGTTATTTTACAACCGTATGACATGGAAGTGGGGGCTGGGACTTTTCATCCGGCAACTTTCTTGCGTGCGATCGGCCCAGAACGTTGGAATGCGGCTTACGTTCAGCCTTCACGACGCCCAACCGATGGTCGCTATGGTGAAAATCCCAATCGTGGCCAACATTATTATCAATTCCAAGTTGTTATGAAGCCGAATCCCAAAAACCTCGTTGAGCTGTATTTTGGATCCTTAAGATATTTGGGAATCGATCCTGAAATTCATGATCTTCGACTCGTCGAGGATAATTGGGAATCGCCCACGCTTGGTGCCTGGGGCCTTGGCTGGGAAGTTTGGCTAAATGGGATGGAAGTCACCCAGTTCACTTATTTTCAGCAAGTGGGCGGCCTTGAGTGCTACCCAGTGACGGGTGAGCTGACTTATGGGCTCGAACGAATCGCAATGTACCTTCAAAATGTTGAATCAATGTTCGATCTTGTCTGGACGAAAACCGAAGGCTCTATCGTGACTTACGGGGACGTTTTTCTCCAAAATGAACAAGAAATGAGCGCTTATAATTTTGAACACGCCAATACTGACTGGCTTTTCAGTGGGTTTGCAGAAGCGGAAAAAGCGTGTGAAAAACTGTTGGATGCATCCTTACCATTACCGGCTTACGAGCAAGTGTTGAAAGCGAGCCATACGTTTAATCTTCTGGATGCGCGTCACGCGATCAGTGTCACAGAACGACAACGATACATTCTCAAGGTGCGCAATCTGGCTCGGCAAGTCGCCAATTGTTATTTTGAATCACGAAAGCACGCCGGTTTTCCACTGGCAGACGATGCGCTCAGAGCAGAGTTCCTGAAGGGAGTCGAGGCATGAAGACACGGAAGTTTGTGTTTGAACTTGGGTGCGAAGAACTTCCGACCTCGGCCCTGCCATCCTTGAATCAACAATTTAACGAGCTTTTCATAACGAAGCTCGACGATGCACGATTGAGATATGAGAGCCTCTCTGTGATTGCCGCGCCACGTCGTCTTGGGGTTTCGATCGAAGGGTTAGCCGAATACTCGGAAGACAAGCCCTTCGAACGTCGTGGTCCTGCAGCGTCGGCTGCCTTTCAGGAGGGTGAGCCGAGCAAAGCACTGCTCGGATTCTGTCGAGGTCTCGGGATCATGCCTGATGACACCGAGCTGGTAGAGACAGACAAAGGTCAGTGGGTGGTTTACCGAGGCGTTGAGGCAGGTCGGTGTGCTTCGGAAATCCTGCCAGAAGTGTGTGCCTCTGTTGTTGGAAGTTTAACCCTTTCAAAACCGATGCGTTGGGGTAACGGGCGTGAGGAATTTCCGAGACCTGTGCATTGGATTCTCGCCATGATCGACGATCAGGTGGTTCCGATGACGCTTTTTGGATTGACTAGCAGCAACCAAACCTTCGGTCATCGTTTCATGGCACCTGATATCATGACGATCGATCATGCCGGTCAGTATCATCAACAACTCACGAATGCCTACGTAATTGCTGATTTTGAACAGAGAAAGCGTGCCACCTGGGACACAATTGAGCAGTCAGCCCGACAGCATCGAGTGACTGTAGAGCTCGACGAGAGTTTACTCACGGAAGTCAATTGCCTCGTTGAATGGCCTGTTGCGCTCTGTGGGGAATTCGAAGAACGATTTTTAGAAGTCCCTGACATTGCGCTGATTGCTGCGATGAAAGGACATCAAAAATATTTCCATACTCGAGACGCTTCAGGTGTTTTGTCGAACCGATTCATTACGGTGTCTAACATCGAAAGTAAGGATCCTGAGCAGGTAATTGCCGGAAATCAGCGAGTCATTAGAGCCCGATTGTCTGATGCGAAGTTCTTTTTTGATCTCGATAAAAAGGAAACTCTTGCAGCTCGCCGTCCGCGCTTAGACACCATTATGTTCCATCCAAAACTTGGTTCATTGGGCGCAAAAACCGAACGCGTTCAAGCCCTCGGTTCCAAAATAGCCCAAGCCGTTGGCGCAGATTCGGCACTCATTCAGCGAGCAACAACGCTGTCTCGCTGTGATTTGGTAACCGAAATGGTCCTGGAATTTGATGAACTGCAGGGCCAGATGGGAACGATCTATGCCGCTTTAGATGGTGAGCCAAGCGAAGTCGCTCAGGCGATCGAGGGCTTGTATCAACCAGCCGGGGCCTCTGATCAGGTTCCAAATAACCTGTATGGAACCCTTCTGGCAATCACTGATCGGCTAGATACCCTGGCGGGATTGTTTGCGATTAATCAACCGCCGACCGGCAGCAAAGATCCATTTGCCCTTCGTCGGGCAGCCATTGGGGTCTTAAGGCTCAATGAATTCCCAGCGCTACGGCTCGATCTGACCGCGTGGATTACCGACGCATTTGCCGCACAACCTGAAGCTGGGTCACCGGCTCAGTTGGACGCATTGGTTCAATTCATCAAGGACCGCGAACGAGTTCGCCTCACCGATAAGGGGTATAGGCATGACATGGTTGTCGCAGTACAAGAAACCAACGGACTCGCAACAGGTAAAACCGAAGATCGGGTAAAAGCATTGATCGCCCAAAGTGAGACGGAAGAGTTTGCGACCTTGGTATCCACGAATAAACGCGTCGCTAATCTGCTCAAGGATCATCCCGAGATACAAGGGGCTGTCGATACTGCGTTATTCGAAGATCCTTCAGAGGCGGCGGTTTATGACATGGTGAGACAGGTCAGTGACATCGTTGATTTAGCCGTTTCACGTGAAACATACGCCGACGCCATGGAAAGTCTATTAACCATGAAACCAGCGACCGACGCATTTTTTGACAACGTCATGATTCACTGTGAGCAAGAAGCGGTCCGGGCCAATCGACTGCGGCTTTGCCAACATGTCAAGAATGCCTACAGCAAACTGGCTGATTTCAGCCTGATTCAGCAATAACAATGCCCACGATTATCCTGGATCGCGACGGCGTCATTAATCATGATTCAGATCAGTACGTTAAGTCTCCATCGGAATGGGTGGCCATCGACGGTGCGACTGAGGCGATTGCTCAACTGAATCACGCCGGTTACCGAATCGCAATCGCGACCAATCAAAGTGGCCTTGGCCGAGGCCTGTTCGACCTACAGACGTTAACTGACATTCACCGAAAAATGACTCACGCGATTCAAAGCGCCGGCGGGCACGTCGATATGATCGTATTCTGCCCACATCAACCCGCGGACGACTGCGAGTGCCGAAAACCGAAACCGGGACTTCTCCACGCAATTAACCAAGAGATCCCGCTGAATCCTGACACAGACTGGATGGTAGGAGATACGGCGAAGGATTTGACCGCAGCCCAGCGCATGGGGATCCGTGCGGCGTTGGTTGAAACCGGGAAGGGGGAAAGAGAACTCGCCAACGGACTTGTTTCACGTGAAACAAGCCCCGTCTTCGCGGATCTTAAAAGTTTCGTTAGCTGGCTTCTTGACTAGCGCCCGTTAAACGTCGAGATTCGCGACGTTTAACGCATTAGCCTCGATAAACTGTCGCCGAGGCTCAACTTCGTCACCCATTAGCGTGACAAATATTTGATCCGCAGCGATCATATCCTCGACTGTTACTTTGAGCATCCGACGAGTTGTGCTGTCCATGGTCGTTTCCCACAACTGGTCTGGATTCATTTCACCAAGCCCCTTGTAGCGCTGGATCTGTGGCCCTCGGCGCGCCTCTGCCATCAACCAGTTATAGGCCTGCTCAAAGGTCGATACCTCGATCGACTTCTCACCCCGAGCGACTTTCGCACCTGCCTCAATCAATCCAACAAGCAAGCCGGCTGCCTTTGCGATCTGTGCATAATCACCGCCATCGAAGAATTGGTGCCCAAACACAAAACGGTCTGTCAGGCCATGCTGGATCCGCTCAACCACAATACGAGACTCGGGGCGCTCCGGATCAGGCTCTGTTAACACTCTAAAAAACATTCCATCTTTAGGGTCGTTCGGCAAGTGTTCAGCCAGGTCGTGAGCATAACGAGCCATTCGCTCAGAATTTCGCAGATCGGCAATACTGATCGGATTCACCAGCAACATTCCATGTAAAGCGTCATACGGATAAATCCGATATAAACGGTCGGCGACGGCCCGGCCGGCTCGGTAAGTGCCAAACAAGCGCTCCAACACATCACCAGAGATCGCCTCACCTGACGCAGGATGCACCACAGCACCATCCAAAGCCATATTCGTTAGGTAAGCGTCAAGTGCGGTTTCGTCTTTCAGATACTGTTCTTGCTTCCCTTTCTTCACTTTATAAAGCGGCGGTTGGGCAATGTAGACATGGCCGCGCTCAACCACTTCCTTCAGGTGCCGATAAAAGAAGGTCAACAACAATGTTCGAATGTGGGCGCCATCGACATCCGCATCGGTCATTATGATAATCTTGTGGTATCGAAGTTTATCGATATCGAATTCTGGGCCAATCGAACAACCAAGCGCCGTCACCAGCGTTCCGACTTCTTGGGAGCTTAACAACTTGTCAAAACGCGCTTTCTCGACGTTCAAAATCTTTCCTTTCAGGGGCAAGATTGCTTGTGTCTTCCGGTCTCGCCCTTGTTTCGCCGATCCACCCGCCGAATCACCCTCCACCAAAAATAACTCAGAGAGTCCGGGATCTTTTTCCTGACAATCAGCAAGCTTCCCAGGTAAGCCCGCGATGTCGAGGGCCCCTTTACGCCGAGTGAGCTCTCTTGCTTTTCGTGCCGCTTCTCGCGCCCTAGCCGCATCAATCATCTTCGCCACAATCTGTTTCGCCTCGGTTGGGCGTTCAGCTAAAAACGTCTGAAAGGCCTCACGCATTTCCTGTTGAACAGCGGTCTTAACTTCTTGTGAAACCAATTTGTCTTTGGTTTGTGATGAGAATTTTGGATCTGGAACTTTCACAGAGATAATCGCCGTCAGACCTTCGCGCGCATCATCTCCAGAGGTTGCAACTTTCGCTTTCTTCAATAACTGTTCTTCTTCGATGTATTGATTCAACGAACGCGTCAACGAAGCGCGGAACCCTTCTAAATGGGTACCACCATCCTTTTGTGGAATGTTGTTGGTATAACAAAAGATATTTTCTTGGTACGTGTCGTACCACTGCAAAGCGACTTCAACCCCGATTCCGTCTTCGCGCTCGGGAGAGGCAAAATGAAACACATCACAAATGGGGTTCTTGTTTTTTCCAAGATAACCAACAAATGCGGAGAGGCCACCTTCATACTCAAAGACTTCCGATTGTCCCGACGCCTCTTCTGTTAACTTAATCCGAACCCCGGAATTCAAAAAGGACAACTCGCGAAGTCGTTTTGCTAACACATCATAACTAAATTCAGTAATCGCAAACGTTTCACCTGACGGCTTAAACCGAACGGTCGTTCCAGATTCTCCCGTAGTTCCAACCGCAGCGAGCGGGGCCTGTGGATCACCATGACGATACTCTTGCTCCCAAACGGAACCATCACGACGAACCGTCAAAATAAGACGTTCACTTAACGCATTGACAACAGATACACCAACACCATGCAGGCCTCCGGAGACCTTATAAGAGTTCTCATCAAATTTTCCACCCGCATGCAGCACCGTCAGAATGATCTCGGCGGCACTCTTGCCTTCTTCATGTGCATCAACGGGAATTCCTCGACCGTTGTCTTGAACCGTTACCGAACCATCCGTATGAATCATCACATCGATCTGGTCGCAGTGGCCCGCCAAAGCCTCATCAATCGAGTTATCCACGACCTCAAAGACCATATGATGCAAACCTGTCCCGTCATCGGTGTTGCCGATATACATCCCAGGGCGCTTTTTAACAGCCTCAAGCCCTTTTAAAACTTTAATTGAGCTTCCATCGTAGTTAGCAGCCTGCGGGTTCTGTTCCATTTAATTTCCTTACTTAGACGCAATTCTTCCGTGTTTCACGTGAAACACTTCGGCAACGCGCGCCTGGCCTTCGCTCAGCCCGACACGGTCGACCGTAATTCCGGTAGCCAACACTTGCGCACCGCTACCAACAACAATTTCCCAAACCCGACCCAAAAAACGATGATCGAGCTCGGCTCCGGGATCATCTAAACACAACACCGGCGCAATTCCTCGTTTCGTTGACGCTTGAAGTTGCGCCAAGACCAAGGCCAAATTACTCACTTTCAGCTGGCCTCGACTCAACGTATCTCCGGCCTTCGCCCCATCGCGAACCAACTCAAAGTCAGCACGATGCGGACCCGATAATGTCGACCGCGCCCGAATGTCTCTGGCCCGTTGACCCTCAAGAGTGCTTGTTAAATCGCCATCACCCCAGCCATTCCTGTAAACCAGCTCAAGCTCAATCCCAAGCTCCATTTCCACCAACAGCTCGTCGAACACCGGCCTAACATCAGCAACGAATTCCCTCCGCCACCGATCAATCTCCTCACCGTGCAGCCCGATTTGCTGCTCCCACGGCGCCAGATCCGAGCCATTGAGTATACCACTACGCAACAGACTATTGCGCTGTAACAAGGCTCGCCTCAGCGCATTAAAGCTTTGTCCATTTCCACCCGACCAATGAAAGGCACCCCAGTCCATAAACCGACGACGATCACCGGGGCTCCCAGTGATCACATCCACAGAATGAGGGGTCATTTGCAAAACCGGCAGTAGACGGCTCAGCGACACTTGATTTTTTGCCGCGGCTCCATCTAATCGCAGCTTTCTCTCGTCGTCGCGATTCACCTGCACCGCCAGACGATGCTCCTGATGTTGCCCTTGAATCCGCCCAAAGACCGTTAAGCTTGGTTGATCCAACGCAATAATCGACTTAATTCGTGAGGTTGCGAAACTGCGCCCCAGGGACAAAATCGACACCGCCTCCAAGACAGATGTTTTCCCTGCGCCATTTTCACCCACCCAAAGATTGACTGAGGGCCCGAGTGACAACGACGTCTCTGCGAGCCCCCTCAAATGGTGAATATGGAGATTGGTGATCACTTAGAGCCGCATGGGCATCACAACGTAGCGTCCCGTATCATCACCAACCCCCAACAATAGCGCGCTTCGGTTACTGTCACCAAACCGAAGCTCCACCATCTCAGTTTCAATGGTTGCTAGCACGTCCAACAAGTAGCTCACGTTAAATCCAATCTCAAAACCATCCTGGCCAACAAATTCGACTTCTAGCGATTCTTGCGCTTCTTCTTGCTCTGCGTTGTTGGCCATCACATCAATCTGCCCCTGAGACAGGCGTAAACGCACTCCTCGGTATTGCTCACTCGATAAGATCGATGCACGCAATAATACTTCCCGTAATCGTTTCCTGTCTGCGCGAACGACATGATCGCCTCCCTGAGGAACGACTCGCTCATAGTCAGGGAAACGACCATCAATCAGAACACTTGTGAAAACAAAGGTTGGACCTGACACCCGAAAATGACTCGTGGAAAAAGCCAAATCTAACGTTTCGTCAGCACTATTCGCCAGCCTCGCCAACTCAAGAACCGCTTTCCTTGGAACAATCAGCGAGCTCGGTTCGGCAGACATTCCCTCAAGTGCTGTTTGATACAAACTCAACCGATGCCCATCGGTAGCGACCGTACGGAATTCGCCGCCGCCAATCGAAAACAACATGCCATTCAGGTAATACCGGACATCCTGCTGCGCCATCGCAAACTGGGTTTTACTAATGGCGTCTTGAAGCGGACCCTTCGCTAACGAAACGGAAGTCAACTCACCACGAATCTCAAGTCTCGGATAATCAGCCGCCGGCAACGTTGCAAGCTTGAACCTCGACCGTCCAGACGAGAGCAGCATTTGTGCGCCATCTTGCTTAAACTGAACCACAGATCCCTCAGGAAGTGCTTTTGCAAGGTCGACTAGCTTTTTCCCTGGGACGGTCACTGCGCCACCAGATGCCACCTCGACAAGCTCCATATTGGTGGAAATCTCGGTATCCAAGTCTGTCCCTGTCAGCACAGCCCCTGTCGCATCGACCTCAATCAACACATTAGCCAAAATCGCCATTGTTTGTTTACGCTCGACCACGGATGCCGCAGTCTGAGCTTTCTCGAGCAACTGTTCGCGAGAAACCGAAAATTCCATGGTCATTCCTTATCCAGTTAATGCCTTTAACAAATTGTTGTAATCGTCTCGAATTGCCAAATCGGTGTCAGACAACTCTTTAATTTTTCGACAGGCATGTAGCACTGTCGTATGGTCACGGCCACCGAACGCGTCACCAATCTCTGGTAACGAATGATCCGTCAACTCTTTACAGAGCGCCATCGCAACCTGTCTAGGACGAGCAACTGAGCGATTCCGTCGTTTCGAGAGTAAATCGGAAATCTTAATTTTAAAGTAGTCAGCCACCATCCGCTGAATATTATCCACCGATATTTGCCGATCGTGCACCGCAATCAAGTCACGAAGTGTTTCCCTCACAAAGTCCAATGTAATCGCTTGACCGAAAAAATGAGCATTCGCCAGGACGCGTTTCAACGCCCCCTCCAAATCGCGAACATTACTTCGCACCTTTTGAGCAATGAAAAATGCGCAATCACGTTTTAATTCGACACCCGACTCCTGGGCTTTATTGATTAAAATCGCAACCCGTGTTTCGAGCTCAGGCGGCTCAAGCCGAACGGTTAATCCCCAACCGAAGCGAGATTTCAGCCGATCTTCCATGTTATCGATCTCTTTAGGATACCGATCAGACGTCAAAATGATCTGCTGACCACCTTCCAACAAACTATTAAAGGTATGAAAGAACTCTTCTTGTGATTTCTCTTTTCCAGCAAAAAACTGAATGTCGTCGATCAACAGCGCATCAACATTACGATACACTCGTTTAAAATCTGCAATAGCATTCAGTTGAAGGGCTTTCACCATATCGGCAACAAACCGTTCTGAGTGCACATAAATGATTTTGGCGTTTGGATTGTGTGATCGGATTTGGTTTCCGACCGCGTGCATCAAGTGAGTCTTACCAAGCCCAGTGTCCCCGTACAAAAACAGCGGATTATATTCCGACCCCGGCTTTTCGGAGACCCTTTGGGCCGCTGCGCGCGCGAGCTGATTCGACTTCCCTTCGACAAAATTGTTAAACCGAAAATCGACGTTCAGACGATTGCTGTGTTTAATTGAGCCCTCCACTACTGCTGGCTCACGAATCTTCGTTTCCAACACAGGCTCATGATTGATCTTTACTGGCTTCTTCGGCACATCAACGACACGATCCGTTGCGCCTGCCACCGGGCCCGAGGACCCCACACGAACGGTGACTTGAAACGTTCCGCCAACATGCTGCGAATAAAAAGACTGGATACGATCTAAATATCGGTCAGTCACCCAATCTCTCACAAATCGATTGGGGGCGAACAGAAGGATCGACTGAACGGTCTCTTCAACCTGAAGTGGTTTGATCCACGTATTCAACTGCTCTGTTGTCAGCTCCGCAGCCAATTGCTCTACGCAAATATCCCAATTCATTCGTTATTGTCTCCTCGGCGGGGATAAGTTATGCACAATCTATCCCCGTCGGGTCAATAGGCGATCCCCAGAAATTTCATAACACATTGAAATATTTATCTTTAAATGTTTTTTGTGCCGTTTTGTGGATAACCTCTTTTCATCGAGCCAAAGCATGTAAAAAATCCTTTGTTTTTCAGTCTCATATCTTTTCAAACACCACTTATCCACAGACCAATAATCCGCACCAAATGCGTTATCTTTTTTGGACTTTTTCAATTCGTCGCGAAAATATCTTTGAATTCCAGCCACCTTTCGCTAAACTTCGCGCCCCGTAATATTTAATTGATAGGAAGAAGTCATGAAACGTACGTTTCAGCCAAGCGTTATCAAACGCGCTCGCAATCATGGTTTCCGTGCTCGCATGGCCACAAAGAGTGGCCGTCAGATCATTGCGCGTCGTCGTGCGAAAGGTCGCAAGCGCCTATCTGCTTAACGAGGCTTTGCCATGACGGTCATTTCTCTACCGTCACGTAGTGATTTCGATGCCGTATTCAAGAGTCCCGATGCTAAAGCTAGCAATCGGGACTTTTTAGTTTTAGCGAAACACCGAGAGCATACGATTAGCCATCGCATTGGGTTTGTGACTTCGAAAAAGAAGATACGGCGAGCCGTGGACAGAAATCGTTTCCGCCGGATTATTCGTGAGTACCTCCGTCATCAGACTGTTAATCGTTGTGCTGACATCGTTGTCATCGCCAGACACATCCCTGATCGCCTCTGGTCTACTCAATACCAAACACAGCTCGATCAGGTTTTCACCAAGCTCTTTAAAAATCTCCAAAAACCCAATGGTGAATAATCGTATTTTTAGTGTCATGGCAATTGCGGTAATTCGTTTCTACCGGTACTTTGTGTCCCCATTATTCCCACCATCGTGCCGGTTTCAGCCAACTTGTTCAGCATATATGATTGAAGCCATTGAGACCCACGGGATCTTTCGAGGCCTGTGGTTAGGAATAAGACGCATCGGCAAATGCCATCCAGGTCACTCTGGCGGGTTTGATCCGGTCCCTGAGCACAAAGGAAAAACGAGACAAAACTAATGGATATTCAACGTACTGGCCTTCTCGCAGTTCTGGGCATTTTGACCTACGTGCTATTTCTGCAGTGGAACCTTTTCACAGAAGCGGAAAATCCAGCCAGTGCGGTTTCTGCTCAAATTCAGCCATCAACAGAGACACGAACCGCCGGAGAAGTCCCTTCAAGCACCGGTGTCAATCAAGTCCCAGTTGCTCCAATTTCATCGAATATCGATGCTGATCAAATCATTATCAGTACACCTGCTGCTGACATGGCAATCGCTCTCAGTGGCGGCGATATCACCCAAGTATTGTTAAAAGAATTTCCTGTATCTCTAAAAAATCAAGACCAACCGATTCCTTTACTTGACTACGTGTCCCGAACCTATTTTGCGCAAAGCGGTCTTGTTGGAGCAGATGGCCCAGATGCGTCATCTAACGGCCGTCCCATTTACAAAGCTGAACAGCAGCGCTACGAGATCACTGAACCAACCGATATTTCAATTCAAGCAACAACCGACTCCGGACTCATCATTACTAAGACCTTTTCAGTTGATCCGGCTCGCTACGACATCAAAGTCACGCATACCATTCAAAACACATCAGACACTGCAAAAACCGTTTCACCTTTTGTTCAATTAAAACGTGATAACTCTGCTGACCCCTCTATTCAGAACTCAATGGGTATGCAGGCATTTTTAGGATATGCACTACGCACCGCGGACGAGCGGTATCGAAAGGTCTCGTTTTCCGATTTTGAGACAGCAATCGATGCGCGAGAGCTCAATACCGAGCTCAAAGATAACGGAGTGACAGGCGGCTATCTCGCGTTATTACAGCACTACTTCACCAGCGCGTGGGTGCCATCAGGCGACCAAACACATCTCTATTCATTTCGCACGAATCAAGATGGTCACTTCATTGGCAGTATTATCAGTCCAGACATTGTGATTCCAGCAGGTGAATCGAGGCAGACTGTTGCTACTTTTTATGCAGGTCCAAAAGACCAAGATGCATTAGAGGCAATCTCTCCAGGCCTTGAGCTCGTCGTCGATTACGGCTGGCTATGGTTTATCGCTCAACCCCTGTTTTGGCTCCTGAAATTCATTCAGACGTATGTTGGAAATTGGGGCTTTGCAATTATTCTAGTTACAGTATTGGTCAAAGCAGCTTTCTTCCAGCTATCCGCCGCCGCGTACAAATCTATGGCAAAAATGCGGAAATTTACACCAGAGATCACGCGTATGCGTGAGCTCTACGGTGACGACAGACAACGCATGTCTAAAGAGATGATGGATCTTTATAAGCGTGAAAAGATTAATCCTCTTGGTGGATGTTTGCCCATCGTTGTGCAAATGCCTGTTTTCATTGCCCTGTATTGGGTTTTATTAGAATCCGTCGAACTTCGACAAGCACCATTTATCTTGTGGATCAACGACCTTAGCGTGAAAGACCCGTTTTTTATTCTTCCGTTATTGATGGGTGTCTCTATGTACATTCAAACGTCGTTGAACCCGACACCACCTGATCCAATGCAAGCGAAAATTATGAAATATATGCCTGTTGCATTTACATTCTTTTTCCTTTGGTTCCCCGCTGGTTTGGTTCTCTACTGGGTCGTCAATAATATTTTATCGATCGCACAACAATGGGTAATTACCAAGTCGATCGAAAATGCTGACACCCACCATACATGAGTCTGTCTGATACGATCGTTGCCTCGGCTACAGCGCCTGGCCGCGGCGCGATTAGTGTCATCCGTCTGTCAGGCGGCAACAGTCTCAGTATCGCCGAAACCCTTGCAGGCAAAGCTTTTTCCCCTCGATTGGCGACCTTTGGAAATCTCGTTTCAGATGGCATATTAATTGACACCGGTATCTGGATTTATTTCAAAGGACCAAACAGTTTCACTGGGGAAGATGTGGTTGAATTTCAGGGCCATGGTGGTCCTGTAGTTATCCAAACCATCCTCCGAACCATCACCGCACGCGGCGCTCGACTTGCCAATCCTGGTGAATTTAGTCAGCGCGCATTCTTAAACGATAAAATCGATCTAACACAAGCAGAGGCCATTAGTGACCTCATTAATGCAACGTCTCTGTCTGCCGTCAAAGCGGCAAATCATTCTTTATCTGGGGAGTTCGCAAATCGGGTTCATACCATCGTTAGCAATTTGATTCGTTTACGAACTCAGATCGAGGCACATATTGACTTTCCAGATGAGGATATCGATCCACAAAATCTCCTTGAATTTTCTGATCAATTAAAGAATCTTCATCATGATCTCCAATCGTTAAAGCTTGCTGCAAATGAAGGTGCACAACTCAACCGAGCTTCAAATGTGGTTCTCATTGGTGAACCGAATGTTGGAAAAAGTTCCCTGCTCAATGCATTAGCCAATGAACCCCTAGCTATTGTGACGAATATTCCTGGCACAACACGTGATCTTATTCGTCATGACCTTCTTCTCGACGGAATCGAACTCAGGATCACAGACACCGCTGGAATTCGAGCCACTGAAGATGTCATTGAGAACGAAGGTATTCAAAGAGCACGCAATGCGATAGAAACTGCTGACATCGCACTCTGTCTATTTGATGAAAGACACGACACAGTCACAGAATCTCTCATTACTCGCCTTGTTGGTGACACCCCATCTGCAACCATCGGCATTATTCGTACCAAAAACGATATTCAAACCCACCCAACAAAAAATCACACGACCTATCCATTGATCGAGATATCCGCTGTTACAGGCTCAGGTCTCAATCAACTGAAAGACTGGCTTCTTAATGAACTCAACCTCAATAGCAACGCTGAAACCCCATTCTTAGCCCGAGAGCGACACGTGATTCAATTGGCAAGCGCACTTAACTATCTTCACCAAGCAATGAGCCAACCCGTTAGTCTTGAGACCATTGATCTCTTAGCTGAAGACCTACGACTGACACAAAATGCATTGTCAGAAATCACCGGATCATTTACCTCAGATGATTTACTAGGCTCGATTTTTTCAACATTTTGCATTGGTAAATGATGTGGATAGATGGTCGATTTCAGATAGGTATAACCAGTGGATAGTATCGGCTGTGGACAAGCCGCGCTTTTATACACATGCCCAGGCCACTTGCTCTATGAGCTTATTGGGGTTTACGCACAAAGTCTTTTGACGTTTAAATATCTGATAAAACAATAAAAAAATGCCTTTTCCACAGATCCAAAGCCCCGTAATATAAACAACTTCAATAACCTTTTTCTTTAAGTATTCTTTTATATATATGGATTACACACGTTGTTTTGATGTGATTGTCGTTGGCGGTGGTCATGCTGGTAGTGAAGCTGCACATGCAGCTGCTCGAATGGGATGCGATACGCTTTTGGTAACCCATTCGATCGAAACATTAGGACAAATGTCATGTAACCCAGCGATTGGCGGGATCGGAAAAAGTCACTTGGTTCGAGAAATCGATGCTTGTGATGGATTAATGGCAAAGATTACCGATCATGCTGGTATCCAATTTAGAGTATTGAATCAACGAAAAGGTCCAGCTGTTCGTGCGACACGTGCTCAGGCTGACCGAGTGCTTTATCGTCAAGCCATGCGGCACGCTATCGAAACAACGCCTCATCTAACAATCTTCCAACAGCCAGTTTCTGATCTGACCATTGAACATGATCGTGTCACCGGTGTGGTGTTAGCAATGGGATTAGAATTGAAAGCCAAAACCGTCGTGATCACAGCTGGAACATTTTTGGCTGGCCAAATTCATATCGGTATGAATCAACAATCCGGTGGTCGAGCAGGCGATCCAGCGTCAAATGAGCTTTCTAAGTCGCTACGTGGCTTACCATTTCGAATTGCTCGATTGAAAACAGGAACTCCCCCCCGAATTGATCGTCGCTCGGTTGATTTAGATTTGTTACCTGAGCAACCAGGGGATTTTCCAACACCATACTTGTCAATGATGAGTCAGGGAACAGAACATCCGACTCAGATTCCTTGTTATCTCTCAAGAACGACCGAAAGAACTCGGGATATTATTTTAAAAAATCTTCATTTAAGTCCTATGTATGCTGGGGTCATTGAAGGAGTGGGTCCGCGATATTGCCCATCAATTGAAGATAAGATGGTACGATTTTCCGATAAGCCAACTCACCAGGTGTTTTTAGAACCTGAAGGCTTAACTTCGTTTGAGTTATATCCAAATGGCGTGAGCACATCGCTTCCTTACGAAATTCAATTTGACATCATTCAGTCAATGGAAGGCTGTTCACAGGCTGTAATTACTCGGCCTGGATATGCCATTGAATATGATTATTTTGATCCACGTGACCTTCAAGCAACGCTTGAGAGCAAGTTAATCGAGAACTTATATTTTGCTGGCCAGATCAATGGAACAACAGGGTATGAAGAAGCTGGTGCACAAGGTTTGTTAGCGGGTGCGAATGCTGCGTTACGCGCACAAGAAAAAGACAGTTGGACTGTTGGTCGTGACGAGGGCTATTTGGGAGTGATGGTGGATGATCTCATTACTCTCGGAACGCAGGAACCGTATCGGATGTTTACTTCAAGAGCTGAATACCGCTTGGCGCTTCGTGAAGATAATGCAGATACTCGATTCACCGAAAAAGCTCGATCACTTGGTCTGGTGAGTGATCAACGATGGAAGTTTTTCAATGAACGTCAGGAACAAATCATCCATGAAATGCATCGCTTGAAATCAACATGGATTCGCCCATCAGATCCCACGATTGAACAACTCAATTCAATATTGACATCACCGTTGAGTAAAGAAACGTCGGCGCATGATTTATTAAAACGGCCTGAAATTCATTATCACGATCTTGTTGAAAGGGGTGAATTCTTAGGTCATGAGGACCCATCTGTTTCTTCTCAAGTTGAAATTTTAGTGAAGTATTCCGGTTACATTAATCGGCAAACCGATGAAATAAAAAAATTAAAGAAAAATGAACAGGTGAAATTACCGACAACTCTCGATTATCAGTCGATCGTAGGGCTTTCAAACGAAGTTCGACAAAAATTAATGGATCATCGTCCTGAAACTTTAGCGCAAGCTGCTCGGATATCTGGTATCACTCCTGCTGCTGTCAGTCTTCTACTGGTGCATCTGAAAAAATTAGATTTAATGACTATGGCGAGTTAATGCAGTTAACCTCGGGGTTAGATGTACTCAAGCTTGATTTAACGAATCAACAAATTGACGCACTCAACACGATTTTGATCGAGCACATGAAATGGAACCAAGTGTTCAACCTTAGTGCTCATCGAACTGAACACGATGTTGTGGTGTACCAAATTTTAGATTCGTTGAGTGTTAATTCGTTTATTTCTTCTGGAACGCTTTTAGACATTGGAACAGGTCCAGGATTTCCAGGATTACCATTGGCAGTAATCTTCCCAGAAACACAGATGACGTTGTTGGATTCAAACGACAAAAAGCTCGCATTTGCTCGCCATATCAAGTCGTTATGTCACTTAGATAACGTCAAAATAGTTCATCAGAGAATTGAGGATATTCGGGATGATCAGCGATTTGATCAAATAATCAGCAGAGCTTTCACGCATCTCAATGGTATGATCGACTGCTCGTTACGACTGCTCAGTCCGAAAGGAGAGCTTTTGGCTATGAAGGGTGCGCAAGCCGAAAGTGAAGTCGCCGATGCTCAAATGACACATAGTAATTGTCATATTTCAGTGCATCAATTGCCTCATGTCGTTGAAGAACAACGCAAGGTCGCAATAGTTAAACAGGGATTGGAATGACACGGATTATTGCCATTACAAATCAAAAAGGCGGTGTCGGAAAAACAACGACGTGCGTTAACCTCGGTGCAACCTTGAGTGAAATGGGCCACCAGGTATTAGTTATTGATTTCGACCCACAAGGAAACGCGACATCGGGTTCTGGTGTGTTGAAACATGCGATTGAACACGATGTTCGAGGTTTGTTGTTAGGTGAATCGTCGTTTCGCGACGTCTGTATTTTAGGAACCGATGCTGGTTATGACTTGTTGCCTTCAGATATTCAGCTGACTGAAGCAGAAGTGGGTTTAATCGGACAAAGTCGAGCGCAATTTCGTTTAAAAGATGTGTTGGCAGAACAGGCGGAAAGTTATGATTTTGTGTTGATCGATTGCCCGCCTGCTTTAAGCATGCTGACCATCAATGGATTAATCGCAGCAAATGGGGTGATTATTCCCGTTCAATGCGAATTCTTTGCACTTGAGGGAATTGCGGCTTTAATCGAAACCATTGATCAAGTGAGAGCTGGTCATAATCCGAATCTCGAAATCGATGGTGTTCTTCGGACAATGTATGATCCAAGAACAAGTTTAACACGACAGGTTTCCCAGCAATTGGAACAATTTTTTGGCGAGCGCGTGTTTAAAACCGTCATCCCAAGAAACATTCGTTTGGCAGAAGCACCAAGTCATGGGTTACCGGTTTTACGGTATGACCGATTATCGAAAGGTGCTTTGTCATACTTGGCATTAGCATCTGAATTACGTAAACGATTGAAATTGAAAACAGCGGCATGACACAGAAAAAACGCGGACTAGGCTTTAACCCATTGTTAGGGTTAGATCAATCGACTGTTGATGCGGTACTCAATACCGAAAAAACAGATCCCATGGTCAAAGGAACGAGTGGATCGTCGGGTTTGCTTCAGTTGGCGATCGAAAAAATTGTTCCCAATCCATTTCAACCAAGAACACGGTTTAGTGAACTAGAACTAGATGAATTATCAGACTCCATTCGTCAACACGGGGTCATGCAACCGGTTGTCGTGAGACAAACTGTTCGAGGTTACGAGCTAATCGCAGGTGAACGCCGGTGGAGAGCAAGTCAACGCGCGGGTCTTGCAGAAATTCCAGCTCTTGTCCGCGATTTGGATGACCAACAGGTTGCAGCACTTGCACTTATTGAAAATATTCAACGTGAACAACTGACAGCTATTGAACAAGCGCGCGCCTTAGCACGGATGCGTGATCAGTTTTCAATGGACCAAACAGCATTGGCAACAATGATTTCATCCAGTCGGTCGAATGTTGCTAACCTGCTTCGGTTGTTGAATTTGTCCCAGGGTGTCCAGTCCATGCTGGAAGAGGGTCGATTAGAAATGGGCCACGCACGCGCGTTGTTGCCATTGCCGGAAAACATGCAGGTGAAAACAGCTGAAGATGTGTTGCGATCGCAACTTTCGGTTCGACAAACAGAAACGCTCGTTAGGCGATTATTGTCAGACGACTCGAAACCAGATCAGGGTGGTGATCAAAAAGATCCTGATGTGAGTCGTCTGGAAGCTAAGCTATCGGATCGACTGGGAGCATCGGTGCAAATCAAGCCAAAAAGTGGTGGAAAAGGGCATATTGTCATCGAATATGGATCTCTCGATATTCTGGATGGCATCGTGGCACGATTAAAAACAAAAGATTGAAATACACGACCTTCGCCTTAGTTTTGCCGATTGTCATTGATCCGAAACAATGGAGTGCATATACTCCCGCGACTAATAAATGACGGTGATTGACATGAAACATCCGGCGAAGGTTGTGTTTCTGGTACAAGCCGCGCTCACAATGGGCATTGGATCCATTGAATATATTGTTTTAGGCCCAGCCCATGCGCTTAGCGCGGTGGTGGGCGGAAGTGTTGCGATGATTCCTCAGGGGCTATTTGGTTTCTGGGTGTTTCGGCAACGCGGAGCGCGAAATGCGCGGTTAATCGCCCGGAACCTATTCGTAGGAGAGGGGTTAAAGTTGAGTATCACCGCAGTGTTGTTTGCGCTGGTTTGGACACATGCCGATCAGCTCGAAACCTCCGCGGTACTTGCCGGGTTCGTGATAACGGTCCTGGTTGGACAGCTAAGTCTTCCCTTGATTGTGGGTAAGATCCGAACACACTAATTGGAATCAGTAATGGCGCTTCAAAACCCGACACCTTCTGAATATATCCAGCATCACCTGACAAATTTAACCTATGGCTTTCATCCTGAGAATGGTTGGTCTTTTGCTCATGGAGCGAAAGAAGCCTCTGAGATGGGCTTTATGGCAATCCATGTTGATACCATGGCTTGGTCTATTGGTTTGGGCATTTTATTTTGTTGGTTATTCCGCGCAGGAGCCAAGGCGGCGCATGCTGGCGTTCCGACCGGAATCCTCAATTTTGTTGAACTGATGGTTGAGTTCGTCGATAAGTCTGTGAAAGAGACGTTTCATGGAAAAAGCGCGCTGATTGCACCACTTGCTTTAACGATTTGCTGCTGGATCTTTTTAATGAACCTGATGGACCTTGTGCCTGTTGATTTGGTTCCTTATTTATTTATGGTTGCTGGTGTCGATTACATGAAAATTGTGCCGACAACAGACGTCAACGCAACGCTTGGGATGTCAATCGGCGTCTTTTTGCTGATCATTTTCTATTCGATTAAAATCAAGGGTGTTAGCGGCTTTGTCGGCGAACTGACACTCCAGCCATTTGGCAAGTGGATGATTCCATTCAATTTCTTGCTTGAAGGCGTCGGCTTGATTGCGAAACCTATTTCATTGGCTCTCCGACTGTTCGGTAACCTATACGCCGGCGAGCTGATTTTCATCTTGATTGCATTGTTGCCGTTTTACTTGCAGTGGTTCTTGTCCGTTCCTTGGGCGATTTTCCATATTCTTGTAATTGTGCTTCAGGCATTCATTTTCATGATGCTTACGATTGTCTATCTCTCGATGGCACACGAGCATCACTAATACATTAACAATTTAATTTTAACGTCCTTTAATTGGAGGAAATATGGAAACTGTAGTTGGAATGACCGCGATTGCCGTAGCGCTGCTGATCGGTATGGGTGCACTGGGTACTGCGATTGGATTCGGTATCCTTGGCGGTAAGTTTTTGGAAGGCGCTGCGCGTCAGCCAGAAATGGTCCCAATGTTGCAGGTGAAGATGTTCATCGTTGCGGGTCTGCTTGACGCGGTAACAATGATTGGTGTTGGTATCGCACTGTTCTTCACGTTTGCGAATCCGTTCGTGGCACAGGTTTAAGACGTCCCGATCCTTTGGATGATTTAACCGACCGCGAGGTGTAATTGTGAATTTAAACCTGACCCTAATTGGGCAGCTCATCGCATTTACGATCTTTGTCATCTTCTGTATGAAGTATGTCTGGCCGCCAATTTCTGGCGCGTTAGCAGATCGACAGAAAAAGATCGCTGAAGGCCTTGATGCTGCAGACAAAGCAGCGCGTGACCTTGAAACCGCAAAGTCTCAGATCGAAGATGAACTGAAACAAGCGCGTTCACAGGTGACAGAGCTGTTAGAGCAGGCCAACAAAAGATCGTCACAGATCGTTGAAGAAGCGCAGGACAAGGCGCGCGCAGAAGTTGAGAAGATTATGGCTTCAGCACAAGCGCAAATTGCCCAAGATGCTGCTCAAGCACGGGAAGCGCTTCGCGCTGATGTTGCTCAACTTGCCGTTGTTGGCGCTGAGCGAGTGCTAGGTGCATCTGTTGATCAGGCCGCACACAAAAAGTTGTTAGCCGAGTTGGCTAACGAGCTGTAAGGAGACCGACCGATGGCAGAACTCACCACGATCGCTCGACCTTACGCGAAGGCAGTGTTTGCTCATGCGAATGCAACGAAAAGTCAGTCGTCTTGGAGTGCTTTTTTGAAAAAAGCTGCGTCGGTGACGGCTGATTCTGCCATGGTTGAGGTGCTGAAAAATCCTGCTGTTTCAGCAGAGACAAAGTGCGAAATCCTTGCTGATTTAACCCAAGACGTAGCTGTTGACGGTGTTGACGCCTTGATGGAAGCCTTGGCTCATTATGGGCGCCTCTTGGCGTTGCCTGCAATTTCAACTGAATTTGAGACCCTTCTGGCTCAAGGCCAGCAAGCGTTGGAAGTAACGATCACAAGTGCATTCCCGCTGGAGGCTGACGAAATACAGCTTTTAGAGTCAAAGTTGAAAACTCGATATGCGGGCAAAACGATTCGTGTTGAGACTGCCGTGGATCAATCCTTGATCGGCGGATTCGAGATTCGATCAAGTGACACTGTAATTGACGCAACGGTTCGAGGTCGGCTGTCGAAGATAGCCGAATCATTGACCGCTTAAGCAAAGAGAATTTGAAAGGAAAGTTTCATGGATCAATTGAATCCTTCTGAGATCAGCGAACTGATCAAGCAGCGAATTGCCAAAGCTGATATCGCTGTCTCAGCAAAAAATGAAGGTACGATCGTCTCCGTTTCAGACGGTATTGTTCGCATCTACGGGCTTGCCGACGTCATGTACGGTGAGATGATTGAATTTGATGGTGGCGTCTACGGAATGGCGTTGAACCTGGAGCGCGATTCTGTTGGTGCCGTTGTATTAGGCGACTATCAGAAATTGGCGGAAGGTCAAACAGCACGTTGTACAGGCCGGATTCTTGAGGTACCTGTCGGTAATGGTCTTCTCGGTCGTGTCGTTGATGCGCTCGGTAACCCCATCGATGGTAAAGGCGATATCGATGCCGACGGTACTGATGCGATTGAAAAAGTCGCACCAGGCGTGATTGCGCGTCAATCGGTTGATCAGCCAGTTCAAACGGGCCTCAAGGCGATTGATGCGATGGTGCCAATTGGTCGTGGTCAGCGCGAACTGATCATTGGTGACCGCCAGACCGGTAAGACCGCAGTTGCGATTGATGCGATCATCAATCAGAAAGGTACTGGCGTAAAATGTATTTACGTTGCCATCGGTCAGAAGCAATCATCGATTGCATCAGTGGTTCGTAAGCTCGAAGAGCACGGCGCGATGGGTCATACCACCATTGTAGCCGCTGGTGCTGCCGATCCAGCATCGATGCAGTTTTTGGCACCGTTCTCGGGTTGTACCATGGGTGAATACTTCCGTGATCGCGGTGAAGATGCCCTGATTGTTTATGATGATTTGTCAAAGCAAGCAGTTGCATATCGTCAGATCTCTCTATTGCTCCGTCGTCCACCAGGGCGTGAAGCATACCCTGGTGATGTTTTCTACTTGCACTCGCGTCTGTTAGAGCGCGCTGCGCGTGTTAATCCCGATTATGTGGAGCAGTTCACCGGCGGAAAGGTCAAAGGTCAAACGGGTTCATTAACGGCTTTGCCGATCATTGAAACGCAGGCTGGAGACGTCTCTGCTTTCGTACCGACTAACGTGATTTCGATCACCGATGGCCAGATCTTCCTCGAAACAAACTTGTTTAACTCGGGTATTCGCCCGGCGATGAACGCGGGTATTTCGGTGTCTCGAGTTGGTGGTGCTGCACAGACCAAGATCGTCAAAAAACTGGGTGGTGGTATTCGTCTTGCACTTGCGCAGTATCGTGAGTTGGCGGCCTTTGCTCAGTTCGCATCGGATCTTGATGACGCTACACGTAAACAGCTTGAGCATGGTCAGCGCGTTACAGAGCTGATGAAGCAAAAGCAATATAGCCCACAGTCAGTTGCTGAAATGGGTCTAGTGTTGTTTGTTGCTAACGAAGGCTTCCTGGACGACGTTGAGGTCACTAAGGTGGTTGCGTTTGAGTCTGCGCTTCTTGACTACTTTAATTCAGAGTACGCAGCACTGCGGGACGAGATTAACGAGTCTGGTAATTACAACGACGACATCGCGGCGAAGCTGAAGGCTTGTGTCGAATCTTTCAAATCATCGCGAACCTACTAAGGTCAGGTAAGAAAGGGGCACAGGCATGGCAGTCGGAAAGGAAATTCGCACCCAGATAGGAAGCATCAAGAACACTCAGAAGATTACGAGTGCGATGCAACTGGTTGCAGCCTCAAAGATGCGTAAAGCCCAGGATCGTATGGGCGCAACTCGCCCATATGCAGAGCGTATTTTGGAAGTCATTGGCCACTTGGCCTACGCCAACCCAGAATACAATCATCTGTACCTGGATGAGCGTGACGTAAAGCGCGTTGGATATATTGTTGTTTCGACAGACCGCGGTCTTTGCGGTGGATTGAACGCAAATTTGTTTAAAAAAGTTGTCGCTGAATTGGGCGCACACCACGGAAACGGCGTTGAAGTTGACTTGGCGGTCATCGGATCGAAGGCGATCGGATTCTTCCGAAGCTTCGGCGGAAACGTCGTCGCAACCGCTGGACAAGTGGGAGATCAGCCAACAGTTGCTGATTTAATTGGTAGCGTCAAAGTCATGATGGATGCCTATGAAGAAGGCAAAATTGACCGTCTTCATGTCGTGTTTAATCGGTTTGTGAATACCATGACGCAGCAACCAACGGTGCAACAGTTGTTACCGCTGCCGAAAGAGGAGCAAAGCGACTTATCGACAAGCATGGGAACGCACTGGGATTATATTTACGAGCCTGATGCTCGAGAAGTTCTGGATGCGTTGCTTGTTCGTTATGTCGAATCGCTAGTGTATCAGTCAGTTGTCGAAAACTTAGCGTGTGAGCAGGCAGCGCGAATGGTTGCAATGAAGGCGGCGACGGATAACGCGGGTGAGTTAATTGAAGGCTTGGAACTTGTTTACAACAAGGCTCGCCAAGCAGCGATTACACAAGAAATTTCAGAAATTGTTGGCGGTGCTGCGGCACTGTAAAAACGGATTGTTTTAGGAGAAATACGATGAGTAGCGGAAAGATTGTCCAAATCATCGGCGCGGTCATTGACGTTGAATTCCCGCGTGAGTCAGTTCCTCAGGTATATGACGCGCTGAACGTTGAAGGGAAGCCGATTGTTCTTGAGGTTCAACAGCAACTGGGCGATGGAATCGTTCGCACAATTGCCATGGGTTCGACCGAAGGATTGTCTCGCGGTTTGCAAGTGACGAACACGCACAATGCGATTTCTGTCCCTGTCGGCACAGAAACCCTTGGCCGCATCATGGATGTCTTAGGTAACCCAATCGATGAGAAGGGTGACATTGGTGAAAAGGCGCGGATGCCGATTCACCGAACCGCTCCGACGTTTGCCGAACAAAATGCATCGAATGAGCTGTTGGAAACCGGGATTAAGGTGATCGATTTGGTCGCTCCCTTTGCCAAAGGCGGTAAGGTTGGATTGTTCGGCGGTGCCGGGGTTGGTAAGACCGTAAACATGATGGAACTGATCCGTAATATTGCGATTGAACATTCAGGGTATTCGGTATTCGCAGGCGTCGGAGAACGTACTCGTGAGGGAAATGATTTCTATCACGAAATGACCGAGTCAAACGTTATCGATAAAGTATCGCTGGTCTATGGTCAGATGAATGAACCCCCAGGAAACCGCCTCCGTGTGGCTTTGACTGGTTTGACTATGGCTGAATATTTCCGTGACGAAGGCCGCGATGTTCTCCTATTCGTCGATAACATCTATCGTTATACCCTGGCGGGTACCGAAGTATCAGCGCTTCTTGGCCGTATGCCATCGGCTGTCGGTTACCAGCCTACATTGGCTGAAGAAATGGGCGTTCTTCAGGAACGCATCACATCAACGAAAACAGGATCGATTACATCGATTCAGGCCGTTTACGTTCCTGCCGATGATTTGACCGATCCATCCCCAGCAACCACCTTCGCTCACTTGGATGCGACGGTTGTATTGAGCCGAAATATTGCTTCTTTGGGTATTTACCCAGCGGTTGATCCACTGGATTCAACATCACGTCAACTGGATCCGTTAATCATTGGTCAAGAGCACTATGATGTCGCGCGGAACGTGCAATCGATTCTTCAGCGGTATAAAGAGCTGAAAGACATCATTGCAATTCTTGGAATGGATGAATTGTCAGAAGAGGACAAGATGACTGTTGCTCGCGCACGTAAAATGGAGCGTTTCTTGTCGCAACCATTCTTCGTTGCAGAAGTCTTTACAGGCTCACCAGGTAAGTATGTTTCCTTGAAAGACACCATTCGCGGTTTCCAGGGAATTCTGAACGGTGAGTATGATCACTTACCGGAGCAGGCGTTCTACATGGTCGGTGGTATCGACGAGGCAGTTGAGAAGGCGAAGAGTCTTTAAGGGGTTCTCATGGCACATACCATGAAGTGTACAGTTGTATCCGCTGAACAGTCCCTTTACGAAGGAGATGTTCAGATGATCATCGCTTCAGGCGATCTGGGTGATCTCGGTATAACGCCGGGACATGCGCCTTTGATCACCTCACTAAAGCCGGGCCCAGTTCGTCTGGTCTTCGAAAATGGTGAAGACGAACTGTTCTTTGTGTCTGGAGGGTTCCTTGAGGTGATCCCATCGCAGGTCACAATTTTGGCGGATACGGCAGAGCGGGCCGAAAATTTGGATGAGGCGGCGGCGCTTCACGCTCAAGACGAGGCTAAGCGTCTTCTTGATGAACAGCAGTCTGAATTTGAATATTCCCGGGCTGCTGTTGAATTGGCTGAAGCGGTCGCACGGTTACGTGTGATCGACCAGTTGCGTCGACGCCGTGCTTAATATCGTCATTCTGGCTGCCGGAAAAGGCAGCCGGATGCATTCTTCTCTCCCAAAAATCCTACACCATCTTGCGGGTGAGCCGTTACTCGGCCACGTGATTGCCACAGCCCAACAATTGATCGACCATCATGGCGGTCGCATTCATGTTGTCACAGGTCACGGAGCTGACCAGGTCGATCCCTTTGTTGAAAGTGCTGGGGCAGAAGTTGTTCATCAATACGAGCAACTTGGAACGGGACATGCACTACAAATCGCCCTGAACAATATTGAACCTGAGGGACAGACTCTGGTTCTCTATGGTGATGTCCCTTTGATTCGCGTCAGTGATTTAGAGCCTCTTTTGAACGCTGGTTCAGATCAACTAGTCGTTTTAACGGCTCATGTGGACAATCCCAGTGGTTATGGGCGAATTATCCGCGATGTTGACGGGTCTGTTGTTGGCATTGTTGAGCATCGCGATGCGACGGTCAGCGAGCTTCAGATTCGTGAAATTAATAGTGGAATCTATGCAGCTCCGACGGCGTTGTTCCAGGAATTGTTGCCACTCCTACCGAATGACAATGCCCAATCCGAATACTACCTCACCGATTGTGTTCACCTGAGCGTTCAAGCCGGCAAGGCTGTAAAAGGAATTCAAGGCTCAGTAACGGCAACCATGGGTGTCAATGACCGAGCGCAGTTGGCAGCCCTTAATCATCTGTTACAAACGGAGCGACGCGCAGCGTTGATGGCCCAAGGTGTCACGCTAGTCAACCCAGATACTGTCTATATTAATGGCACCGGGATTTCGATAGGTTCTGATACGGTGATCGAACCGAACGTGACCTTAAATGGGCCTATTGCAATCGGCCATCAAGTCACGATTGGGTTTGGTTCACATCTTACAGGCGCCACTATTGGTGACCAGACTGTCATCAAGCCCTATACCGTCATCGACAGTGCGACCGTTGGTGCGATGGCACAGATAGGCCCATTCGCGCGCTTAAGACCCGGCACAAACCTCGGAAATTCGACGCATATTGGTAATTTTTGCGAAACTAAAAATGCTGTTGTTGGCGAGGGATCTAAGGTGAATCATTTATCTTATGTGGGTGATGCAACCCTTGGTGAAAATGTAAATATTGGTGCAGGAACCATTACCTGTAATTATGATGGAGCGCAGAAGCATCAAACAACCATTGGTAACCAAGTGTTTGTTGGATCGAATACAAGTTTAGTTGCGCCTGTCAGTCTTGGTGATGGTGCGACGACTGGTGCCGGCTCAGTCATCACCACTGATGTTGAACCACAAAGCCTGGCCCTATCACGTTCTAAACAGCTGAATATTCAGGGTTATCAACGACCTAAAAAGTCAAAGGACTAATTCATGTGTGGCATCGTCGCAGCCATTGCTCAGCGCCCAGTTCAATCGATTTTGATTGAAGGACTTAAGCGTCTTGAATATCGCGGCTATGATTCCGCGGGTCTTGCGACGCTCACTGATCATCATATCGACCGCACTCGTGCTCAAGGAAAAGTGGCGGAGCTTGAGGCGCTCTTAACTGATTCGTCAGCACATCAGGGTATTGCCCATACTCGTTGGGCAACGCACGGTATTCCCAGTGTCGGAAACGCGCATCCTCATCAGTCTGGACGATTTGCTGTTGTCCATAACGGAATTATTGAGAATTTCGAAGCCTTAAAAGCCGAATTGATCGCACAGGATTATGTCTTTGAGTCTGATACAGATACCGAGACCATTGCGCACTTGTTACATTTTGTGAGCCTATCGACAGACTCATTTGACGCCATTGTTCAAACTGTGATTCGTCGACTAGAAGGTGCATTTGCGCTTGCGATTCTCGATGAGCACACTCCAGGTGTTATTTGGGTAGCGAGACAAGGTAGTCCCTTGGTCATCGGTGTTGGGCATGGTGAGCATTTTGTCGGTTCTGATCAGCTGGCGTTACTGCATGTCACGGATCGGTTCATTTATTTAGAGGAAGGTGATACGGCGCGCTTAACCGCAAAGACGTTGGAGATTTTCAACGCTGAGGGTGAGCCCGTCACGCGCGCTGTGGTTCGAGCTTCGGCGTCAAGTGAGCAAGTATCTAAGGGCGAGTATCGCCATTTCATGGCTAAAGAAATCCATGAGCAACCAGAAGCCGTTCGCTCAACGCTCTTGGGGCGCCTTAGCAAAGATCGCCTTTTATCAGGGATCCTTGGCCCATCAGGCGACGCGTTACTTGAATCAGCACAAGCGGTCCAAATTGTTGCTTGCGGAACGAGCTATCATGCGGGATTGGTTGCAAAATATTGGATTGAAAGCTTGGCGGGCATTCCCTGCCAAGTCGAGATTGCCAGTGAGTATCGTTACCGAAAGGTGGTGACCTTACCGAACACGTTATGGATCGCGATTTCGCAGTCGGGTGAAACAGCGGATGTTTTGTCAGCGTTACGACATCTCGATTGTGAGCGGGTCGCCGCGACGCTGGCAGTCTGTAACGTTCCAACCTCCAGTTTAGTCCGGGAAACTGATTTAGCGCTTTTGACTGAAGCTGGACCAGAAATTGGTGTAGCAAGTACCAAGGCATTTACAACACAGTTAACCGTTTTATTGTTGTTGGCTGGTCTATTGGCCAAAACAAAAAAAGCAACCGATTTTGATGAGCAAAATTTAGTCCAGCAGTTGCACCAACTCTCCGAATTACTGTCAGCAGTCCTTTTAATTGAGCCCCAGGTGAAGATTATTGCTGAGCTATTTGTCGATAAGCAGCACACGTTATTTCTTGGCCGATCAACCATGAATCCCATTGCGATGGAAGGTGCGCTGAAGCTCAAGGAGCTCTCATATATTCATGCAGAGGCTTATCCGGCTGGAGAATTGAAGCACGGACCACTTGCATTGGTCGATGAACATATGCCGGTTGTAGCGGTTGCCCCCAATGATCAGTTAGTTGAAAAATTGCGCTCAAACTTATCAGAGGTTAAGGCACGAGGCGGGCAGTTAATTGTTTTCGCTGACTTCGCCGTCGCGACCACTGCTTCTGATGAGATCACTCAGTGTGTCCTCCCTGAAACAGATTCATTGATTGCCCCGATTGTATTTACCCTTCCGCTGCAACTGTTGTCATATCACGTTGCTGTCTTACGAGGGACAGATGTGGATCAGCCGAGGAACTTGGCGAAATCAGTGACCGTGGAATAAATTTTTTCTACGAGGTTTATCATCATGGATTCTGAGTAGATCAGAAATAATTCATCCGTAATACGTGAACTCATTGGTCGAAAAGTTTTGGATCTGATGATTGGTGTTAGTTCTAGATTGCGCCTGTTGCCTATATCACTTTCGAAACTAAGGGGTATGACAGTGGATTCATGATTCGAATGGCGTTGAACGAATCTGTCTGGTTCGCTAAGAGTGCCTAGAAAAAATTTTACTGATACCTTTGGTTTTTAAGTGCTGACGGTAATTAGTGAGAAAACTTGTTAAATGTTTCGTTCACCAATGAAACAAGAGTAATCTCGACGGATGATTATCTACGGAACTTCTCTAATAGTGGGGTTGTTACAAGGAGTGCTGATCCACGATTTATTTATTACTGCGTTAGTGAGTGCGGCAGTGCTGGTCTCTATGGTTCTTTTCATCAGAACTGTTGGGTCTAGTGGCAGCGAGTACAGTATTGGTGTGTCTCAGATGCCAATATCGGTGTTTAAGTCTGAGTTTGATGACGGCCCTACCGATGAAACAGAGCCGCAGTCTCTTGCAGCGAAAATGGTACTTGTGATTGTATTGAATGGTTTCGGAATCTTGGTTGGGACAATTGGTTCGCAATTTGGATTTTGATGAGTTGAGTTTCACGTTCTTTGAAAATTGATGAAGCGCATCCTCGGTTCTGTCCCTAATATCCCACTCTCCAAGTAGGTTTTTGTTTCCGCTATTCTGCTGACTGATTTGCTATAGCAATTTGCATGAACTTGTAGAATAAGAAAATTACAACTCCAGTACCTAAAACGTCACCGATAATGAAGTGCATAACGTACTGTGTGGATTCATCCCAAGAAATCGCATCGAAGGCGATCTGTTGAAGGGTCGACCCAAAAGACATCGTGAACGTCACCATTGATTGAAAAATCATTGCACCCGTCAGTGTGAGAGAGTTTTTATCTTTATCACCAAACACGTCCCAATTAGCAGAGTTGAGCAGGTGTAACCACAGAGGATAAACAAGGCAGATAAACATATTCTCAATCAGAATCGATGGGGTGAGTACATCACCAAAGTTGTCGAAGGAGGCATACGTACGACCTATGAGAACGATAGGAATGAACCACCAACGCAACAAATAGAATGATAGGAAGATGACTCCTGCAGGAAGAAATAGGATGCTCGCTTGCTGCGAAATCTCCCAGCCGAGATTTGTTTCGACTGGGAAGATGACTCTTACTGACAATTCCCACGACAGGATATAGAGAATCAGGAGAGCAGGAATGAGTTTGCGTTTGTCACCGATAATGCTAAAGAGCATCTAATCCACCCCTCCTTGACGTGAATTAAGAGACTGTAGATCGTAACGAGAATTTCATGTTCAATCAAAAGACGAAGATGAGTTTTACATTAGAACGGGCATTGAACTTACTTCGTATTATCGAGAAGAGAGAAGAGATTTCTCAACGAGAAGTTGCTGAGTTTATGGATGTCAGTCTGGGAACAGCAAATCAAACCATTCGTGCATTGGTGGGTACAGGAGTCTTAGAGACTGCAATAGTTACAACTTCAAAAGGTAAACGGGGTCAGACCTATCATCTAACATCCATAGGTCTTGCTCAACGTAAGGAACTTGCGTAACTTCGTATCAATGAGATTAACGAAAACATGGCACTTCTGAAGGAAGAGATATCTGTGCTCAAAGCAGAAACCGATTAATAACTTTCGAGAGGATTAAATCTAAGAGGAAGCCCGAATGTTTCCTCGAACTCATCATCACTTCTTCCTTTTTTCAAACTTTTTGATCGTATCCCCTGAGTCGTGAATTTATCTTATGCGGTTGCTGTATGTTAGTTTTGATCCGTCAAATTTTGATCGTTAAAATCATGAGGAGAAGACATGAGATCAATAGTCATTATGTGTTTTCTTTTTTCTTCAACTACAGTTTCTGGACGTCTTTTGCTTTACTCAGACAATGTGTTCATTGGATGCCTCGACTGTATTTCCACGATTCCCGACTCAGTTTGTAACTTTCAGGGTCCTTACGGGAAATTGACCTCACTCAAAAGTATTTGGAATAACAAAAGTGAATATGGAAATTCAGACTCTCTGAAGAGTCCATGGTCCGGTTCTACGAGGGGTCCAACTATGATGGATGAAAATGGAACTGTATTTGGGTGGTTCCAAATCAATCCAGAGGGCGGATATACACAGTCTAAAAAACTGAATGACTTGTACAAGAGTGTAAACGGGGACCTCGCTCAGGTTAGAAACTTGTTTTGCAAAGACTGATAAAGACCTCAACCGAAATTTGGAACAAGAGCCTTTGACATGACTACACGCACTGAAAAACTTCTCAAAAGGACTTCCAACCGTGACCGCGGAATAATCGTCACTTGTTTCGAATCCGCATATTCAGCTTCAGTAATTTGTAGAATAGGAAAATCACAACGCCAGTTCCGAGTGTATCGCCAACCACAAAATGCACGGTGTACTGGAGCGCTTGTTCCATCGGTACTGCACCAAGGAGCGTCCGTTGAGTGGCTGACAGAATTCCTGCACTAAATGAAATCAGTAGTGCAAAAATCATCGATCCGGTGATGGTGAGTTGGCTCTGATCGTCGTCACCGAAGACGTCCCATTTTGCTGCATTTAAAAGGTACAACCAAAGAGGGTAGAGAAGGGCAATACAAACATTCAGGATGATCGTTTCAAACCATGATTCCAGTCCGGCAAATTGAAGACTGATTACTGTTCTTGAAATTAAGATGACAGGTAGAAACCACCATCTGAGCAAATAAAACGATAAGAAAATAACGCCAGCAGGTAAATAAACCATACTTGCGTATTGAGTCACTTCGAAATTGAGCGAGCTCTCGAGCGGAAAGATAATCCACTTTTGAATCTCATACATCACCAAAGCACTGATTATGAGCCAAATAGTGAGTTTTTTTCGGTCATCGAGTATTCTAAGAAGCAATTGAAGGTTCCGAAGCAATTGGTCGAGGATTGTATTTTGACCATGCCCGTATTTCACAGGGCCTCCAACTTATATTTTCGGAATATTGTATTCATCTGAGGTATGGAAATGAGTTTATCAACTGAACGCGCTTTGAACTTGCTTCGAGTTATTGAAAAAGCAGAAGAGATCTCACAACGAGAGCTTGCGGAGCAGGTCGATGTGAGTTTGGGTACAGCCAACCAGACGATTCGTGCACTCGTTGGTTCTGGAATCCTCGAAACGAACATCGTAACGACATCCAAAGGGAAGCGCGGTCAGACCTACCATTTAACCGCGGTTGGTGAAAAACAGCGTAAAGAGCTCGCTAAAGTCCGAATCCAGGAATGCATGAGCGAGATTCAGCAATTAACCAGCGAAATCGATACGTTACAGAGCGAAACCTAATCACGGGATGATCTATCACTATTCCCATGCACCCATTCGAAAAGAAATCGAATCAGCCGGCTTTATCGGACTCGAAGGCTGTCGGCTAGAGTATTTTATTGAGGCTGGCCTGCATTTAAATCAGCCTCGCTCCTCGGAATTGAGCTATCAATGGCGAAGTTCAAAAAAAGAATACAAGGCACGAGGGCGATATGTTTGGTTCACTGAACAACCCTTTTCTTATGCGATCGGGAATCCAGACGTTGCGAAAACACGCTACGCGTTTGAGTCTGCCGACATCCGTGCGTACAGTTGGCCAGTTCTGATGGATATGGCCAGCGGTGATAAAAAGCGATTTTCTGCAATGAAAGCTGCCTCAGAACTTGGAATGAATTCGGGTGACGACCCTTTTAAGTGGTGGGTTACTTTTGAAGAAGTGTCGCTTGAGAAGTGTCAATCGATTGATGAAATCGGTGCGTTTCCAGCCATGCACGGTTCATAACACGGTTGATATCGTCATCGCGTTGAATAGGTTTCCAGATAGTATTCCTGCGAGATAACCGAAACTCATCGAGACGGTCTTTCTTCTCGTTGTGTCTGTCGCGCTATCGTTAAACGACACATCGTCGAATTCACTTTTAAAAATGGAAATGGGAAGCGTGCTGGAGCGAATCGTGTGGTTGTTTCGATGATCAGTCAGTCGCTTGATCATCCAATAGACGCCAGGAACGATGAGGGCAATCAAAAGGCTATACACGCTTTGTTGAATCAAGATTCCAAGACATAGGCCAAGTAACGATGCGAGTAATGTTGCGACAATCATCATTCGTTCCCCTTACCATTGATCTACAATATCTAGTGTTAGCTGATACCCTAAAACACAAGATGTTGATTTTCAATGGCTCTCTATTGAGGAGGTTCCGATGCGCCAATGTTTCGATGACTTGAACATCCACACGCGCGGTCACTCAATGCATTCGATCACTCAAGCGGTTGGTGGATCGATCCAAGACAGCGGTATCCAACAGGGAATTTGCCAACTGTCCTGTTTACATACATCAGCATCGCTTGTCGTGCAGGAAAATGCGTCGACAGATGTACAAACCGATCTATTGGCGTTTTTGGATCATCTGGCGCCAATGGATGCGGGTCGTTACACACACGACCTTGAGGGTTTGGATGATATGCCCGCGCATTTAAAGACCGTGCTTACTCAAACCCATTTAACCTTGAGTATTCGCCATGGCCAGTTGCTACTCGGTCAGTGGCAGGGGATTTTCTTATTGGAGCATCGACAGCAGGGATCCCATCGTCAGATTCAGGTGCACATCATCGGTGGCGATTAATTTTTGTCTTCAAGCGTGCCAAGAATTGTGGCCCGTTTGGTTTCAACGTGCTGTATTAAGATGGCCTCGAGACGCTCAGGATCTTTGGCCTCGAGTGCAGCAATGATTTCTGCATGCTCCGAGACAGCCTTTGCCCAACTTTCTTCGGTCATTTGTGCACTAAATCGCGCGCGCCGGACCTTGGCTGAGAGGCTATTGATGGTGTCGACGAGTGTTTGGTTACCACTACCTTCAGTGACTAACTCATGAATCAATCGATTGGTTTCAAAATACTCCGCAACTTCTCGGTTTTGATAATGGCTGATCATTTGATCGTGAACTTTCCGCACTTGAGCAATCTTTTCTGCGGTCATATGAACAGCAGCTAAGCGCCCACCAAGACCTTCGAGTGCGGCCATAATTGGAAGAATCTCTGAGACGTCTTCGTGGCTGATGATACTGACGCTTGCGCCACGATTGGGTTGCAGCTCAATGAGCCCCTCAGTCGCCAAAGAACGGATGGCTTCCCGCAGAGGCGTGCGACTGACTCCCATGGTGTTGCAAAGGTCGATTTCATTCAGTCGAGCTCCCGGTTCTAATTCTCCGGAATCAATCATTAGCCGCAGCCTTTCGGCGACCTGAACGTGCAAGGGTGCTCGGATAATCACGCTGGAATTCACTAGCCTAATCCTTCCTTAGATGTTCGGCCAAGAGTACAGCCACATGTTCGGCTTGGCGAGCAGTGTTGTCGGTGATCTGGTGTCGACAACTGGTCCCATCGGCGATGATCCGCGCAGTGGACGATGCGTTGCGAACAGCGGGTAATAGATCAAGTTCAGCCATTGCAATGGATTCCTTAGCAGTTTCAGCCTGGTATCCAAAATGGCCGGCCATTCCACAGCAAGACGATTCAATCATAGACACCTTTAAACCTGGAATTCGTCGCAGAAGGGATTCGACTGGACCCATTGCACGTGCTGCTTTTTGATGACAATGTCCATGCACCAACACCTCTGAGCATTTTGCTGGCTGGAGATTGAGAACGATATCCTCTGCTTGTAGAGCTTGTTCGATAAATTCTTCAAACAAAAATGCGTTTTTCGCGAGTAGTGTTGCATCGTCACTGGGTAGCAATACCTGAAACTCATCTCGAAGCGTCAACAGACACGAGGGTTCAAGTCCCACCACGGAGATACCCTGACGAATCCAAGGCATCACAGTTTCAATAAACCGTGCAGCCTCTCTCTTCGCTTGGTCAACTAAGCCTGCAGCTAAAAACGTACGCCCACAGCACACGGAGCGGTTATCGGGTTTTGGCTCAATGACCTCGTACCCCATGGCTTCCAACACTTGACGCGCTGCATACAAGTTCTTGGTCTCAAATGACCGGTTAAAGGTGTCACCAAATAGAATCACGGTCGGTCGATCTGTCTGTGGTTCTTTTGTCGGTTCTTGATATTTTCCCTCCCAGACTGGGAGTCGACGGTCTTTCGAGAGGCCGATGACTTTTTCGGTCACCCAAGGAAGTCCGGGGATCTGATCGCGAAGATTGGCCAGCCAGGGCACTTTTTTTAACCAAGGCGAATAATGGGGCATGTACGCGATGAGCTTTTCACGAAGGCCTATCCCAAAGCGTTGGGTGCGCTGATAGAGAACTTCCGTCTTCATTTTGGCCATATCAACACTGGTTGGGCATTCGTTCTGGCACGCTTTGCAGCCGACGCAGAGCTTCATCGTTTCAAGCATTTCGTTTGAGGTCACGGCGTTTGGTCCTAACTGCCCTGACAGCGCCAACCTCAGCGTATTCGCCCGTCCTCTGACGAGGTCGCGTTCGTTTTTTGTCACCCGGTAGGATGGACACATCACACCGACATCGGTTTTCCTACAGGCGCCGTTGTTATTGCACATCTCGATAGCCCCGCTGAAGCTACCCCAAGCCGACCAATCGAAGCCGGTTTTAAAGGATCCATGGATGGATACGCGGTCCTCATATTCAGGGCTAAAACGAAAGAGCGATCGATCGTCGTGTTTAGGCGGATGCACAATTTTGTTGGGATTGAAGAGGCCTTTTGGATCAACCATGCCTTTGACGTCTTCAAACAGTGCGACCATTTCAGATCCGAACATGTCTCGATGGAATTCAGAGCGCGCAATTCCATCACCGTGCTCTCCAGAATGTGATCCTTTGTATTCGCGAACCATCGCAAAAGCATCTTCGGCGACGGCTCGCAGAGCGTCGGCCCCGAGCTGTTTTTTCAAGTTTAGGACAGGCCGCACATGCAGTGTTCCAACGGACGCGTGTGCATACCAACAACCACTGGTCCCATGCCTTGCAAAGACTTCAGTGAGACGTCTGGTGTATTCGGCGAGATCTTTGAGATCAACTGCGCAGTCTTCAACGATGGAGATCGGTTTCGCATCATCGCGCATCGACATCATGATATTCAGACCTTGTTTTCTGACTTCCCAGATTTGTTTTTGGAACGCAGGATCCTCAGCTCGAACTACCGCATCAGGCTGTCCGAGGTCAGACATCATTTGTTCCAGTTGATTGAGTCTTCGAATATTCTCGAGTTGATCTTCTTCAGAAAACTCAACCAGCAGTAACGCATCGGGTTGTCCTTTGACAAACAAGTCCACGGTCTTCGCAAACATCGGAATGTCGCGAGATAGATCGATCATCGTCCGATCGACCAGTTCTACGGCTGATGGCCCTAATGTCACGAGATGCTGTGCTGCGTCCATCGCGGCGTAAAAGGTTTTGAAATGACAGACGCCAAGCGTTTTGTTGGTTGGAATCGGCGACAGCTTGAGTTCGATTTCCTCAAACAATCCGAGGGTACCTTCACTGCCGACAAAAAGGTGTGCTGGGTTACTTTTCGTTCCAGGCCAGCAACCCGACCCCCCATTGCCATCGGGGATCAAGGCATCGATATTGTACCCACCGACACGTCGCATCAGTTGGGGAAGACGTGACTCAATCAACGACTTATTGGAAGCGCCGAGATGCAGAAGTCGACCGAGAAGATCTGTGCGAGTCTCGAGCTCTGCCGGTGATCGTTGTTGCTCATCGGTTGAAAGCTCGCGCCAATGCGCGGTTGACCCGTCGGCGAGGAGAGCGCGAACACTCTCAACGTTATCCCGCATGGTGCCGTATCGAATGCTACGTGAGCCACAACTATTATTGCCGGTCATCCCACCAAGGGTGGCTCGACTTGAGGTTGATACGTCAACGGGGTACCACAGGCCGGTCGAGCGCAGTTTTGAATTCAGGTGATCGAGGACAATTCCCGGCTGGACGATGCATCGCTTCTGGTTGGCATCGAGATGGACCAACTGGTTGAGATATTTTGAGTAGTCTATGATCAGGGATCGGTTAATGGTTTGACCGTTTTGACTCGTCCCCCCGCCTCGACCGGTGAGACAGATTGCAGAATCATGAGCGATTGAAATGAGCGCTTGCAGATCGTCAATCGTTTTTGGAACAACGACCCCTAATGGACACATTTGGTAATGACTTGCATCGGTCGCGTAGCGACCTCGGTCAAACCGTGAAAAAAGGATTTCGCACTGGGTTTCAGAGTCGATGCGTTGTTGCAGTCGACGCAACTCACCCACGTCGAGATCACGAGGTTTCGGCGGAGGATTGTGGGTGTCACCTGGAGGTGCTGTAAGAGTGTTCATCGTTTTTCTTTTTCGGCTTTATTTTGCATACAAAATACGATATGCATATTATTCGGTTTTGAGATAGGCTTGCAACATCAGCCTGCGGTTTCATACGACCAGATAATAGTAAGGATACTACCCATGGCCTACAGGGCAGGACGACATTTTCTTCAAATACCAGGGCCAAGTCCGGTTCCAGACCGGATTTCGCGCGCAATTGACGCCGCAGTGATTGATCATCGCGGCCCCGATTTTGCCGACCTTGGGAAGGCTGTGTTGTCCGGAATGCAGCGTATTTTCAAAACAAAATCCCCAGTGGTGATTTATCCAAGTTCTGGAACTGGCGCGTGGGAAGCATGCCTTGCCAATGTACTAACTGTAGGAGATCAGGTTGTCTTTTACGAGACCGGACAATTTGCGACCCTTTGGAAGCAGATGGCGGATCGACTGGGTATCGAGACAGAATTTTTAGCGGGGGATTGGCGTCACGGAGTTGATGCGAATCGGATCGAAGAGCGGC
>JAHEDY010000043.1 GCA_024640985.1 Gammaproteobacteria bacterium
CGTTTTGTGCCAAGCGGTAGGACGTACACAAACCGAATCCCTGAGTCTGTCGCTTCGATTCGATTCATCAGTCCGACGGCTTCAATCTGATGCGGTCTCTGGAATTCAACTTCTGTTCCAGAAAAGCTCTGGATCATCCGAAATGAAGAGGGCGCGATGGGTCGACTGTCAAACACATGTTTGGCCTTTGGGATCTCGTTGATGACCTCCTTGACCTGATGGATCTGCGGATGGCAGGCAATCAATGACTGACATTCGTCGAGTACGTGTTGCCCTGATCGTGTTCCATAGCGGAACCTCTGACCTATCTGCGAAATGGTGATCTCTTCGGTACTGACTTGCCATTTGGCTTGCGTGTATTGGGGTTTTAAAAACGCATGCTCCTCATCGGTTAGCCAAAAGCTGAAGGTTTTTTGAGCCAAGCGCTCGGGCTCGGGTTCGGAGATCAGCACTGGGCCGGGCAGAACCTGGTGTCTGGCAAGTGAGGACGCTAAAGACAGTCCACTCAGGCCTCCACCAACAATATGTACCCAAGTATCCATGGGATTAAGCCCAATGCACCCCTGGCCGACGGTGAAGTCCTCGGTGCAGACTTGAGTCATGAGCGCCTTGATAGGCGTGCAGACGCCTGCTGAAGAAGAAAGTCATCACTCCCTTGAAAGCGATTAATGTTTTTTGGGTTTTAGACGTGAAAGCGCGTCCAGCCCAGATATCAAATCCTCGGTCTGCGACAATCATTCCGATTTCTCGATAACTCAAGGCGGCAACTAAAATCGCGAGCCGCGGTTGGGCTGGCAAGAAACACAGACCAGAAATTCCAGATTCGTATCGAACATCGGCTTCGGTGAGTAAATAGTTGACCGCGTTGCGGATGCGGTCTGCATTGGATCCTGTGGCGCCGGCCACCTCACTCGCGCTCATCGGACCGATTAAGGTTTCTGGCAAATAGACACGTCCATTTTCGGCATCTTCTAAGACATCACGACAAATGTTCGTTAACTGCATGGCAACGCCTAAATCCACTGCATGATGCCTTGCGATGGGATTTGTGATTTCAAATAAATCACACATGAGCAAGCCAACAGTGCCCGCGACTTGATAGCAGTAGCGCATCAGTTCCGGTTCTGAATGGAAATGCACAGCATCTGTATCGGATAAAACGCCATCGGTCAGTTCGACTAGGGTATCTAGGCAGATTGCAGGCTCGATTGATTTCGCAGCCGCCACAACTGGGTGTGATACATCTTCGTCAACCAGTGCCTGTTTGAGCGCCAATAGTTCATGTTTTGCCCGTTCTTTGTCATCCGAGGTATCGGCAATGTCATCGATTTGTCGACAAATCGCATAGAGATTTGCAGCTGATTCGATGTGTTTCGCCGATAAAAATTGGCTCGCAAAGTGGAAGGTCGTTCCGTATTTTTTGAGTTGTTCTTTGCTCATCGTATTTCCTTAAACCACTTCAGGTTGATGAGTGGCTTCTCTGACTAGTCGTTCAACGACTTTCGCTGACGAGATCACGCCAGGCATTCCGGCGCCAGGATGCGTACCGGCGCCTGCTAAAAATAAGTTATCAAAACCTTCTGCTTTGTTGTGGAAGCGGAACCAGGCCGATTGAGTAAACAGAGGCGCAATAGAAAATCCAGCGCCCTTGTAAGATAAATAATCATCAGAAAACTGGTCTGGAGTCATTGAAAACGGAGCCTGGATATGCTCCTTCAGACCCGGAAGTATGGTTCGATCCAGCGCATCGATGATTCGTTCTCTAAGCTTGGGTTCTTCGATGGCCCAGTCAATTCCCGACCCTTGGTGCGGGACGGGAGCAAGCACATAAAAACTATCGTGTCCGGATGGTGCAAATGATGGATCGGTGGCGGTTGGTCGATGCAAATAGAGAGAGAAATCGTCAGCGAGGATCTGGCGATGAAAAATATCATCTAACAATTCGCGATACCGCTGCCCCATCCAAATGGTGTGGTGGGCAATGTCTGGATATTGCATATCGGTACCGAAAAACAGCACATAAAGCCCCATCGACAGTTTGCTGTAATCCCTTTTCAGGCGGGTCGCAAAGGGTATTTGATTCTGTGGCAAGAGCTCTCGGTACAGATACATGGGATCACCGTTGAACACCGTATAGTCAGCAGTAATCACGTCATTAGAGTCGAGTTTGACTCCGGATACTCTGTTTTGGCTTGTTAGGATTTTAGAAACTGTGGCGCCGGTCTGAATGGTGATTCCTTGTCGAAGCATCAGTTGTTTTAATTGTGCAACCAGCGCTCCTGTGCCGCCCATGGCGAAGAAAATACCATAGGCACGTTCTAGATAATGAATGAGACCGTAGATGCTCGTGGTATCAAATGGAGATCCTCCCACCAGCAGTGGCTGAATCGAAAACGCTTGTCGTAATTTGTCGTTTGATAAGTGTTGGCACACCATGTCCCAAACCGATCGGTCACTGCGTAAGCGAGCTAAGTGAGGGATTTGCTTTGCCATCGTTTTGATTTGATGAAACGGTTGATGAGCTAATTCCGAAAAACCGATATCAAACATGGCCTTCGAATGCGTCACCAAAGACTCATATCCGGCCCGATCTTTTGGCTCGATCCGCTCGATTTCCAGAAGGGTCTCTTCGAGAGTTCCACCATAATTAAATTGATCACCGTCCGGAAAGACAAAGCGATACCAAGGATTTAATTCCCTGAATTCGATGTGGTCAGCACGCTTTTCACCGAAAAGCTCAAATAACTCATCAAATAAGAAAGGGGCTGTGATGACGGTCGGACCGGCATCGTGCTTGTAACCGTCGACTTCAAACACTTGAGCACGCCCACCAATTTCATCGAGTCGTTCGATGACATGGACGTCGAGTCCCAGCGCCCGCAATCGAAGTGCACTGGCGATGCCTCCAAAGCCAGAGCCAATGACGAGCGCACTGCCCGTCATGCCGCCGCCTTAAAGCTGGGATATTTTTGGTGTAATGCCTGGATCAGGACTTCAAATGCTTGAATGCAGAAGTCAGGGAGCATTTTGACGTTTTCCCGCGCATGATTCAGGTGCCACTCAAATCGCGACCGCAATACAGTTTCAGGGTCCGAGCCGTCGGTGATTTGATCAGCGAGAACCCAAAAGCCGTTCAAGCGATGATTGAAGTCATCGGCCTTGTCCACGAGATCATCCGCTAACTGATACGCGACCCCGATAGATGAAGCACCTGCTAACACTCGGGTCACTTGATCATCTGTTCCCTCGCTCAACGCTAACACCATGGCAATCGGAAGGCCGAGTAATGGGCCGCTTTTATGGCGTACGATTCGTTCGTAGTCGTCGAATGAAAGATGACTGTTCGGTGTCCATTGGCAATCGATGGTTTGACCGGCTGCCATGACACTAATTCCGCGAGACAGCATCGTGATCAACCTGGGTAATTGTTGGATGTGCGGTTCTGGGAGTAGAGCGAGCTCTTCAAAGGCTGCGCCAATTAAATCATCCCCGAGGCAAATCGCTGAAGACATCCCTGCGACGGTCCAGACTGCCGCTTGGCCTCGTCGAGTAGAATCCTCATCTTGCACGTCATCGTGAATCAACGACGCCTGGTGCAATAGCTCAACTGAGGCTGCGATGGACAGTCTGGCGGGCGCCGACAGGTTCTGTGAGTGTCCTGCGGCAAGCGCTAAGATTGCACGAGTGCGTGAACCGCCAGATGACAGGTGATCAATAAATAATTGATTGAGGCTGACTTCGTCTTTGACTGGCTTGGATCCATATTGTCTAAGCCTATGCTCGAGCTCAATCAGATCGTTTTCTAACAGGCTGAAATCGAACGCTTGCATCATTATCCCTCGCGTTACTCCATCCTTGGTTTCTTGTTATCTCTTCCGTTTTCGATGCACTCGCCTCAGTGTGAATGCATGGAAAACGGAGCCTCTTTCGAGGCTCCATTTCGACTTAGGCTGCTGCTGGAGCAGATGCTTTGCTGGTTGATGTGGCTGCGTACCAAATCAACAGACCAAAGGCGATTTTGTTCACAACGTCAGCAAGGTTGTACACGATGTTCAGTGCTTCACTTGCGGCTGCTGTAGTGTTGCCCATGTCGTCAACGTAGACGAAGTAGCCAAGGGCATATCCGAGTGGGTAGATTGCCCAACCGATTGTGACGACCCAACGCATTGTGCCGTATGCACTTTGTACTGCTTCAGGAGCTTGTTCTGCAGCCATTTGCGCTGCTTCACCTGCGAAGATTTCATACAGGATGTAGAACCATCCGAGCATACCAATCACGAATCCAACAGTAACGTTGATGTAACCGGCTTCGCCCATGTAGCCTGGGACGAGCATGACGAGCGTACCGATGAGGAGGCGCCAGAAGATGCCACCTGATGCGTTACCAATCGCTCTCAAAATCAAGAAGAACTCGATCATCAAGAGTGGGACCGTCAATAACCAATCGATGTAGCGGTAAACGGTTGGTGTTTCGCCAGTAGCGATCCAAACGTCACGCATGTAGAAGTAGTGAACCGCAGCGATAAAGGTCACGAGGGCCGATACCACTAATGATGTTTTCCACTTTCCATCGACGCTTTGTGTTTCCCATAGGAAAAACACGGTTGAAGCCATTAAGGCCATTGAGATCAACCAGAATGAAATCCCGACGAAATCATCTGATTGGAGGTTGGCAGCTGCAAACGCTGTTGATGGCAGCGCGGCAAGCAAGCCGGCGGGCGCAAGGCCCTTCATCAGTTTTGTTAGTGTCATGTCTTGCCTCCTCAGGCACTGGAACAAATATCATTGTTGTTTTTATTCCATCCTTGCGAGAGGCCCAGACGCAAAAACGGAGCGAGCTCCATCCTTGTTTCTAGGCGAGCCGTACTCCGTTCCGAC
>JAHEDY010000044.1 GCA_024640985.1 Gammaproteobacteria bacterium
TGGTGAAAACAAAAAAGCCCCGTCAATGACGAGGCTTTTTAAATTGGAGCGGGAAACGAGACTCGAACTCGCGACCCCAACCTTGGCAAGGTTGTGCTCTACCAACTGAGCTATTCCCGCAAGTGGCGTCCCGTAGGGGGTTCGAACCCCTGTTGCCGCCGTGAAAGGGCGGAGTCCTAGGCCACTAGACGAACGGGACAGACCGGGTTGTTTCTACACCCTGACCTAGTAGGGCTTCACCGAAACAGGCGCGCATTATGCCAGCCGACGCGGGAAAGGCAAGCCCCTGTCGGAATTTTTTACAAAGAATTCGGTGATCCATCCTGAGCAAAAACCGCCTGTGCTGCGCGGACCACAACACCATGACGAGCAGCCACACGCGCGCGGTCTTTGTCATATCCACCACCGATGACGGTGGCACACGGAATCCCCAAACCCCGGATTCTTGAGATCACTCCATAATCGCGCGCATACAAACCCTCAGTCGTGACAGACAGACGACCCAGCGCATCATCCACATGCACATCACTCCCAGCATCATAGATCACAAAGTCCGGATGCCAGCTTGCAATCACCGAATCCAAGGTCTCTAACACCAGACGGACATAGGCATCATCTGTCATACCGTCTGGACAATTTACATCCAGATCACTGTCGACTTTTCGCACCGGAAAGTTCTTCTCCGCATGAATCGAACAGGTGAAGGTGTGCGCATCATTGGCGAGAATCGCAGCCGTGCCATCGCCTTGGTGCACATCACAGTCAAAAATCAGCACCCGAGACGCCAACCCCTGACTCACCAAATACCGCGCAGACACCGCTAAATCGTTATAAATACAAAACCCAGACCCCCGGTCGTAGTGCGCGTGATGGGTGCCACCGGCAAGATGACTTGCCAGTCCAAACTCGCGAGCCAGCTCACAGGTTTGAATCGATCCGCCAAGGGCCAATAGCGTCCGATCACGAAGACCTTCACTCCATGGCAGTCCAATCTCACGGATGGCTTTTTGGTCAAGCGTTCCTGTTTGAAAGCCCTCCACATACGCAGGGTGGTGGGTGGCAGTTAGAGTCTCTAACGCGCAAGGCGTCGGTGAAAAACAGCGCGTCTCAGGCACATGCAGATCCACCCAGTCTTTCAGCAACTGGAATTTCGCCATCGGGAAGCGGTGGGATTCTGGGAAGACCGGACTGTACCGGGCATCCCAGACGATCGGCAGTCGGCTCACCGACCGATACCGACATACTCCCAGCCCTGTTCCCTCAGGCGCTTCGGATCGTATTGGTTGCGACCATCAAAGATCGCTTTGTGTTTCATCACCCGCTCCATGGCTTTGAAGTCAGGCTGTCGGAAGAGATTCCATTCAGTCGCTAAAATCAGTGCGTTCGCATCTTTGACGGCATCGTACTGATGGTCACATAGCAGCACTTGATGACCAATCCAATTGGCATCGATTTCATGGATGATGGTTTCCATGGCCACCGGGTCATAGGCTTTCACCGTCGCTCCTCGCGACACCAATTCCCGGATCATGACCGCACTGGACGCCTCTCGGACATCATCGGTTCCAGGCTTGAAGGCAAGCCCCCACATCCCAAACACCAAACCACTTAGGTCCTCACCGAAGGATTCAATGATCCGCTCGACTAAACGGTGCTTTTGCAATTGGTTTCGATCTTCCACCGCCTGCATCAATATCGGCGAGAATCCCACGTCTTTGGCCATGCCGAGGATAGCTTTCACATCTTTAGGGAAACAGGAGCCACCATAACCACATCCGGGGAAAATGAAGCTAAAGCCAATCCGCGGATCCGAACCAATCCCTTTTCGAACATTTTCCACATCGGCATCGAGTCGCTCACACAGATTCGCCATTTCATTCATAAACGAAATCTTCGTCGCCAGCATCGCATTGGCAGCATACTTGGTCATCTCAGCATCCCGAACACCCATGAACATGAGTTTGTCGCGCGTCCGACTAAAGGGCTCGTACAACTCGTTCAACACTTCCCGCGCCCGATCCGAGTCAGTTCCGACGACGACCCGATCTGGCCGCATAAAGTCTTCAACCGCCGCACCTTCTTTTAAAAATTCTGGATTACTGACCACATCAAAGGGCACCATTGCTCCGCGATTTTCAAGCGCGCGATTGACTTCTGCTGTCACTTTTTCAGCAGTCCCCACAGGGACCGTGGATTTATCGGCTATTACCAAATAGTCCGTCATGTGTTGCCCGATCCCGCGGGCCACCTCAAGCACATAACGTAAATCTGCTGAACCGTCTTCACCTGGCGGTGTGCCCACAGCGATCATCGCCACCTGTGCGCCATCCAGTGCCATCGCCAGATTATCAGTAAACTCCAACGAACCACGCTTGAAGTTTCGCTCAACGATCTGCTCAAGACCCGGCTCATAAATCGGAATTTCACCACGATGTAACCGGGCTAATTTCTCGGTATCGACATCCACGCAGACCACGTGGTTGCCCATTTCCGCAAAACAGGCACCTGTGACCAGACCGACATACCCTGTACCAACTACCGCTAATTTCATAACGACCTAGAGTCCATTCTTGTAAAATTTTTCATAACAATGATTGGTCGCATCGACAAACCCATCGATCGAACCACAATCAAACCGACGGCCTTTGAACCGATACGCTAAGACACATCCTTCTTGCGCTTGCTGCTTCAACGCATCGGTAATTTGCAACTCTCCATTTTTCCCAGGCGGCGTTTCGCGCAACAGATCAAAAATATCCGGCGTTAAAATATAGCGTCCGATAATCCCGAGATTCGATGGCGCCTCATCCTTCGATGGCTTTTCGATCATGTCAGTGATTCGATACACGCCGTCTTTCAGAGGTTCTCCGGCAACCACACCGTATTGATGAATGTGATCATCAGGCACTTCTTCCACAGCAACAATCGAGCAGCGGAATTGACGGAATAATTTCACCATCTGCATCAATACCCCATCACCATCGGCAATACAGAGATCATCGGCTAACACCACCGCAAAGGGTTCGTCACCAATTAAAGTCTCACCGGTCAAAATCGCGTGACCGAGACCTTTCATTTCTTTCTGACGGGTGTAGGAAAATTCACAGGCATCGATCAAATCGCGCGTCGGCTGAATGAGATCTTCTTTACCGGTCCCGCGGATTTGATCTTCGAGCTCATAGTTTTTATCGAAATGATCTTCAATCGCACGTTTCCCACGGCCTGTCACAAACCCAATACGCGTAAGCCCTGCATCTACGGCTTCTTGAACCGCATATTCAATCAGTGGCTTATTCACCACCGGGAGCATTTCTTTGGGAGAAGACTTCGTCGCCGGCAAAAAGCGGGTGCCGTAGCCAGCCACAGGGAAGAGGCATTTATGAATCATCAAGCGTCCTATGTCATGAACTTGTCACTTAAACGTCACAAAGATACCAGATTCAATGTGACAAATCGGTGTCAAATTAAACCTATGCCCTCTTCGGCTCGGCGATCAGCACCTCAAGTGGAATACCGAGGCCACGATGCAGCCGACGTATCATCTGAATGCTCAAGCCACGCTTTCCAGACAAGACCTCATACACTCTATTTGGCTGACCGATAAAAGGAACCAGATCCGATACCGTGAGCCCTCTCTGATCCATCGCAAATTTCAAATAATCAATGGGATCGGGCTGTTCGATCGGAAAACGCTTTCTCTCATACGCATCGATCAACGTCGCTAATGCATCCAATGTCGCCTCATCAGACGACCCTGATTCGGCTTGCATCAATGAGAGCATAGAGGCACTTTGCGCAATAAATTCCAAGCTTGAAAAAGACTCGACCTAAAGTCCAAGTATTGCTTAAAGTGAGACCATCAAACCGGGCCGGAGAAGCAAATGTGGGATGAACGCTACCAAACACCTGAATACATTTTTGGCGATCAACCTTGCCAGTGGCTAATCATGAATCAGCATCGTCTACCGCAATCGGGTAAAGCACTCGCCCTTGGTGATGGCGAAGGACGAAATGGTGTGTTTTTGGCAGAACTTGGTTTTGAAGTGACATCTGTTGACTTATCGGAAGTCGGATTGAGTAAGGCACGCGATTTGGCGAGAAAACGTAGCGTCACGATACAAACAGTGCAGGCAGATCTCGAACACTACGAAATTGAAGCGGAAAGCCAAGACCTGATCGTTTCCATCTATTGCCATTTACCTGATGCCATTCGAAAGCTGGTGCATGAACGCGCCGAAGTCGCTCTCAAGCCTGGCGGGCTATTCATTTTAGAAGCGTTCCATCACTCGCAATTAAAGTATCAATCAGGTGGCCCTAAAACCACTGACCTGCTTTATGATTTGGATGCATTACTTGATGACTTTCAAACGCTACAGATATTGGAAGCATTTGATGGTCTATGCTATCTCAACGAGGGTGCTAGGCACTCAGGAATTGGCCACATCGTAAGATTGGTCTTACAAAAACCAAAGCAGTGAGGTCTCCCATGCGGCTTTTATTGATTGCAGCAATTGTTTCAAGCCAAGCGTTCGCAGAGGACTACAAACCTGATGCGGAAAACGGGGCTTTTCTTCACGGTGATCATTGTGTTGACTGCCATATGGTTGATAACCATGAAGCACTCTACACAAGAGAGAATCGCGTAGTGAACGAACGCATCCGATTGAATGGTCAAGTCAGTGCTTGTGTCCAGGTACTCAATTTAGGATGGTTCCCTGATGAGGAGAAAGATGTTTCTGAATTTTTGAATCAGGAATATTACAAGTTCTAACGTAGTATCAGTTTCGCGCATTGTGATTAATGA
>JAHEDY010000011.1 GCA_024640985.1 Gammaproteobacteria bacterium
TGAGAAGGTGTGATGCAGGGACATCTAAGTCTTTGATGCGTAGCTTCAACCAGTAGTCTTCTAGCTTGGCTAAGACAGCTTTGGAAGCCTGTTGAGCCTGACTAGGTGACTTGGTTCTAAGGCAGAGAATGATGCGTTGCTTTGAGTAATAAGAACGTACGTCATTAGGTACTTGTTTAGAGAAATAGAACACACCATCTTTGCGATAAGTGTACTTAGGATTTGTATACTGCATTGTCTACCACCATCAGAGTCTGAGTAGGTTTGTGTAGACATATGAATGACTTAGGTGTGCCTAAGGGTGGGGCAATGGTGTCCCGAACAGGAATCGAACCTGTGACCTGCCGCTTAGGAGGCGGCCGCTCTATCCTACTGAGCTACCGGGACGTGAGTTGTGCTTAACGAACAGGCGGCTAGGAGACTAACACGAGTCAACCCCTAGTCCCATACTCAGTTTCCGGTAAACTCTCGACATGATTTTCGAACCCGTATCGTTGAATATTTCACAAGTCAGTTGTGAGCGTGATGATCGCTTGCTATTCCAAAATTTGTCGTTTGCATTGAGCTCTGGTGACATTTTGCGTGTGGCGGGACCCAACGGTGCTGGAAAGACAACGCTTCTCAGGATGATTGCCGGCCTTTTTGAGGTTCAGGATGGTGTGATTACGATTGACCAAGAACCACTGAGCGACCGGCGTCATCAAGTGCTCTACATTGGACACAAACCTCAAGTCTCGCGGGACTTGACGGTCATCGACAATCTCAAGTTTCTAACTGGATTTGATGAGCCGATAGTGAAACAAGCATTAATCGATGTGGGACTACGTGGTTATCACGACTCACTGGTTAAAGAGTTGTCGCAAGGTCAGGGACGCCGATGTGCACTTGCGAGACTCTGGTGCTCAGAGGCTCCCATTTGGATCCTCGACGAACCATATACGGCCTTGGATATAACAATGGTTGACACTTTGGATCTGAAAATTAATGCGCATGTCGCGCAAGGCGGCCTCTGCCTTTTCACCACACACCAACCACCTCAATCACTTAACTTTGAGACTTTGGAGCTTGGCTGTGTCGATTGAAAAACGCATGCTTGCGCGGGAATTGAAGCTGGCTGCTGCGCGTCCAGGCGACATTTTCAAACCCATGTGGTTTTTGATGCTGGTGATTTCGATGGTGCCTTTGGCACTCTCGCCAGATTCCGCGCTACTCGCTGACATTGGTTCTGCCATGATCTGGGTTGCGACCCTTTTGGCGCTTTTACTGAACACCGAGCATTTGTTTCAGTCGGATTTCTCCGACGGTGTTCTCGAGCAGTGGTTATTTTTGGACCGGCCCTTGGCTTGGCTCGTGGGTTTAAAATTAATTGTGCATTGGTTGTTTCATGTGGTTCCGCTGATCTGTATCACACCCATTGCTGGATTGATGTTGTCAGTACCAACGGATGTCTTAATTGCGTTATTGATGACGCTCGTGGTCGCCACGCCAGCCTTGACTTGTTTTTCTGGATTGGGCGCAGCCCTTACCCTTGGATCATCACGATCTGGTATCCTTGGCGTGTTGGTCATGATGCCATTGTTTGTACCGGTGGTGATCTTGGCTGCTGGTGTGTTAATCCGGGCCACGGATGGTTCTGAAATCCTGCCTTTAATTGCATTGCTGGGAGCATTCAGTCTCGTTGCGGCGACACTGGTGCCGATCGCGGTGTCTGCGGCAATTCGGTTGAATATAGGAGGTTCTAACTAATGAGTTGGCGTTGGTTTCATCAGTGGGGTTCCCCGCGATGGTTCTATGAGCGCGCCGGTCGTTGGCAACTGGTTTGCGGTTGGCTCGCGCTGATTCTCTTAGTGGTTGGTTCCCTTTGGGGTCTCGGTTTTGCGCCTGTTGATTACCAGCAAGGCAACAGTTACCGCATCATTTATCTCCATGTTCCAGTCGCGTTCTTGGCTCAGGCGATGTATGCAGCCATGGCTGTCTGCGCGGTGGTTTTATTTGTGTGGAAAATGAAGTTGGCTGATGTTGCCATGCAGGCAATCGCTGTGACGGGATTGGCCTTTACGGTTCTATCCTTGGTGAGCGGTGCGGTTTGGGGTAAGCCGACCTGGGGTACCTACTGGGTTTGGGATGCGCGCCTGACATCGATGCTCATTCTTAGTTTTCTCTATCTTGGATTGATTGGATTGCGAGCAGCGATTCAAGACCCCGATCAAGCAGGTAAAGCCTGTGGCATCTTGGTGTTGGTCGGTGTGGTGAATCTCCCAATCATCAAATACTCGGTGGAGTGGTGGAATACGTTGCACCAACCAGCAAGCTTAAAGTTGACTGAAAAACCGACGATGCCAGCCTCAATGTGGGTGCCATTATTAGTGAATATTTTAGGCTATTACATTGCTGCGGCTTATCTGGTCTTGGGATCAATGCGTGCGATCGTCATTGGGCGCGAACGTCGTGCCTCCTGGGTCAAGGAGTTAGTCGGTCGTGCTTGAGTTCCAGTTCGAATCTTTGATGGCTTTTTTAGCAATGGCACCCCACGGTGCCTATGTCTGGCCTGTTTATGTTCTAGGCCTGTTGATTCTTGGTGGTTTGACTTGGATGAATCTGCGACAGCATCGGCAAGCAATTCGCTTGGTCAAGCGACAACTCGAACGTGAGGAAACACATGAATCCTAAACGCAAGCAACGGATGTTGATTATTTTGGGCTTGGTGTCTGGCTTGGGCGTGGCCGTCGGCTTGGTGATGTATGCACTGAGCCAGAACATTAACCTGTTTTTTACACCCAGTCAGATTGCGACTGGTCAAGCGCCTTCAGCGCAACTGATTCGGGTCGGAGGGATGGTGGCTGATGGAACTGTTGACCGTGATCCGCAAAGTTTGAAAGTCGCTTTTGATGTCACGGACTTTGACCATCAGGTGCGTGTGACCTATGAAGGAATCCTTCCTGACCTCTTTCGGGAGGGGCAAGGGGTTGTGGTGCAGGGCCGGATCAATCAAGGCCAGTTTGTCGCCAGTGAAGTACTGGCAAAGCATGATGAGAACTACATGCCACCGGAGGTCACTGAAGCGCTCCGTCAATCGGGAAAACTTGATCAGATAAAAGGAGGGCAGCAGCAATGATTCCAGAAATCGGGCATTTTGCCCTTGTGCTCGCGTTCGCGATTGCGATCTGCCTCGCGGTCTTCCCTTTGTATGGCTATCTGAGTAATCAGCAAGGTTTTTGCGCAACCGCCAAACCCTTGGCCCTCCTTCAAGGACTGGCATTAGCGGTGTCCTTTGGGGTGTTGATGTATGGCTTTTTAGCGCACGATTTCAGTGTCAAATATGTCGCTGATAACTCAAATTTGGACTTACCTTGGTATTTTCGAATGAGTGCAGTCTGGGGTGCGCATGAGGGATCTTTACTTCTTTGGGCCCTGATTCTTGCATTCTGGGGCGTCACGGTGGCCTTATTCAGTCGTGGAATTCCCGATCATATGTCGGCGCTTGTCCTATCAGTCATGGGGATGATCAGTGTTGGTTTTCTGGCCTTTATGCTGTTTACGAGTAACCCATTTGTTCGCATTTTGCCGTTTTCACCGGCCAATGGAGCGGATTTAAATCCTTTGCTCCAGGATCCGGGCCTGATCTTCCATCCACCGATGCTATACATGGGCTACGTGGGATTGTCAGTGGCCTTTGCGTTTGCCATGGCGTCACTGATTTCCGGAAAGCTCGATGCGACTTGGGCACGATGGTCGAGGCCCTGGACGACCATTGCTTGGGCCTTCCTCACGCTTGGGATCGCACTTGGTAGTTGGTGGGCCTACTACGAACTTGGCTGGGGCGGCTGGTGGTTCTGGGATCCCGTTGAAAATGCATCGTTAATTCCTTGGTTAGTGGCGACAGCCCTCATGCACTCATTGGCAGTGACTGAGAAGCGAGGACTATTCAGAAGTTGGACGTTACTGTTGGCCATTGCTGCATTCTCGTTATCGTTGTTGGGAACCTTCCTGGTGCGTTCAGGTGTGCTCACGTCGGTTCACGCGTTTGCTAATGATCCTGAACGCGGTGTATTCATCCTGGGATTTTTGATTGTTGTGATCGGTGGGTCTTTGACTCTCTACGCCATTCGAGCGTCGAAGGTCTCTGAGCCAGGTGAATTTGCTTGGATTTCGCGCGAATCATTCCTGTTGTTCAACAACCTCATTCTCACAGTCATGGCAGTCAGCGTTTTGTTGGGAACGCTCTACCCGTTGCTGGTTGATGCCGTCGGTGGTGGAAAAGTCTCAGTGGGACCTCCGTTCTTTAATGCTGTCTTTGTCCCGTTGACCGCCATCTTAGTCAGTGGGATGGCCTTTGGCCCGCTGGCAAAATGGCGCCAATCAGAGGATCCAAGACTCTTTCGACCGCTGATCGTGACCTTGATCGTCAGCGTTGTGGTTGGCCTCGCATGGCCCAGTATATTGGGCGGTCAATATTCCATTGGGACTGCGATCGGGGTTGCTCTCGCCTTGTGGGTTGCGATTGCTACGGCCGTCGATTTTGTCAAAAAAGTTGGCCTCTATGGGGGAGTAGGTACGACTCTCGCGCGCGTCGAACGAGGCATGATTGGGATGTGGCTCGCACACTTTGGGCTGGCATTGACCATTTTTGGTGTGGTGATGGTGGAAAATCACACAGAGCACCGTGATCTTCGGATGGGTGTTGGTGATTCTCAGAACCTGGGTCCCTACGATGTTCTGATGACAGATTTGACCGTGATCAATGGTCCGAATTATGTCGCTGATCAAGCGACATTTGAGATCTACCAGGGTGATGCTCTGTACAAGACGGTGACTCCTCAGAAACGACGCTACAACGCTTCAGGAATGGTGATGACTGAAGCAGCCATTGATTCTGGCGTCACCAGAGATCTGTATATTGCGATGGGCGAACCATTGGATGGTGGCGATTGGGCTGTGCGATTGTCTGTGAAACCATTCGTCGACTGGATTTGGGCTGGTGCTTTCTTCATGGGCTTGGGGGGTTTCGTCTCCATCACCGATAAGCGTTATCGCCAACGTGTTCGAGAAGAGAAGGAAGCGGGCGCTGCTGAAGGGGCTACAGCATGAATCGAATCATGGTGTGGCTGCCTTTGGCTGTGTTTGCGATTTTGGTCGGTTTCTTTTTTAAAGGGCTCACCTTGGATCCTCGCGAGCAACCATCGGCCTTGATTGGTCAGCCAGTTCCGGAGTTTCAACTGACCGATCTGAATACGGGTCAACCGTTATCGCGAGAACAACTCCCGCAGCAGCCATTTCTGCTGAATGTCTGGGCGAGTTGGTGCATTACTTGTCAGGTGGAGCACCCTTACCTGACGCAACTTTCTCAACAGATGCCTGTGGTTGGTTTGAATTACAAAGACACCGAAACTGCAGCCAAAAATTGGCTGCAAAAGCTCGGCGATCCTTACGCCGTGCAGATCTTTGATCCAACGGGTCGTTTGGGACTCGATTTGGGCGTCGCAGGAGCTCCTGAGACCTTTCTTGTTGACGGCAGTGGTGTGATCCACGCGCGAATCCAAGGTGAAGTCAACCAGCGTGTTTTCGAGCGCCAGATTCAACCGCTACTTGAGACTTTTCAATGATCAAATCCATGTTGACGGCCGGGCTCATGGCTTGGCTGATGAGTGTTGCGATGGTGACCCATGGGGCCATCGAAACCTATCAATTCGATTCACCTGAGCAAGAAGAACGTTTCCGTCAATTGGGCTTTGAACTCCGTTGTCCTAAATGCCAAAACCAAGCCATTGGGGACTCAGATGCGGAAATCTCTGGTGATCTGCGAGCTGAGGTCTATCGCTTGATCATCGAAGGCGCGACCGATGAAGAAATCAAGGAATTTATGGTGGCTCGGTACGGTCGATATGTGCTCTATAGCCCGCCCTTGGATCGGCAAACGTTCATTTTATGGTTTGGCCCGGCTGGTCTTTTGGTGATTGGTGGGATCGTGGTTGCGCTTCGTATTCGGCGGTCAAAACACGCATTGGAGCAGGGAGAATCTAACGCATGATTTGGATGGGATTGCTCGCAGCAACCGTCTTGGCAGGATTGCTCTGGGCTTTGCGTGGTTTTGGTCGACAAGGTCTTCTGATCGCACTTCTGCTAACGCTGATGACAGCTGGCGGGTCTGCCTATATGTACTGGTATTTAGGCGCTTATGAAATGTCCTTGTCGACAGAGGCACTGAATGCTCTTCCGGAAGAAGAGCGTGCCTATGTCATCGCCCAAGCCGCTCAAGATGAATTCTTAGCCAGAAATCGGGTGGCTGACCAAGACATTGTGAATTTGTTTCAGCTGGCGCTTGAACTCGACCCAAACCAAGTTACCGCGCTTGGATCTCTTGGCATCATTGCATTTGAAGCCTCAGATTATCAGCAGTCGGTCAATTATTGGACACGGATGCTTGGCCAACTACCGCCTGGTTCTGAGCAAGCGAAAGCTATTGAAGTGGGCATTGCTCGCGCGACTGAGCGTGCGAACCAACAGTTATCTGAAAAAGCGCAACTCGGTGATGCGACAATTGATTTGTCGGTTGCATTGAATCAGGCAATTCCCGAGAGTTTGAAAGATGCAACCGTTTTCGTATTTGCTCGCGAAGTTAACGGTTCACCAAGACCCCTTGTCGCGCGTCGTTTGTCGGTGACGGACTTGCCGATGACTGTGCGCTTATCGAATGAAGACGCTTTGATGGGTGGACGATTGCACCAAGGACTCGCGGTAGAAATTGCTGCTCGACTCACCGTGGGAGACGCCAACGGCAGTGATGGAGACTGGATGGGCGGTCCTGTCCTCTTGACCTTGAAAGCCGAAAATACTGCTGAGATTCGATTAAAACCCTAGCCGATTGAGAAGTGTTGCGTTTTCTAACGAGGGGTTCATACTAGAGCTCGTACTGAAGGATCAGTGTCGAGTAAATAGTCATGGCAGACGGATTAAGTTATGTGCCGTTCAAACCAGCGCTAGGGTTGGTTGAACACATTGCACTTCATATTGAGCACCAGATTGTGGCCGGCGTCTTGCGGTCTGGGGATCGGATTCAAGAATCTCGAATAGTCAGTCAACTGGATGTCTCCAGAGGCTCGGTGCGTGAGTCGTTTCGGGTCCTTGAGCGACGTCGATTGATTGATGTGATCCCACGAAAAGGCGCAATTGTCACCAGCTTGAGCCCAACACGGGTCCGCGATCTTACCTCTGTGCTCCCATCGCTTTTGACTCAAGTGGTTACTGATCTCATTTCGAATTGGTCGGATCAACATTCCCAATCGATCCAGCGTGCAATGGAAATTTCTGAAGGGAAGTTTGGCTGCGTCAATCCTGTCAGTGTTCTGGAGATGATGTGTCAACTCCACCCCAATCGGGTCTATCTCGAATTAATCGATGACCTCATTCCGACGTTTGATCGCGTGTTTTCGAAATTAGTTCGGTCGAATTTGGCGGGCGTCGAATTACTCGATCAACTTCTGAAGTTGAAGGTGATCCCGGCGCTAGAAGCTGGTGAAAGGGAGCAGGTTGTCGATCACGTCACCGAACTTTGTCGCATGCTTGAACGTAAATATCTTGAAACTCTGGAGCGCACTGGATAGCTTCCTAGTAATCGACAGTGGAAGTTCAAAAAGTTGCGCTTAAAAAGTATCAAACTGGCAGGGTTTAAATCCTTTGTTGACCCGACCACCGTTCCTTTTCAGTCGAATCTGACAGCGATTGTTGGGCCAAACGGCTGCGGGAAATCGAATGTGATTGATGCGGTGCGTTGGGTGATGGGTGAGTCCAGTGCCAAGCACTTGCGTGGCGAATCCATGACCGATGTCATTTTTAACGGTTCTGTGAGTCGAAAGCCCGTTTCCCGAGCATCGATTGAGTTAGTGTTCGATAACACCGAAGGGCGTGCTGCCGGTGAGTATGCCAAATTTGCTGAAATCGCCGTCAAGCGGGAAGTCACACGCGACGGGCAATCCAAGTATTTTTTAAACGGTAGTCACTGTCGTCGACGCGACGTGACGGATTTGTTCTTAGGGACGGGCTTAGGGCCACGGTCCTACGCGATTATCGAGCAAGGCATGATTGCTCGAATTATTGAAGCGAAGCCTGAAGAATTGAGAACCTACGTTGAGGAGGCAGCTGGGGTCTCAAAGTACAAAGAACGCCGGCGTGAGACTGAGAGCCGCATTTCAAGGACACGAGAAAACCTCGATCGACTCAATGATCTGTCTGATGAACTGGGTCGTCAGTTAGATCGTCTCAAGCGGCAGGCTGATGCGGCCGAACGCTACAAAACACTGAAGGCTCAATCGAGAGACCTGGAATCTTTGGTTTTTTGGTATCAGTTACAAGACCACAAAGACAAGCAACAGCAAGAGCGTCAGGCGAAAGAAGACTGCCAAAAGATCATGGATCAATTAGCGAGTGCGCTGTCGACTAATGAACGAGGACGGATCGATGCACAGGTCGCTCGCGAGGATGCGAATCAGCTCTTGGATGCGGCGAATACTGCTTACTATACCCATGCGGCAACGCTCTCTCGCTTGGAGGCAAACAAAGAAGCCTACGAACAGCAAGTTAAACAGTTGACGGCCAATCGAGAGCGAATCCAAAACGACATCGAAACCTTGAAAACGCTGATTGCCAAAGACCGCGACGAAGGCGTCAATGCTTCTCACAAACGCGCACTGCTTGAACCGAAACTGCAAACCATTGAGGCCGACTCAACATCCCTCGAAGCCTCGATCGCCACAATGGAAGGGCAATTAAATGCGCAAGATTCGACGCGGAGTCAATTAGCCGGAGAGCTGGGTCGAGTGAAATCCGAAGTCACTCGTCTAGAGACAGAAAAACAAGGTCTTGAGCGACAACAAAGGCTCGACAGCCAACGTTTGGAAACCATTGATCAGGCAGTGTTACAACTCTCAGACACTGATCCGCAAGTGATCGCGGAGTTGGAATCTGAATGCATGGCGCTGACTGAAAGGCTTGCTGAACAAACAGCAGAGTATGAAACGCTGAAGGCATCTTTAGAGCGCAGTCAGGCAACACTCACCGAGCGAGAAGTGTCAGTTCGCGAACATCAGGGTGTGCTGCAGAGTGCTGAAGCTGAACTTCAAAAAGCGCGTCGAATTATCGAGGCTGAGTCGCGGATCGATGACGGAGAGATCAGTGCTTGGGTTTCTCGGCAGTCTCAAATTCTTGGCCGTGTCTTGGAATACATTGAATTGCCGAGTGATGATCGGTCCGCATTTGAGGCTGCTTATCCTGAGGTGTTGAGCGCTTTCGTGTGTCAGGATCTCGAGACCTTGGACGTCGATGGCATGCCAGCAGGAGTTCGTGTGGTTTCCCTCGACTATGTCAACGAACTCCCAAAAACCGTGATAAAGACATCGATCCCTCGAGCAGCTGATGGAGAGGGTTACACCGATCAGGGCCTCCGATTTGGTCAGGGTTGGGTCGAGCGTGTGGCCGGTCGGGCGACCGGTATTCTCGAGATTCAAGCGCGTCTTCCCGATCTTGAGCATGCACAAGAACAGGCGAAAAGCCGGTTAGCTGACGTTGAAGCCGAATTCAGTCAGTTGCAAGAGGTGCGCGATCATGCGGTCATTGGGTTGAAATCGAAGTCCGAATCGTTGGCGGTATTGGAAAAACAATCGGTGCAACTGAGTCATCGGTTGGCTGGCCTTCATGCCAAAAACCAGGAAGTTGAAGCGAGTCGCTTACGCCTGCAGCGAGAAAAGCAATCGTTAATTGATGCGCAATCAAAGATCGACAAGGAGCGAGCCGACCTTGACCAGCAGTTAGAAGAGGTCACCCGCTTACGACAGTCGATTCAGGACCAGCTGACTCCAATGCATCAAACGCTTGACGCTGATAAGGCCTCCTTAGGCCGATTGCGCGATGAGCGTAATCAACTGATGCATCTTCGCTCGGATTTACGTGTCGAAGTCGAGCGTTTGTCTGGGATTGAGTCACGGTCTCAAACACAGGTGGAACGGATTGAAGGACAGCTCGCGAGTTTGGTCAACGAATATGAATCACTGACAAAGCACCACCACACATTGAGCGATCGCCCAGCGGTGAGTGATGCCGATTTGAAAGCAGCGGTCTCTGAAAGTCAGCGTCTGGAAACCGCGCTTCAGGTTGCTCGGCAGTCACTCGGTGAGCGAGACGAATCGCTTCGACAGTTAGAGACAGAGCGTGCGGGACTTGAACGCGACCGAGAAGCTCAGCATCAAGTATTGAACGAACGACGTTTAAAAGAGCAAGCCATTGAGATTGAGCTCAGTCGGTTGCAACAGGAACTCATGAATCGACAAGCCAATGAGGCACATCTGATCGAGATTGAGCAACGATTTGATGGTCGAGAGGCTGCTGAATCAGAATTGAATCGCATTGACACTCGGATCGAACGACTTGGGCCTATTAATCTGGTGGCTTTGGATGAATATCAAAAAGAATTGGAGCGGAAAGCGGAGCTTGATCATCAGCATGCTGAGCTGACCGAGGCCTTAGAGACGCTTGAGGATGCGATTCGAAAAATCGATCGTGAGACCAGAGCGCTGTTTCGCAATACCTTTGATGCGATTAACCAGTCCTTTGGCGATATCTTCCCGCAACTGTTTGGTGGTGGCGAAGCTTGGTTGATGTTGACCGATGAAGACTTGCTTTCCACGGGTGTCACCATCATGGCGCGTCCGCCGGGGAAGAGAAACTCGAGTATTTATCTGTTGAGTGGCGGCGAAAAAGCATTAACAGCTTTGTCACTGGTGTTTGCCATTTTCCACCTGAATCCAGCACCCTTTTGCTTGCTTGATGAAGTTGATGCGCCACTTGATGATGCGAACGTTGGGCGTTATGCCGATGCAGTTGCTAAGATGTCAAACGCGGTACAATTTATTTACATCACGCACAACAAAATCGCCATGGAGCGTGCCGAGCAGTTGATGGGTGTGACAATGTCAGAACCTGGCGTCTCGCGTTTGGTTTCTGTGGATATTGATCGAGCGGTTGAATTAGCCACCACTGAGTAGAGGATACATGGAGTTCGGGTTACGGGAATATCTCTTAATTTTGGGAGCGGTGTTGATCGTTGGATTACTTGCTGACGGTATTCGACGAACTCTGAAGCACAAGCGTGAAGGCCTCAAACTTGACTTAATCGCCGCGCCGCCTGAGTCGCCAGAACGCAGTGATGTCAGTAAACCGCGCCCTGTGAAAAAAGCGACTCCTGAAGAGCTCGAGCCTCAGGTAGATGCTGATCCACTGTTTGAATCCTCTGATGCCAGCCAGCTGAATTTATGGGCAGGGGAGATCAAGGCCGAAGCAATGAAGTCTGCCGATCAAGACGCTCTGGTTGAGGACATCTTGCCAGATACCCAGACAGACTCGTTATTTGAAGGCTACGAGCTGGCGGATCAACCCAGCGATCGCCATTCCATTGAAGAACCCGAGGCTGTCACTACTGATCGTGTTGAGCCCGTGTGGGATGACGAGCCGGCTGCCTTAGACGAGACTCCAATCGAGGTTGATGCGTTGGAGCTTGAGGATGATACCGCTGAGTCTGATCACGATGACGATATGCGGATTTTAGCCGATGGACCGGTTGAACGCCCAATGAAAGACAATGCCGAAGCTGGCATTCTCGGCTCCACCCTTGGACGAATCTTTGGACGCTTTGGGAAAAAAGATTCAGACCCAAGTCCTGTTGATGCGATCCTTGACGAGCCGATCGAGTTAGCAGATGCGGATCAAGAATCGGCTGTTGAGCCGAGCCAGGATGCTGTTGTCGACGAATCAATGGATGACTTGATCGTCGTCCGTATCCAGTCTGCGCGGACGCCTCGGTTTGAGGGAATTAATTTGCATAAAGCGTGTTTGCGAGCGGGATTGCGTCGAGGCGAATCATTGATGTACCAGCGATTCCCATTGGATGAAGGCGTTCAACCGCTATTTTCGTTAGTGAATGGCATCGAGCCTGGCACATTCGACGAGGATGCGAAATCAATCGACACACCCGTTGTCTTTTTGTTCACAGAATTACCCAAGCAAACGGATCCTGTGTTTGCAGTCAATGAGTTGATCTCGGGCGCTCGATCGATCGCTCGTGACATTGGTGGTGATGTTTACGATCAAGACGGGGTGGCGATTTCTAAGGACTGGATTGATCTCGCCAGAGCGCAGGCTGGGCACCATCATCTTTTACGCTCATGACGGAGTCAGTGGTTCGACGGATTCGTGAATTGATTGCAGAGATTCGTCAGCATGACTATCACTATCATGCACTCGACGCACCGACGATCGGTGATACGCAGTACGACCAGCTTGTTGCTGAACTCAAACGTCTAGAGACCGAGTTTCCTGACTGTCTTGATCCCAACTCGCCAACCCAGCGAGTCGGTGCCAAACCCGATTCAGGATTTTCCGAAGTGAGCCACCGGATTCCGATGTTATCTCTCGATAATGTGTTTGATTTGGACGAGTTCCAGCAGTTTGTGGAGCGGATGACGGATCGCTTGGATGGCATTTCATCGCCTGAATTGACAGCCGAACCGAAGCTTGATGGGTTAGCGCTATCGATTCGTTATGAGCAGGGAGAGCTCATCTTGGCAGCGACGCGAGGTGATGGGTCGACCGGCGAAAACGTGACACAGAACGTTCGGACAATTCGATCGATCCCTTTAACGTTAAACGGTGAGCATCTTCCTGAGATTCTAGAGGTCCGGGGTGAAGTCATCATGAAAAAAGAAGATTTCGACTCGATGAACCGGCGACTTCAAGCGGCCGGTGAAAAAACGTTTGTGAATCCGCGCAACGCAGCTGCTGGCAGCCTACGTCAATTAGATCCTGCGATTGTTGCGACACGACCGTTGTCGTTTTATGCCTATGGCGTCGGCGAGGTATCTGCCTCCTTGGGTGATCGGCATTCCGATGTGATGGACACGCTTAAATCGTTGGGTATCCCAGTGAATCCTGGTTTGGTCAAAGGCGATGTGTCCTCGATGGAAGCCGCCTACCAAGAGCTGTTAGCAAAACGCGATTCCTTGCCTTACGAAATTGATGGCATGGTCGTGAAGGTTGATCCATTGGCATTGCAGAATGCCTTGGGTTTCGTCGCCCGAGCGCCACGGTTTGCAACAGCGTGGAAATTTCCTGCTCAAGAGGCGGCGACCGATTTAATTGCCATTGATGTCCAGGTGGGTCGAACCGGTGCAATTACGCCGGTCGCTCGTTTAGAACCGGTGTTCGTGGGTGGCGTGACGGTCTCCAATGCGACGCTGCATAACTTCGATGAGGTGTCGCGATTGGATGTACGTCCTGGTGATCGGGTCATGGTGCGACGCGCGGGTGATGTGATTCCGCAAATTGTCCGCGTGATGACCGACCAACGACCAACGAACAGTCAAGCTGTGCCGCTACCGACCGAATGTCCGATCTGCAGTTCGCCTGTGGAGCGCGCCGCTGGCGAGGCTGTGATTCGATGCTCCGGTGGACTCATTTGTCAGGCGCAACGCTTGGAACACCTCAAGCATTTTGTCTCGCGAAAAGCCATGGACATCGATGGCGTTGGTGAACGCTTGCTGGAGATTTTGATTGAAAAACAATGGGTAAAGACTCCGGCTGATCTGTATCGATTATCGATTGAGTCACTGAAAGACTTGGATCGAATGGGCGAAAAATCCGCAGCCAATGTGGTTCAAGCAATTGCTGCATCGAAGGCCACGACTCTGGCTCGATTCCTCTATGCACTCGGTATTCGGGATGTGGGTGAGGCGACAGCGCGAACACTCGCGCAGACCTTTGGCGATTTACAACCCTTGATGTTGGCATCACTCGAAGACCTGATGGCGGTCGATGATGTCGGACCCATCGTTGCTTCGCACATTCGTGCATTTTTTGAGGTGCAACAAAACCGTGAGGTGATCGAAGAGTTGCGGAATTTAGGTGTCTATTGGCCAATCCATCCTGTCGAAGCACCGACGACTGGAGTCGACTTGTCAGGGCAGACTTGGGTGTTAACTGGTACATTAGAATCGATGACACGAGATGAAGCATCGGATAGGTTAAGAGCGCTTGGAGCGAAAGTTTCTGGATCGGTCAGTGCCAAGACTACTGTGCTGGTGGCAGGACCAGGGGCTGGGAGTAAGCTGTCTAAAGCACAGGATTTAGGGGTGAGGGTAATGGACGAAGCGGCGTTGATGGAGCTTTTGGAATCATGAGTCAGAAGCTTGCGATCATCTTGGCACTGATGACGCTTGGTGGTTGTGCAGTCTCGCCACCGCGCAACACCGAAAATGCCTGTCATCTGCTTGCGGAAAAACCAGGCTGGTATGATGCCGTCAGTGATGCAGCCGATTCCTGGGATGTTTCAGAAGGGCTGATTCTTTCGTTTATCCGACAAGAATCCTCGTTCGTTGCTGATGCCAAGCCACCGCGGACGAAAATCCTGTGGGTGTTGCCTGGCCCTCGTGCGAGCTCTGCCTATGGCTACCCGCAAGCCAAAGAGGGAACATGGAGTGACTACCGAAGTGATACCAATTCCTACTTAGCAGAGCGTGATAACTTTCGGGATGCTGCCGATTTTGTCGGATGGTATGTCGATCGCGCCTATCGAATTGCCGGGATTCCCAAATCGGATCCGTATCGACATTATTTGGCCTATCACGAGGGTGTCGGTGGATTTCAGCGCGGGACCTTTAAATCGAAACGTTGGTTGATGGGTGTTGCCAAACGAGTTGATCAAAAAGCGCGCAGCTACAATAGCCAGTTAGCCAGTTGCCGGGATCAATTGGATAATGGATCCTGGTGGAACCCCTTCAGTTAACACCACGAATCAGTCGACGTCGAAAAAATCGATCTGGGGCTAAAGCATCGCGAACAGCCTCAGAGACTGGAAGAACTTCCCCCAGGATTTGACTGACAACAAGTTCTGCGGTGATTGGCGCGGTCAAGGTGCCACGCGAACCCAAACCAGCGAGAACGTATTGCCCGTCGAGATAAGGTAGCGCTTCTGTTGGCTGAAAGCTTGCATCGTTTTTGAGTCCATCGAGTCGACTGCCCCAGTCGATCGGGTCTGCAATTTGTCCGACAATGGGCGCATAGTCCGGTGTCGCCGTGCGGAGACTGACCCGGTGACCCAAGATATCCTTGGCAGTCCATGCCGGGTGTTGAAGCAAGGAGTTCGCTGCTTCAAGGTTGGTGAAGTCATCATCCACGCGCGGCTCTAAGTCATCAGAATTCGGTGCGTAGGTCGCACCACAGGTCATGATGCCGTTCGCTGCGGGTGCAATATACGCATCTCCGCAGATTGGCATCCGTAATGCCGGCACGCTCGAGATTTGAGTGATTTGTCCTCGCACAGGCTTCAGTGGCAGATGCATGGCAATGAATCGTGATGCTTCAAGGGCATTGGTCCAGATCACCAGATCAAACGTCTGATGCTCCTTCAAATCTTCAGCGGACTGGATGGTCAACAAGGTGCCATCCTTGCTGTGTTCGGCATGAAGGATCTGCTGATATGACTTCACGTCAATCAGAATGTTTGTAAGAAGTTCGCTGACGCACCCCTTGGGATTGAGCCAGCCAGCATCAGGTAAAAATAACCCACCATGGTTCAACGACAGGCCCGCTAGGTCTGATGCATCTGATCGAGAGACAGATTGCATTTGCAAATAGCCATCCGGTAATGCGGCAAGGAGTTTGTCTTGATGGGATCGCGCCTGGTCGTCTTGAGCCAGGAGAAGGGCCCCACTTTGTTGCCAGTGATCGGGAGCAAAATGTCGAAACCACTGTCTGAGATGCGCGAGCGACTGCATCTGGATCAAGCTGTTGGGTGTCGCCTCGATACTGAGTTTAGCGTAAGTGATTCCTTGAAGATTCCCAGAAGCCCCTGATGCAGGGCGGTCTTTTTCAAAGAGCGTAACGGCGATGCCGCGTTGTGCAAATGCCTGGGCAACCCAGGCGCCGGCTAAGCCTGCACCGACAATGGCGATTCTGTTCGTTGCGCCGGCATGTTTGGCTGGCACCCAGCGATGTTGCTCTGGATTCTTGGCGAAGACCGCGTGCAATCGGTCACGTTTGCCACCATATCCCGGAACTTTCTCAACGGAAAACCCAGCTTCAGTCAACCGATCGCGAACCAGACGGGCTGAGGTAAATGTGCTCAGCGTAGTGGTCCGGTGCGAATGCTTGGCGAGATGACAGAAAAGCTCGGTGGTCCAGAGTGTTGGATTGCGATCGGGTGAAAAACCATCGAGGCACCAGGCATCGATGGATCCCGACAACTGACTGAAGACCGCTTCTGCATCATTGAAATGCAAGTCCAGGATGATCCGTCCATCCGCAAAGAAACGGCGGTGACAGGTTGGAACGGGGTCGGGCCAGGCTTCTTTCAGTTGATTGGCGATCTTGATGAGTGCGTCAGACAGCGGCAATGCATCGAGGGCTCGGTCGAGATCGTGGCGCGATAATGGAAAAGCTTCGGTTGAGACCCATTGAAGACGGGTGCTGGGTGGTGCGTAGGTGAGGAAGCTCAACCATCCCAGGAAGAACGTCAGTCCGGTCCCAAAGCCAGTCTCGCCGATCCGGAAGATGGAGTTCGGTTGCAGTTCGGAAAAGCGCTTGGGGAGTTGATTGCCATCGATGAAAACTGATTGGCGCTCACCGATGGGATCAAGCAGTAGAAAATAATAATCATCAAAGGCTGTTGATCGATGCGGATGGTTGGCATCAATGTGCGCCCGGTTGATTTTGGGGTATCGCCTCACAAACTCGTGTCAACGCGAGACTTTCGAATCCGCGGCATCAATAGTCCAACAAACCAGCCTGCAGCTAGGGTGAATGCCCCCAGGGCAAACCAGCTTTTGGATGAGTCATCGCCAGCAGCTAGTTTCTCAGCGCGCAAGGTCTCGTTGTCAGACAGTAAGACTTGTCGTTCTGTTTCAAGGGCCACCAATCGATTTCTTAAGGTGATGGAATCACCAGCAGTAGCGATAAATTCATTCAGCTCAGACTCTTTCCGCGTGAGTTGTTCTTTGACGTTTTTCAGCGTTGTGCCTGAGGACTCATTTTGCGTTTGTAGCGCACCGATATCCTGTCTGAGACGTTTGATGATTTCTTTTTGTTTGGCCACTTCCGCCTCGAGTCGGCCCGCGATGACAAATGAGGGCGCGCGGTTGACCAGGTAACGGCCTAAGACAAACCCTTCGCGACCCCGTTCATCTCGAATCTTGGTATAGCCTGAATCAAAGGTTTCGATGATATCCACCTGAGCACCGGCTTGCAGATATCGGATGATTCGGTAGTCGCGCGAATCACCTGACCGAACTGGAATCTCGAGTTTCTCAGTGATGTATGCTTTTTCAGCAAAAGCAGTCAATGGAAAACTGAGAATCAGGATGACGAGAGTCCAGTGCGATTTCTTAAGCATCTGTTTTTTCCTCAGCATTTGGTGTGACTTCGGACCCGTGTCGACTAATCCAGACTCCTTGAATAATGAGAAAGACAAAGGTCAGACCCAGGAGTCCGAAGAGCTTAAAGTTGACCCACACGTCTTCTGAAAATTGATAGGCCACTATGAGATTTAAGATTCCGGAAGCGATAAAAAACGCGATCCAGGCAAACGAGAGCTTGAGCCAATGCGAGTGAGTGAGAGAAATGGCATGGCTAAGCAGGCGTTCGATGATGGGTCGATTGCCAATGAAATGGCTGCCAAAAAATGCCGCGGCGAACAACCAATTGACAACGGTGGGTTTCCACATAATGAACCAGCCATCATTCAAGAGAACCGTCAATCCGCCGAGAACAACGACTAACGCTAGGGTGACTAGCGCCATTTTTTCGACTTTTTTTGTTAACCAGTAGACGACTGCAACCTGAACGATCGTGACCGGAATCAGGACAGCTGTCGCGGTAATTAAATCGCCTGTGGTCTTATACACACCAAAGAAAATCAGGATCGGTAAAAAATCGAGTAGTAGTTTCATCGAGCGCTTCCATTAATTTCTGGCATCATACCGTTTTTAGAGCAAAGGGTTTGGCTGTCCGTGGCACAGTTTTTCGCAATTCATGCAGACAATCCACAGGTGCGTCTCATTCAGCAGGCCGCTGATGTGATCCGCCAGGGTGGGGTCGTCGTCTTACCAACGGATTCAGGGTATGCCCTTGGCTGTGCATTGGAAAATAAACGTGGTGTGGATGTGATCCGACAAATCCGGCGGCTCGACGACAAGCATAACTTCACTCTGTTGTGCCGTGACCTGTCGGAAATTGCTCTGTATGCCCGAGTCGAGAATCAAGAGTATCGCTTGCTAAAAGCGCACACCCCTGGAGCCTATACCTTTATCCTTGAGGCGACGCGTGAAGTTCCCCGACGGTTGTTGCATCCCAAGCGAAAACAAATTGGTATTCGGGTTCCAGATAATCGAATCGCGCTTGATCTGCTCGAGAATGTCGGCGAACCCCTGATGACCTCGACGTTAATGTTGCCGAGTGAGTCATTACCGATGACCGATCCGTATGAGATCAATACTGTGCTTGGTCATCAGCTTGATCTTGTCATCGATGGTGGGTTTTGTGGTTTTGAAGGGACAACGGTTGTTGATCTAACCCAAGAGCTGCCAATAGTGACGCGTCAGGGTGCTGGAGATGCATCGGCTTTTTCCGAACTGGCATAACCTTGGTATCATTCATTTTTAAGAACAATCTGAGGAGTGACATTTGAGCGGGGTTGATCCGTCCCATCGCGTGCTGTCAGGCATGCGTCCCACCGGCCGGTTACATTTGGGCCATTACCATGGCGTGTTAAAAAATTGGGTTCAGCTTCAGCATGAGTATGAATGCTTTTTCTTTGTTGCCGATTGGCATGCACTCACCACTCATTACCAAGACACGCGAGGCATTGATCAAGCGATCACCGACATGGTCATTGATTGGCTCGCTGCGGGTGTCAATCCGGGATCGGCGACCTTATTCGTGCAGTCTCAGGTGGTGGCTCACGCTGAGTTACATCTGTTGTTGTCGATGATTACGCCGCTTGGATGGCTTGAGCGTGTTCCGACCTATAAAGATCAGCAGGAAAGGCTCACCGATAAGGATCTGACAACTTACGGATTCCTCGGATATCCATTGCTGCAGAGTGCCGATATTTTGCTTTATCGGGCAGGGCAGGTTCCTGTGGGTGCCGATCAAGTGGCCCACGTTGAGATCACGCGTGAGATCGCGCGCCGATTCAATCACATTTACGGACGCGAGCCAGATTTTGAAGAATTGGCGGAATCGGCTTGCGATAAGATGGGTAAGAAGGGAGCGAAGCTCTACCGATCACTGCGGAAAGCCTATCTTGAAAATGGTGATCAAGAGGGTCTTCAGCGCGCTCAGGCGTTGGTGAAAGAACAACAAAATATCACTTTGGCCGACCGAGAGCGCCTCATCGGATATTTAGAAGGGACCGGGAAGGTCATACTGCCCGAACCTCAAGCGTTATTAACGGAAGCCGCTAAAATGCCCGGGCTTGATGGTCAGAAAATGTCAAAGTCATACGGGAATACGATCGGGCTTAGGGAAGATGCTGACTCAGTGACCACGAAGATGAAGCGGATGCCGACTGATCCTGCTCGTGTGCGGCTTTCTGATCCAGGAACGCCTGATAAATGTCCCGTTTGGCAATTCCATGAGGTCTATTCCGATCAAACCACGAAAGATTGGGTCAGACAGGGTTGCACCTCTGCTGGAATTGGCTGTCTGGAATGCAAACAGCCGGTGATCGACGCGGTGATTGCTGAACAAGATCAAATCATTGCTCGCGCGGCACCTTATGAAGAAAATCCAGACATGGTCCGATCAATTTTGATTGAAGGTGCGGAAAAAGCCGAGGATGACGCGCGTCAAACACTCAACGAGGTTCGTCAGGCGATGGGACTGAGTTACCGGTGATCAATCATGTCCAGGGTGAGTTGCCACTCGCTGTTGTTGAGGGCTCGCCCTTAACGCAACTTCCGGAGGATTTGTACATCCCGCCGGATGCTCTGGAGATTATTTTGGATGCGTTTGAAGGGCCACTGGATCTGTTGCTGTATCTCATCCGTCGTCAAAACCTCGATATTATTCAGATTAACGTTGCTGAAATTACCCGTCAGTACATGGGATATATTGCATTGCTTGAAACCATGCGATTTGAACTGGCTGCTGAATATTTGGTGATGGCAGCTATGCTGGCTGAAATCAAATCCCGAGCACTCTTGCCACGGCCTGTCGGCGCGGACGAAGACGAAGACCATGATCCAAGGGCTGAGCTGATTCGCAGACTGTTGGAGTATGAGAAGGTCAAAATGTCGGCCGAGGCCATCGACGAGATGCCGCGGGTGGATCGTGACTTTTATGTGGCTGAGGCTGGTAAGCCGGAGATCGATGAACGAACGGCTCCACCGCAGGTGGATGTGTCGGAGTTGGTGTTGGCCTTTGCTGAATTGCTTGCACGGGCGAGGCTCTCGTCTGCACATCAAATTGAGTGGGAGCCTCTGTCGACTCGGCAGCGGATGAGTGAGGTTCTGATGAAGTTAAAAGAAACCGCCGAGCTGACTTTATCGGATCTCTTCGCGCCGGATGAGGGGCGCGCAGGTGTTGTCGTTTCCTTTTTAGCGATCTTGGAACTTGTGCGCGAAGGCTTGTGTGCACTGATTCAGGCGGCTCCTGGAAGTCAGATTTACATCCGGAGACCTCAGGATGTCTGAGTTTGATTTAAAACGGATCTTAGAAGGCGCGCTCTTTGCGAGTCGCGGGCCGATGACCATTTACCAAATGAAGAAACTCTTTGGTGATCAAAAAGCTCCGACGGAAGGAATGCTGAGGGAAGTCTTATCCAGTTTGGCGGACGAGTACCAGGATCGCTCGGTCAGTTTGGTCGAAGTGGCCGGCGGTTTCCGATTCCAGGTCTCTGACGCATTGGCCCCTTATCTGGCCAATTTGACGGATGAAAAACCAGGAAAATATTCACGTGCGACTCTCGAAACCTTAGCGATGATTGCCTATCGTCAGCCAGTGACCCGAGGTGAAATTGAGGCTGTTCGAGGAGTTGCTGTGAACACGCAAATTATTCGAACACTCGAAGAGCGTGGTTGGATTACTGTGGTTGGCCATAAAGAAGTGCCAGGCCGACCTGCGTTACTTGCGACCACAACACAGTTTTTAAATGATTTTGGGTTGAAGTCATTGGAACAATTACCGAATGCCGAAGATTTGATTGCAACACCAACAACAGATCTTCTCGATCAGATGGAACATAGCAGTGAGTGAACGACTTCAGAAAGCTTTAGCCCGTGCAGGGTACGGATCTCGACGCATGCTAGAGACCGCAATTACCGAAGGTCGAGTGTCTGTAAATGGCGCCATCGCAGTTTTAGGGACGAAGGTTGAAAAAGACGACAAGGTCATTTTTGATGGGAAACCGGTGCCGGCTGAAAAATTGTTCGAGCAGGCCCGATTAGTCATTGCTTACCATAAGCCTGAAGGTGAAGTCTGTACTCGCAGTGATCCCGAAGGTCGGCCGACCATTTTTGATCGTTTGCCGAAAATCGCTCAAGGTCGCTGGATTGCGGTGGGTCGGCTGGATATCAATACCTCGGGTCTGATTGTATTGACCACTGATGGCGAGTTAGCGAACCGTCTCATGCATCCCTCGAATGAGGTGGATCGTGAGTACTTGGTTCGGGTTCATGGCGATGTCAGAGAAGAACACATGAAACAATTGGTTGAGGGGGTCATATTGGATGATGGGCCAGCTCGATTCACTGATGTGGTCCGGCACCCTGAAGCAGATCTTGATCGTCGTAACCAATGGTTTTATGTCGCTTTGATGGAAGGACGTAATCGCGAAGTTCGACGATTGTGGGAAAGCCAAGGGTTTCAGGTCAATCGTCTCAAACGGGTCCGCTACGGATGTATTTTTCTGCCGTCATTCCTCAAGCAGGGTCATTTTGTCGAGCTCGGTCAAAAAGAAGTGGATGACCTTGTTAAACTGGTGGACTTACCAACCTTGCCAGTGCCAAAAATGACACCTCAGGAACTCAAGGATGTCCGGCGCCGGTTGTCGAAAAAGGCATCTTCGCGACGTCCTCAAACGTCGGCTAAGAAGCCGGCCACGTCCCGAGGGCGGCCATCAGATCGCGGGCGTTAACTCGTTGTCCATGAAAGGCTCCTGCGTCTGTTGTCAGGCCATACAAAAAGGCGTCGGCAACGATTTCCGGTGATGGCAATGTGGATGGATTTTCGCCTGGCATCGCTTCTGCTCGCATTTTCGTTCGAGTTCCACCTGGATTCACGGTGAAGACGCGAGTTTGGGACGTATTTTCGAGCTCCTGGCTCAAGATGCCTGCAAACATTTCAAGACCGGCTTTTGAGACCGCATAGGCGCCCCAGTACGCTTCGACACGGATACCGACGCTCGATGTCGCGAAGACAATTCGCCCTGCATTGGACTCATCGAGAAGGGGTAATAATGCTTGGGTGAGCCGAAAGACCGCAGTCAGATTAATTTGCATGGCGAGGTCCCATTGCATCGGTCGATGCGATTGGATCGGCTCACGTCCCCCTAAGATGCCTGCGATGTGTGCGACACCATCGAGTCGCCCAAAGCCCTCGCGGATCTGCTCAGCAAGCTCGATCGCCTGATCGCTGGTGAGGGTTGAGAGATCACAGGGGACGATTGCCGGTATTGCACCACCCTGAGCCACAATGGCGTCATACACTTGATCAAGCGCTGCTTCGTTGCGACCCAATAAAACTAACGTGGCGCCACGTTTCCCAAGCTCAAGCGCCAGCGCGCGCCCGATTCCCGCGGTGGCTCCAGTGACCAGTATGACTCGATCATCAAATCGTGGCTTGGTGTTTAATGTCGCGACCATGGATTCGATCAGTGTTGTCATGCGCGCTTCCTTGCTGCCAGTTGATAATTGATCTCCAAATCGGTGTTGCTTCGCTTGAACTGCTGATAGAGCGGTTGATAAACGACGCCTTCAATGGATTCGAGATCAAGCCCATGAGGACGTAACCCGGCGGCGAGTTCTGATGGCTTCAAAAAGCGAGCGTAATCGTGCGTCCCTTTAGGCACCCAGTTGAGCAGATACTCCGCGGCTAAGACTGCACCCAGATACGCTTTTGGGGTTCGGTTGATTGTTGACAGAATCAACCATCCCCCTGGCCTCACGAGTCCTGAGAGCGCTTTGAGTGTCTCCATGGGCTCAGGAACGTGTTCGATCATCTCGAAACAGGTGACGACATCAAATTGCGAAGCGTGAGTCTCTAAGAAGGCCTCGGCGTGCGATTCTTGGTATGCGATGGTGACCTCCGACTCCAGCGCGTGAAGTTTGGCTGTCTTTAGCATGTCAGGGGAGGCATCAATCCCGGTCACGTGGCTTCCTCGTTTGGCCATGGCTTCCGTCGCAAGCCCACCTCCACAGCCGACATCGAGAACATGAGCGTCTTGTAGCGGATAACAGGATTCTGTGAAGTCAATCCGAAGCGGATTGATTTGATGGATGGCCCGCATTGGACCGTCAGGGTCCCAATAACTGCGGGCGATCTGATTAAATTTCGTGACTTCTTTGGGGTCAACCAGTGTTGTCATAGGTGATCCGTGTGTCTGTTCCTGGGGCTTGAGTTTCTGGGTTCCGATCCATGATACAGGGCTCGTCCATATCCGCACAGAAGAAGACCGTTTTTGGCCGGTTCATGGTATCATCGGACGTTTAAGAACCATCTAGGGATAGCCCACCATCCATGTCAGATTCGGCACGCGAAATTTTACCCATCAATATTGAAGACGAACTCAAAAACAGTTACCTCGACTATGCAATGAGTGTCATTGTCGGTCGAGCACTACCTGACGTGCGTGACGGCTTGAAGCCTGTGCATCGGCGGGTGCTTTTTGCACAGAGTGAATTAAGTAATAATTGGAATGCAGCCTATAAGAAATCGGCTCGCGTTGTCGGCGATGTGATCGGTAAGTATCACCCACATGGGGACTCGGCGGTTTACGACACGATTGTCCGTCTAGCGCAGCCTTTTTCGATGCGTTACCCCCTGATTGATGGTCAAGGGAACTTCGGGTCGGTGGATGGCGACCGTGCTGCAGCCATGCGATACACAGAAATTCGGATGGAGCGGATTGCTCACGAGTTGCTGGCTGATTTGGATAAAGACACCGTTGATTATGTGCCGAACTACGACGGAACCGAAAAAATCCCGGATGTGCTTCCCACGAAGATCCCGAATTTATTGGTGAATGGATCGGCGGGTATCGCCGTTGGCATGGCGACCAATATTCCGCCGCATAACCTAACCGAAGTGATCAATGGATGTCTGGCGTATCTCGACGACTCGAGTGTGTCGATTGATGATTTGATGGCTTTTATTCCGGCGCCTGATTTCCCAACCGGAGCCTTGATCAACGGACTCGAAGGGCTTCGTGAGGCGTATTCGACAGGCCGTGGCCGAGTCATTATGCGCTCGAAATTCCATATCGAAGGCGAGGATAAGAAAACCATCGTCTTTACTGAAATTCCTTATCAGGTCAACAAAGCGCGCGTCATTGAGAAGATCGCTGAGTTGGTGAAAGAGAAAAAGATCGAGGGCATCACCGAGCTGCGTGATGAGTCCGACAAAGAAGGGATGCGGATTGTGATTGATCTGCGTCGAGGTGAGACGCCAGAAGTGATCGTCAACAACCTGTTCAGTCAAACGCAGTTGCAATCGAGTTTCGGGATCAACATGGTGGCCTTGGTTGATGGGCAGCCAAAAACCTTGAATCTGAAAGACATGTTGTCTTGCTTTATTCGTCACCGCCGTGAAGTGGTGACGCGTAGGACCCTATTTGAACTGAGAAAAGCGCGTGAGCGTGGCCATATTTTGGAAGGCCAGGCTGTTGCCTTGGCGAATATTGATCCCGTGATTGAGCTGATTAAGTCATCCGCCAATGCGCAGGTCGCAAAAGAGCGGTTGATTGCGACATCTTGGGCTCCTGGATCTGTGACAGACATGCTTGAGCGTGCAGGTACTGGTGGAATTCGTCCAGATGATCTCCCCGATGGATTTGGATTGGTGGACGGTCAATATCACTTAAGTCCTCAGCAAGCCCAGGCCATTTTGGATTTGCGTCTGCATCGACTGACGGGGCTTGAAATTGAGAAGTTACTCGAGGAATACGGCTCTATCCTCGAGGATATTGCAGAGCGTGAGGCGATCTTGGCAGATTCGACTAAGTTGACTGCTGTGATTCGTGAAGAGTTGGAAGCCGTGCGTAATCAGTACGGGGACGCACGTCGCTCTGAAATTATCGAGTCACATCTGTCGTTGTCGACTGAGGATTTGATCCCGCGTGAAGACATGGTGGTCACCTTTTCGAAAACGGGTTATGCCAAAACCCAACCCTTGACGTCCTATCAATCTCAGCGTCGAGGCGGCCGGGGTAAGAGCGCCACCAATCTCAAAGATGAAGATGTGGTTGATCTGCTGTTGGTTGCCAATTCGCATGACACCTTATTGTTATTCACTGATACCGGCCGTTTGCACTGGTTGAAGGTGTATGAGATTCCGCAGGCGTCACGGAATGCTCGAGGTAAGCCAATTGTCAATATGATCGACGCATTGGAAGGCGGTGGTCGTGTCACAGCAGTCTTACCTTTGGGCGAAGACGATCGGGGTGAAGGTCGTTATGTGTTCATGGCGACAGCCCGCGGTACGGTCAAAAAGGTACCACTGGAGCGCTTTGCGCGCCCACGTGCGTCGGGGATTCGAGCCATTGAATTTAATGAAGATGATACGTTAATCGGCGCCTCGATTACTGATGGCACGCGAGATATTGTGCTGGTGAATTCCAACGGTAAAGTGACGCGATTTGTTGAGACTGAAGTTCGTCCCATGGGTCGCGAAGCGCGCGGTGTGCGCGGAATCCGATTGAAGGAAACTGGAGAGTCAGTCGTAGCGATGATCGTTGCTGATGACGAGGCGACACTCCTTCTGGCCTGCGAAAACGGATATGGCAAACGCACCTTAGTCAGCGAATTTCCGTGTAAGGGTCGTGGTGCGATGGGTGTGATTGGAATTCAGACATCTGATCGGAATGGCGCTGTTGTTGGTGCCGCGCAGGTAATTGATGACGATGATCTGTTATTGATTACCAACGGTGGAACCATGGTTCGCACGCCTTGCCAGGATATTTCAGTGCTTGGCCGAAATACCCAAGGTGTGACTCTGATCCGTTTGACCGATGGTGAGCAATTGGTTCGAGTGGACGCAGTTGCTGAGCCCCCAGTAGATCCGTTGTCCGAGAGCGACACAGACGATGCTGAGATCATCGATGGGTCTGGCGTGGAGATGGATGATGAGTCGGCCGATTAATTTCTGTTCTGGTCCGGCGGCACTGCCGCTGCCGGTGCTTGAGCGGATTCAGGCAGAACTTCCCGATTTTCAGGGCTCTGGTGTATCGGTGATGGAACATTCGCATCGAGACCGCTTAATTGTGCGTTTGTTTGAAGAGACTGAAGCACAGTTGAAAACGCTATTGGGTGTGGGTGACACCTACCGTGTGTTGTTTTTGCCTGGCGGTGCAACACTTCAGTTTTCTCAAGTCCCGATGAATTTGTTAAATCCGGGCGATACGGCCGCCTATGTCACAACCGGGGCTTGGTCGCAGAAGGCCATGAAAGAGGCTCAAAAGTATGCGTCTCCAGTCGAGGTGGCGAGTGCGATAGACACGAACTTCACCACCATGCCCCATCCTGATTCATGGCAGATTCCAGAAGCGTCAAAGTATCTGCATATCTGCACCAACGAGACCATTCACGGCGTTGAATGGTTTGGTTCGCTAGCAGGTGTTGAGCTTCCTGTGGTTGCCGATATGTCTTCGCATTTGTTATCGCGTTCGATGCCAATTCAAGAGTTCGATCTGATTTATGCGGGTGCTCAGAAGAACTTAGGAACCGCAGGCGTCACCATTGTGTTGGTGAAGACCGAATTACTGGGAGAATGCCAGAGCACAACTCCGAGTCTGATGGACTATCGTCAACAAATCGCTAGCGACTCGATGGTCAACACACCTCCTGTCTATCCGGTGTGGGTTCTATCCTTGGTTCTTCAGTGGCTCAACTCGATCGGTGGTGTGGATGCGGTTGAGGCATTGAATCGGAAAAAGGCCGCCAGCTTGTACCAGGTCATTGACGACAGTGCCTTCTACCACAACCCGGTCGCATTGGATTGTCGCAGTCTGATGAATATTCCGTTTGTGCTCGCTGATGCCAACCTTGATGGGCGATTCGTCGAGCAATCGATCAAAGAGGGGTTGTTGAACTTGAAAGGTCACCGCAGTGTGGGTGGCATGCGGGCATCGATCTACAATGCCATTACGCAAACGGAAGTTGATACCTTGATTGCTTTTATGCGCGAGTTTGAGAGGACAGCGGCGTGAGTGACAATCCGGAACTCTTGAAAATTCGGGAAGAAATTGATGCGATTGATCAACAAATCCAGACTTTGATTAATGCGCGAGCCGACTGCGCGATGCGAGTGGCTGAAGTGAAGCAAGCGGAAATGGCCAAGACCGGTGAGGCACCGGTCTATTACCGTCCTGAGCGTGAAGCACAAGTGCTGGCCCGGGTAATGGAGCGTAATGAAGGCCCTCTGCCGAAAGAGGAAGTGGCTCGAATTTTTCGCGAAATCATGTCCGGTTGTTTGGCTCTCGAACGGCCTCTGGCTGTGGGATATTTGGGCCCGATTGGGACCTTTACGGAAGCGGCTGCATTAAAACACTTTGGTCATGCCGTCGATACGCGACCGTTGACGACGATTTCAGAGGTGTTCCGGGATGTGGATGCTGGAAATCTCGATTACGGCGTGGTGCCGATTGAGAATTCAACCGAAGGGATGGTCACCCACACCTTGGAATGTTTCTTGGATTCACCGCTGGTGATTTGTGGTGAAGTGGAAATGCGGATCCATCAAGCACTCATGGTCAAGCCCGGCCTCGATGTCAGTAGCATTCAGACCGTTTACTCCCATCAACAAAGTTTAGCGCAATGTCGTTTGTGGCTCGATGCGAACTTGCCGAGTGCGGAGCGCAAGACAGTTTCTTCCAATGCTGAGGCGGCTCGCCTGGTATCAGAATCGCAGATCAATGATGGTTTGGCGGCTGTTGCCGGAGAACGAGCGGCAGAGACCTATGGATTATCGACTGTGGCGGGATCGATTGAAGATCGTCCGGATAACACCACGCGCTTTTTAGTGATCGGTAAGCAATCGACGGAACCTTCTGGGCGAGATAAGACGTCACTGATTGTTTCAGTCAAAAATGAACCCGGAGCCCTGTATCGGCTTCTTGAGCCGTTCGAGCGTCATGGTATCGATATGACGCGATTGGAATCTCGTCCATCGCACTCTGGTATTTGGTCCTATCGGTTTTTTATCGACTTTCAGGGACACGCTGATGATCAGGCGGTACAGATCTTCCTCGATGAGATTCGGGCACAATCAGCGGAGCTTAAGATCTTGGGCTCTTACCCAAGAGCGGTTTTATGAAACGACTGACGGTCATCGGTCTTGGCTTGATCGGTGCTTCTTGCTGTGCGGCGCTGAAAAAACGTTCGACAGAATGGCTGATTTCAGGCTACTCACGGACTGAAGCAACGCGTCAACAAGCGCTTGCGAAGGGTCTCATTGATCAAAGTTTTGATAGGATTAGTGATGCTGTCGCGGACGCTGACTTGGTTCTGATTGCCGTTCCAATGGGACAATTTTTACCCGTCGTCAAAGCGGTGAGTGAAGCGCGTCCGAGTCACTCTGTGGTGACAGATGCTGGATCGACCAAAGGCAGTGTGATTCGTGATTTAGCAACAGTATACGGAACCACGCCGTCTTGGTTTGTACCGGGTCATCCAATCGCTGGGAGCGAACAAAGTGGTGTTGATGCCGCCAATCCTGACTTGTATGTTGATCATCAAGTCATCCTGACCCCGGATGCGCAAACCGCAGTCGATGCCATTGACCTGGTGTCCGCATTTTGGTCGAGCCTCGGTGCCTCGGTCTCAACCATGGATGTCGAGCGGCATGATGAGGTGCTGGCCTTAACCAGTCATCTCCCGCACGTCTTAGCGTTCAATTTGGTGCATGCCTTGTCTGATGACGATGAGCATCTTGAGATTTTCCGCTACGCGGCCGGTGGGTTTAGGGACTTCACCCGGGTTGCGGCGAGCGATCCAACCATGTGGCGAGACATCAGCCTCGCCAATCGCGAGGCGATTCTTGGTGGCATTGATCGTTTTGCTGAGCGGTTGGGTGAGATGCGTCAAGCCATTGCATCAGGCGATGGAGAGTGGTTGATGCGAAGTTTTGAAAGGGCGCGAACGGCTCGTAAATTATTTTCCTCATTAACTGATCAAGGAGTTCATCCGGTGACGGATACCCATCCTTCTGTTTTTACAATCACTGAAGCTCAACAGGGAATTCATGGAACGATTCGTGTCCCTGGTGATAAGTCCATTTCACATCGCTCGATTATGCTTGGAGCTCTGGCTGATGGTGTGACCACCGTTGATGGATTTCTGGAAGGAGAGGATGCCATCGCCACTGTTCAGGCGTTTAGGGACATGGGTGTGCAGATCGATGGGCCGAATGAAGGACGAGTGACGGTGCATGGTGTTGGTCGGGATGGACTGAAGGCTCCGGCAGCGCCTCTGTATATGGGTAACTCGGGAACATCGATGCGCCTCTTGTCGGGTATTTTAGCCGGGCAGTCGTTTGACTCTGAACTCACGGGTGATGCTTCGCTATCTCGGCGTCCAATGCGGCGGGTCAGTGATCCGCTGTCGCGATTGGGTGCGGTGATTCAAACCTCTGAGGATGGGACGCCACCGGTTCAAATTTCCGGTGGCCATCCCCTCAAGGGCTGTCATAGCGAGATGCAGGTGGCGAGCGCTCAAGTCAAATCGGCGTTGTTACTGGCTGGACTCTACGCTGATGGCGAAACCAGTGTGACTGAGCCTGCACCCACCCGGGACCATACGGAACGGATGCTTCAGGGATTTGGATATCCGGTCAAACGAGATGGGGCGACCGCATCAGTGGTTGGCGGAGGTCGTCTGACAGCCTGTCATATTGACGTGCCTTCTGATATTTCCTCAGCGGCTTTTTTCTTGGTGGCCGCATCCATTGTTCCAGGATCAGATTTGACGTTATCGCACGTGGGAATCAATCCCACTCGAGTGGGGATCCTTGAAATTTTGAAATTAATGGGTGCCAAGATCGAGGTGTTGAATGCTCGCGAAGTTGGTGGTGAGCCAGTAGCGGATTTGCGTGTGCGTTATGCACCACTGCGTGGCATTGACGTTCCTGAGGCGTTGGTTCCTCTTGCGATTGATGAATTTCCTGTGTTGTTTGTTGCCGCTTGTTGTGCGAAGGGGCAAACCCGTGTGACGGGCGCTGAAGAACTGCGGGTGAAAGAGTCTGACCGAATTCAAAGCATGGTCGATGGATTAAGTGCCTTGGGTGTTGTCATTGAGGGAACCCCCGATGGCGCAATGATCCAGGGTGGTGGACCGGATTTCCGGTTTGCAGGGGGTTCGGTTGAGGCTCACGAGGATCATCGAATTGCAATGGCGTTCAGTGTCGCCGGTCTCATGAGTTGCGAGCCGATTGTCGTCAACGACTGTGCGAACGTCGCCACAAGTTTTCCAAATTTTGTGGGTCTTGCTCGTGAGACTGGTTTTCCGTTGACTGTATCGCCGTGACTGCGCCTGTCGTCACCATTGATGGCCCGAGTGGAGCTGGAAAAGGTACGGTTGCACGATGCATCGCGCTGGAACTCGGTTTTCACTTACTGGATTCAGGTGCTATTTATCGCATTCTCGGTCTGGCAGCGACCGAGAATCGGATTGCATTTGATGACATTCCATCGCTTGTGGAGCTCGCAAATTCACTCGAATTAGGCTTTCCCTACGATAATCATCACACCGATGTCATGCTTAATGGTGTGTCGGTGGGCCGGAAATTGAGGACCCAAATGGTTGCTGATGCCGCCAGCCAAGTGGCGATTCATCCACCGGTCCGTAGTGCACTGATGGATCTCCAGCGCCGTCAGGCAAGGCCTCCGGGTCTTGTTGGAGATGGCCGAGACCTTGGCACCATTGTTTTTCCAGACGCCGAATTAAAGATTTTTTTGGATGCCAGTGTCGAGGTTCGCGCAGAGCGTCGATATTTAGAATTAATTGAGTCTGGTCAAATAGTTGAGCGTTCCGTTATACTACGCGACCTCGAAATTCGGGACGTCCGAGATCGAACGCGTCCAGTCGCACCCCTAGTGCCGGCAGCAGATGCGTACGTGATTGATAGTTCAGAGAAAACTGTAGCCGATGTGGTTGCAGAAACACGAGACCTGTGTCGCGCCAAAGGCTTGATTCAGTAAATGTCAGATTTCAGTGGTGACATCAGCAAGAAAGCTCACTGAAATGAAAAACCAACTCCGTTTGAGCTGATCAGACGGACGGCGTGAAGCCGAAAAAATAGGATAGATGAATGAGCGAAACTTTCGCAGAACTCTTTGAACAGAGTCTTAACGACATCGATATGACTCCTGGCGCCATTGTTGACGCCACCGTTGTCGCCATCGAACCAGACTTCGTGATTGTCAACGCAGGTCTGAAATCTGAGGGAGCGATCCCGAGATCACAATTCATGAACGAATCCGGGGAATTGGCTATCGCTATTGGCGATTCAGTCAAGGTTGCCTTGGATGCGGTTGAAGACGGTTTTGGTGCCACACGCCTGTCTCGCGAAAAAGCGAAGCGTGCAGAAGCGTGGATCGATCTTGAGAAAGCGCATGAAGAGACTGCGGTCGTCATGGGAATCATCAACGGCAAGGTCAAGGGTGGTTTCACTGTCGATCTCGCCGGAATCCGAGCGTTCCTGCCGGGATCCTTGGTTGATGTCCGTCCCGTGCGTGATGTCGCTCATTTAGAAGGCAAAGAACTCGAATTTAAGGTGATCAAGCTGGATCAGCGCCGGAACAACGTCGTTGTCTCGCGTCGTGCTGTCCTTGAGCAAGAGAACTCAGAAGAGCGGGAAGCATTGCTTGAGAATCTGGTTGAAGGCCAGGCTGTGAAGGGTATCGTGAAGAACCTCACAGATTATGGTGCATTTGTGGACTTAGGTGGTGTCGATGGCTTGCTGCACATCACTGATATGTCATGGAAGCGCATTAAACATCCATCAGAAGTCGTCGCTGTTGGTGATGAAGTGGATGTGAAGGTATTGAAGTTTGACCGTGAGCGTAACCGTGTTTCGCTCGGCTTGAAGCAGCTTGGTGAAGATCCATGGATCGAAATCAAGAATCGTTACCCAGTCAATACACGCGTTAATGCGCGGATCACAAACCTTACAGATTACGGTTGTTTTGCCGAAATTGAAGAAGGTGTCGAAGGTCTTGTGCACGTGTCTGAAATGGATTGGACCAATAAGAACGTTCATCCTTCGAAGATTGTGTCTTTGGGTGATGAAGTTGAAGTCATGGTTCTTGATATTGATGAAGAGCGTCGTCGCATTTCACTTGGTATCAAGCAATGTAAAGTCAATCCATGGGAAGCATTCTCTGCGACACATGCGAAAGGTGGAAAAGTTTCCGGTCCGATTAAGTCGATCACTGATTTCGGCGTTTTCATTGGGCTTGACGGTGGCATCGATGGCTTGATCCATTTGTCGGATCTTTCGTGGTCAGAGCCAGGTGAAGTTGCGGTTCGTAACTTCAAGAAGGGCGAAGATCTCGAAGCGGTCATTTTGGCTGTGGATCCAGAGCGTGAGCGCATCTCACTGGGTGTGAAGCAGTTGGAAGAAGACCCAATGGGTGGATTCTTGTCTGGTACCGAGAAAGGCGCAGTGGTTAAAGGAACTGTGACCGAAGTTGAGCCAAAGCAAGCGATGGTTGATCTTGGTGACGGAGTCGTTGCGATTCTGAAAGCATCAGAATTGTCTCGTGATCGTGTCGAAGATGCTCGCAACGTTCTGAACGTTGGCGATGAAATCGAAGCGAAGATTTCGAATGTGGATCGTAAGACGCGCCAGATTTCATTGTCAGTTCGGGCAATGGAAGAAGCCGAAGAGAAGGAAGCCATGCGTAGCCTGAATGAAGCACCCGCTGAAGAAGGTGATGCTGGTCCTACAACGATCGGTGAGCTGATCAAAGCTCAGATGGAAGGCCGAGAGTAATCCGGCAACTGAGGCCGGGCGCTGCCCGGCCAGACATCGGAAGGTCATATGTCAGGTATTACTAAGTCGATGCTGATTGAACGTATCGCAACACGCTACCCAACATTACCTCCTAAAGATGTGGAATTGGCTGTGAAAGCTATTTTCGATCGCATGAGCCGACAATTGGTTGAAGGTGGTCGAATTGAGTTACGGGGATTTGGATCCTTCTCCTTACACAAGCGGAAAGCGCGTGTGGGTCGTAATCCAAAGACCGGTGAGTCAGTGGTTTTGGACTCCAAAGCCGTTCCGCACTTTAAGCCGGGTAAAGAGCTGCGCGAAGCAGTCAACACTGCATTTCTGGAATCCCGGAAAGCATGAAATTAGTCAAACGACTGGTCACTCTCTTTGGGGTTGTTACCCTGTTAGTGACCGGTTGTGTTCTCTATCTCTTTAATTCAGATCCTGTTGTCATTAATCTCGTCTGGTTGCAAATTCCTGCGACGAGTCTGGCTGTGGTGTTGATCGCGACGTTTTTCATCGGAGTGGTCATGGGAGCTATTTTTGTGCTGTTGGCGTCGATGATGCCCACTAAGCGGAAATCTCTTGATGGCTGATCAACGCATTGTTGTTGCGCTTGATGTGTCAACGACCTCCGAATTAAAGGACTTGGTCGCACAGATTCCCAACACGCATTGTCGAGTCAAAATTGGTAAAGAACTCTTTACATCGGTCGGCCCTCTTGCTGTGGACATTTGCCATGCCGCTGGTTTGGACGTTTTTTTAGATCTGAAATTCCATGACATTCCCAACACCTGTGCGAAAGCGGTCCTTGCAGCGTCGCGCTTGGGGGTTTGGATGACTAATGTGCATTGCGCCGGTGGGGCCGACATGATGCAAGCGGCTCGGGAGATTCTTGAAGGCCAAGCGCATCGACCTTTACTGATTGGAGTAACAGTACTCACCAGTATGTCTCAACAGGATTTACAGGAGACAGGTGTTGAACGAGATCTTGAGATTCAGGTGGACCATTTGGCGCGCTTGGCTCAGCAATCGGGTTTGGATGGTGTCGTCTGTTCCGCTCAAGAAACCCAACGATTACGTCAATCTCTTGGTGATGATTTCTGTCTAGTGACACCAGGAATTCGGCCGAGTTGGTCGGCTCGAGATGATCAAACTCGAATTGTGACCCCGCACGAAGCGATCAAGAATGGTTCAGATTATTTGGTGATTGGTCGTCCGATCACAGCCTCAGCTGATCCTCAGCAATCGATTGCAAAAATTGTCGCCGAACTCTGACGATTGAGTCATCGGTTTCGTCAGCAGAGCCCATGGGTTTCATTAGGCTCCTCTCAGGGGGGTCTGGCATGAAACCATTATTGCTTGGATTGATGTTCTCAGCTGTGTCAATGCTCGGAGTTGCCGAGTCTGTTGATTTGAATACAGCAACCGCTGCAGAGATAGCCAAACAACTGCATGGAATCGGTTTGGCTAAAGCGCAGAAGATCATTGAATATCGGCAACAGTTTGGTCCAATTGATACGCCGGAGGAGCTCTTGGTGATCAAAGGGATTGGGGAAAAGACTTTGGAAAAAAATCGTTCTCGAATGATCACGCGATTGATTCAGCCGGCAGGGCCAAGAAATCCTGAGTCAGGTCTTGACGAAGGACCCTCGAATCATTAAAGTTCGCGGCCATCCTGAGTTCCGCGATAGCTCAGTTGGTAGAGCAGAAGACTGTTAATCTTTTGGTCGCAGGTTCGAGTCCTGCTCGCGGAGCCAATTCTTCGATTTCCTCACATTTGATCTGAATCCAAAAGCCGCTTGTTTAGCCGCTTTTAGCTCCCATTGAATTGCTGTAGCCTTGCGTTGCGGATGGGCACGGATGCTATCTGAACAAATCAATTCCGATCAAATGAAACCGGGGGTCCTTATGAAACATTTGCTTTTAAGCCTTTTTCTCGCTGTACCAAGTTTGGCATTTGGACATGCTCCAGAAGGAGCAGGTGGCGGATTTCTCACGGGTTTTTTACATCCTATTTTAGGATTTGATCATCTGATCGCAATGGTTGCCGTCGGTTTATGGGGTGCTTTTCTCGGTGATCGTGCCTTATGGATTTTGCCCATCGTTTTTCCATCAATCATGGCTGTCGGTGCCGCGCTCGGAATTATGGGGCTCGGGATTCCTTTAGTTGAATTTGTGATTGCTCTGTCGGGTGTTGTACTTGGGGCTTTGATTGCACTTCGATTCAAGGCGCCGCTCGCCATAGCGATGGTATTAGTTGGGATTTTCGCTTTGTTCCACGGCTATGCGCATGGGACAGAGATGCCAGGTCAAATCAGTGCGTTTACTTATGGTGCTGGATTTGTAATCGGAACTGGGTTGTTGCACCTCGCAGGCATTGCGATCGGTTTTGCGACGAGACTACCGCGTGGCGAACTCTTCGTTCGGGGCTGTGGTGGCGTGATTTCGGTGATTGGTTTGACTTACCTTGTTGGTTAAGTCACTCCTCGCATTTGCAATCAGCGCCCTGTCTCAGAAGACATGGGCGCACGCGCTCGGTACTGATCCGACGGTGATTGAGCGTATCGATGCAGGTTTGATGTTGCCATCTGAACTCAGTCTGGCTTGGGTGTTTTGGTTCGTGTTTGGATTGTGGATCGTCCAGAATCTGAAAAGTGCTCCTCTTTTTTTTATCGGTGCCCTTTCAGGCATCGTTGTTTCATCGCTTTTGAGTCCGATAGTGCTTGATGTCTCGTTACCTGCATTGTTACTTGGCTTGGCAGTCGCTGCTTGGATCTGTGTCGGCCGAGAAACTGACGCAAGATTGTCGGCGGTAGTGGTTTTTATCTTTAGTGCGCTATCGATGTCGATGGTGTTGTCAGTGCACGCTGATTTGGCAGATGATGGGTTGATTCGGTCTATCGCTGCGATTTCGATGCTGTTAAGCGCGAGCTTTTTTGGAGGCTTGTTTAAACAGATAGCTCAATGGTTTCCAAAGCAAACGCCAATGGGGATTCGGATTTTATCAAGTTGGATGGTGGCATTGATCGCGATTCAACTTGCGATGCACGTGATGATGACTCCATGACCCACGACCAGTCTCACCCGTTTCAGGTTGTTTCAGACTATGAGCCGGCTGGCGATCAGCCGACAGCAATTCAAACCCTGATCGAGGGGGTGCAGGCTGGATTAGCGCATCAAACCCTTTTGGGGGTGACGGGTTCCGGGAAAACCTTCACCGTCGCTAAAGTGATCGAGGCGATCAAACGTCCAACCATCGTCATGGCCCACAACAAAACCTTGGCAGCTCAGTTATACGGAGAGTTTAAAGAATTCTTTCCAAATAACTCGGTCGAATACTTTGTCTCTTATTACGACTACTACCAACCAGAAGCGTATGTTCCATCCAGTGATACCTTTATCGAGAAAGATGCCTCGATTAATGATCACATCGAGCAAATGCGCTTGTCGGCGACGAAGGCACTACTCGAACGTGATGACGTCATTATTGTGGCAACGGTGTCGTCGATTTATGGTCTAGGGGATCCTGAGGCCTACCATGAAATGGTGCTTCATCTGACTCGGGGAATGACGATCGATCAACGCCAAATTTTAAGACGTCTCGCAGAACTTCAGTATAAACGGAATGATATGGATTTCGGTCGAGGCAGTTATCGAGTTCGTGGTGATGTCATTGATATCTTTCCCGCTGAATCGGATCGCGAGGGCGTGCGTGTCGAGCTGTTTGATGATGAAATCGAGCAACTCTCCTATTTTGATCCCTTGACCGGCGAGGTGCTTCGCAAGGTTCCTCGTTTGACGATCTATCCCAAGACTCATTACGTCACCAGTAAAGACCGATTGGTGAATACCCTTGACGACATTAAAGACGAACTGAAAATGCGATTGGCGCAATTCCGAGAGCAAGGAAAGTTACTTGAGGCACAACGCCTAGAGCAACGCACGAAATTCGATTTAGAGATGATTGCTGAGCTTGGATATTGTCAGGGGATTGAGAATTACTCACGGTATTTATCAGGTCGTCCGTCCGGAGAAGCTCCACCGACCCTGTTTGATTATCTTCCGCCTGATGCTTTGTTGGTGATCGATGAATCTCATGTCACGGTTCCCCAAATTGGTGGCATGTATCGTGGTGATCGGTCGCGAAAAGAAACCTTGGTGGAATATGGCTTTCGTTTGCCGTCGGCGTTAGATAACCGGCCACTGAAGTTTGAAGAATGGGAATCACTGGCTCCACAGATGGTCTTCGTCTCAGCCACCCCTGGCGTGTACGAAAAAGAGCATCAGGCACAAGTTGCTGAGCAGCTTGTTCGACCGACCGGTTTGGTTGATCCAACCATAGAGATTCGACCTGCAGGTTCTCAGGTCGATGATTGTTTAAGCGAAATCCATGCTGTAGTCGCTAAAAATGAACGTGTTCTCATTACCGTATTGACGAAGCGGATGGCTGAGGATCTCACCGATTATTTGATGGATCACGGAGTGCGTGTGCGTTATCTGCACTCCGATATTGATACTGTTGAGCGAGTGGAGATCATTCGTGATCTCAGGAAAGGTGAATTCGATGTGTTGGTTGGAATCAACCTGTTACGCGAAGGCTTGGATATGCCTGAGGTGTCCTTAGTGGCTATTATGGATGCCGATAAAGAGGGGTTCCTTCGGTCGGATCGATCGCTGATCCAGACCATCGGTCGTGCGGCGCGGAATGTGAATGGTCGAGCGATTTTGTACGCCGATCGAATCACCGATTCGATGCGACGCGCAATGGATGAAACAGACCGCCGGCGGAACAAGCAAATTGCCTTCAATGAAGACAATGGGATTACGCCAACCACGATTAAAAAACGCATCGATGATGTGATGGAAGGTGCGCATCGAGAAACACCAGGATCGCGCGGGAGAAAAGCTAAAGACAAGGCTGCCAAATCCACTTCAGAGACCTTGATGCCAAAGAATCCACAGACACTCACACCGCAGCAGTTAGCGAAAGAAATCACACGACTTGAAGATGAAATGTTTCAGGCGGCAAAATCACTCGAGTTTGAGCGCGCAGCTGCCATTCGTGATGCTGTGGCAGAGCTACAGTCATTAGCGTTTAAATAATTAAGGAACATCATGCCAATTCGGTTTGCACCAGCGATTATGAGTTTATTTGGGCTTGCGCTGGCGTGGCGCGCGCTGTCTGATCTCGGTGGATGGGAGAGCGGTATTGGTCGGATGATCTCGATCGCCATGCTTTTGCTGGGCCTTGTGACTTTTGGCTCCATTGTTCTGCATCAGCTTCATAAAGGGGCGCTGAAAGAGACCATCGAAAATCCGCAATTGCGCGTGTTACCTGCCTGTTTAACGGTCGGGTTGATGCTTTTGAGCGCGCTGTTAAATCCACATATGCCCGAGGTCGCTGGCGTCTTGATTTGGGTAGCTGCGGTGTCGCATTTTGCTTACCTGGCTTGGTTGATCAACGGTTGGTTTCGGGGTGGGATCGCCCTTGAGATGATCTCTCCGGTTTGGTTCATTCCTGTTGTGGGAAATATCGTCGTTCCAGTTGGCGCGATGGCGACCGGTCAGGTGATGTTGGCCTGGTTCGGATTCTCGATTGGTATTGTCATGTGGTTGATGCTTCTACCCATTGTATTTTTCCGTTTGATTCATGGAAAGCCCATGCCAGAAGAGCTTGAGAGCACGCAAATGGTTTTGGTTGCACCGCCGGCGATTGGCTCAGTGTCATGGTCGTTGTTGGCGGGTGATCAAAGCGTGGTTCCTGGTGCAGTGATGTTATCCGTTGCTTTCTTTTTACTGTTGACACTCATGCCGATGCTGCTGAGAGTCATCTCGAGGCCCTTTGTTCCTGCAAATTGGGCCTTTGGGTTTCCGATGGCCGCATTGAGTACAGGACTTGCGACCTACAGTATCTTGCTCGAACGCGATATTCTGATGGGTGCAGGGTTGGTGATTTTGTTGTTGGTTTCAGCATTGATCGTTTGGGCGCTGATTGGGTCAGCTCGAGTTTTATTGAAGAGTTAATGTATGCGTGTGTTAGTGACCGGCTCGGCCGGATTTATCGGCTCGACAGTCAGTCATCGTCTTCTTGACCGAGGCGATGAAGTCGTCGGATTGGATAATTACAACGACTATTACGATGTCTCATTGAAAGAAGCGCGCGGGCAAAGGCTCTTAGAGCGTGATGGGTACACCGAGGTTCGCGCGAGCGTTGAGGACCGGGAAGCGCTGGAGGCGCTCTTTAAGACGCATCAAATCGATCGAGTGGTGCATTTGGCGGCACAAGCTGGTGTGCGTTATTCCCTCGAGAATCCGCACGCCTATGTCGATGCGAATCTTGTGGGCTTCATGAACATTCTCGAGTGCTGTCGGCATCATCAGGTGGATCATTTGGTTTATGCGTCTTCGAGCTCAGTGTATGGGGCCAATGAGTCGCTGCCATTTCGCGTTGAGGACTCGGTCGACCATCCGGTGAGTTTGTATGCAGCGAGTAAGAAAGCAAACGAGTTGATGGCCCATACTTACAGTCACTTGTTTGGCCTACCGACCACGGGCTTACGTTTCTTTACGGTCTATGGGCCATGGGGCCGGCCTGATATGGCCCTGTTTAAATTTACGCGTGCGATTTTGACTGGTGGGACGGTGCAGTTATTCAACGGGGGGCATCACAAGCGGGATTTCACGTTCATTTCAGATATTGTGGATGGTGTGATCGGAACGCTTGACCAAATCGCGACCCCAGATCCTACTTATGATCCATTGACGCCCAATCCAGGAACATCGAATGTTCCTTGGCGGGTCTATAACATCGGATCTGATCGCCCGATTGATTTGGTTCGATATTTGGAGCTGATTGAGCAGGCCTGTGGTCAAAAAGCCCATGTGGAATCGCTACCGATGCAACCTGGTGATGTGATTGCAACCCATGCTGATGTGTCGGCATTGAAGGCCGCGATTGGGTATGCGCCGCGAGTTAGAGTAGAGGAGGGAATCCCTCAGTTTGTTGAGTGGTTCCGTCATTACTACAAGCTCTAGGTCACCACTTTACTTCGACAATGAAGGCTGTATACTTCGCCGCTCTTCAGGCGCGTAGCTCAGTTGGTTAGAGCGCCACCTTGACATGGTGGAGGTCGTTGGTTCGATTCCAATCGCGCCTACCAAATACAACCATATTGGAAGGCCCTTGGTACGGGTCGCCAGATTGGAGTTGGAAATGCCGGTAATTACCCTTCCTGATGGATCCAAGCGCGAGTTTGACGGTCCTGTTTCTTTAATGGATGTTGCGCAATCGATTGGGCCTGGATTGGCCAAGGCGACAATCTGTGGGCGAGTCGATGGTGAGCTTAAAGACGCCTCTGACATCATCAATCGCGATGCGAATATCTCCCTCATCACCGCGAAAGACCCTGAAGGTTTGGAAGTGATTCGTCACTCCTTTGCACACTTAGTCGGTCACGCAGGTAAGCAGCTGTTCCCTGGGATTAAAATGGCCATTGGGCCCGTGATTGAGCATGGTTTCTATTACGATGTCGATTACGAGCGTCAGCTGACACCTGAAGATCTCGAGGCGCTCGAGAAACGGATTCAGGAGCTGGTGAAAACAGACTACCCAGTGGTCAAGCAGTGGGCTTCTCGTGATGAGGCCATCGCCGAATTCACCGCGCGTGATGAACCTTACAAACTTGAGATTATTCATCACGACATTCCTGATGATGGGCACCCTGTTGGGCTTTATCACCACGAAGAGTACATGGATATGTGTCGTGGTCCGCACGTCCCGAATACGCGTTTCCTGAGACACTTTAAACTGACGAACGTGACGGGCGCTTATTGGCGGGGTAACGTCAAGAACAAGCAACTTCAGCGTATTTACGGGATCGCATTTACATCAAAGCAAGATCTTGAAGCGCATATGAGGTTTTTGGAAGAAGCGGCCAAACGCGACCATCGAAATCTCGCGAAGACGCTTGATTTGTTCCATTTGCAAGAAGAAGCACCAGGCATGGTCTTCTGGCACCCCAATGGGTGGACAATCTATCGCGTGTTGGAAGACTACATCCGCGATCGACTTGAGCATTCTGGGTATCAAGAAATTCGAACTCCGCAACTGGTCGATCAGCGTTTGTGGGAAGCCTCAGGGCATTGGGACAAATATCAGGAAAATATGTTCGTGACCTCGAGCGAGCATCGCGATTATGCGGTCAAGCCGATGAATTGCCCGTGTCACGTGCAGATCTACAACAAAAAAATCACCTCCTATCGAGAGTTGCCGATTCGACTTGCTGAATTTGGTTCTTGTCATCGCAATGAACCGTCGGGTTCGTTACATGGATTGATGCGAGTCCGTAACTTTGTTCAAGATGACGCGCATATTTTCTGTACTGAAGAACAAATCACCCAAGAAGTGAAGACCTTTAATCAGTTGTTAACTGAGGTCTATTACGATATGGGTTTTGATGACATGATCGTTCGCATCTCAACCCGCCCAGACAAGCGTGTGGGTGACGATGCCACCTGGGATAAGGCGGAAAGCGCATTATCCAATGCCTTGGATGAACTCGGCGTTGCCTGGGAAGAGCTGCCTGGTGAGGGAGCATTTTACGGTCCGAAAATTGAATATTCTCTGAAAGATTGCTTGGGTCGGGTTTGGCAATGTGGCACGATGCAGGTCGATTTTTCGATGCCAGGCCGTCTAGGCGCTGAATATGTCGCAGAAGATGGGTCGAAACACATTCCCGTCATGTTACATCGGGCAATTCTTGGAAGTTTGGAGCGTTTTGTTGGCATCTTGCTCGAAAATACCGCAGGTTTGTTGCCGCCATGGCTGTCTCCAACGCAAGCAGTCGTGATGACAATCACTGATTCGCAGCATGAATATGCGAAAAAAGTGGAAAAAATGCTTGTCGCTCAAGGTCTTCGTGTGAAATCCGATTTGCGCAATGAGAAGATCGGCTATAAAATCCGCCACCACACTTTACAACGGGTCCCGTATTTGCTCGTGATCGGTGATAAAGAAGTGGAAAACCAGCAGGTGGCTGTGCGGACCCGTTCCGGAGAAGATTTAGGTGCAATGAGCGTAGAAGCCTTTGCTGACAAGCTTCATCAGGATATTGGGTTGCGTGGCCGTTTCGGTATTGAGTCGGAGACAGAGTAATCAGAAGAGCACAACCCAAAGGTGCGCCGGGTGAAAAGCGCACACTGATCAATGAAGAAATTCGAGCGCCGCAGGTGCGTTTGATCGGACCAACAGGTGAACAAATCGGTGTTGTTAACACGAATGATGCACTGGTTGCCGCTCGTGAGAATGATCTTGATCTTGTGTTGATTGCGGAGTCCTCGGATCCTCCAGTTGCGAAAATCATGGATTTTGGCAAACGGTTGTACGAAGAGAAGAAAGCAAAGGCGGCTGCGAAGAAAAAGCAGCACCAACTGCAGGTTAAAGAAATTAAGTTTCGTCCGGGTACGGACATTGGAGACTACCAGGTCAAACTGCGCAACCTGGTGCGTTTCCTAGAGGACGGCGATAAGGCCAAGGTAACCATTCGGTTCCGCGGTCGCGAAATGGCCCACCAAGAACTTGGCATGCAAATGCTCGAGCGCTTGGAAAAGGACCTCGAAGAGCATGGAGTTGTTGAAGCGCGCCCTAAATTAGAGGGCCGTCAAATGATCATGGTCATCGCGCCGAAGAAAAAGTGAGAGCAATAGCTCTAATGCGGAGTGAAAAGGAAATATGCCAAAACTCAAAACTAACTCAGGCGCTTTAAAGCGCTTTAAGCGGACTGCCAAGGGCTTTAAGCACAAACAGTCTTTCCGTAGCCACATTTTGACCAAGAAAAGCACCAAGCGTAAGCGTCATTTACGCGGGACGTTGATGGTAGCAGCTTCAGATATCAAGCTGATTCATCGCATGCTTCCTGGTTCACGGTAAAAGGAGAGACCCATGCCAAGAGTCAAACGCGGTGTAACCGCACGTGCTAGTCACAAAAAAATTCTGAAGCAAGCGAAAGGATACTACGGTGCCCGCTCTCGTGTGTTTCGTGTTGCTAAACAGGCTGTTATCAAAGCAGGCCAGTATGCGTATCGTGACCGTCGCCAAAGAAAGCGTCAGTTCCGTGCACTCTGGATCGCTCGTATCAATGCTGGTGCGCGCGAGTGTGGTTTGAGCTACAGTCGGTTCATTGATGGTCTGAAAAAGGCCAATATTGAAATGGATCGCCGTGTACTCGCAGATCTTGCGATGAACGAGAAGATTGCCTTTGCTGCACTCGCAGAGCAAGCAAAGCAAGCGCTCGGGCAGGCGAACGCTTAATTTCAAACCTTCAGGGTGACTGAAGGGAAGGCCGCCTGGACATTCTCCTCGCGGCCTTTTTTATGCTGTTGGACTCCAAATGGACAATTTACAGAGTATTCAAGAAGAGGCTTTGGCGTTAATTGAATCAGCGGATTCACTGGGCCATCTTGACGAAGTTCGTGTGAAATTCCTGGGTAAAAAGGGATTGATCAGTGCGCAGATGAAAACTCTGGGCCAATTATCTGCTGAAGAGCGACCTGAAGCAGGTGCCAAAATTAATGCGGTTCGAGATCGTGTGACGGTGTCACTGGAGGCGAAGAAAGATGCCCTCGAGCGTGACGCAGAAACACAGAGCTTGATGCGTGACGCGATCGACGTGACCATGCCAGGCCGTCCACAGGACGTGGCAGGACTGCATCCAGTGACTCGAACATTGGATCGGTTGAATCGTCTATTTGCTTCCCTAGGGTACACCGTGGCGACCGGTCCTGAAATCGAGGACGATTGGCATAACTTTGAAGCCCTGAATATTCCCTCGCACCATCCCGCACGTGCAATGCACGATACCTTCTATTTCGATGATGGACGTGTGCTGAGAACCCACACATCTCCGGTACAAATCCGCACCATGGTGAACGAAGAGCCTCCGATTCGGATTATCGCGCCAGGTCGCGTGTATCGTTGTGATAGTGATCTCACACATACTCCGATGTTCCATCAGATTGAAGGATTGGTGGTTGATCGTGATATTAGTTTTTCGGATCTGAAGGGAACAATCATCACCTTCTTGAATCGGTTTTTCGAGGCGGATCTGGACGTTCGCTTTCGTCCGAGTTATTTCCCCTTCACCGAGCCATCTGCTGAAGTCGATGTTCAGTGCGTGATGTGCGAAGGCTCAGGGTGTCGAGTGTGCTCACAGACCGGTTGGCTTGAGGTCATGGGATGCGGCATGGTGCATCCCAAAGTGTTCGAGCAGACCGGTGTTGATACATCGATGTATACGGGGTTCGCATTTGGTATGGGCGTTGAGCGACTCGCGATGCTTCGTTATGGCATCGGCGATTTGCGCCTGTTCTACGAAAATGATTTGCAATTTCTCAACCAGTTTCACGGATAGTCATGAAAGCAAGTATCTCTTGGCTGAAAAGCCTATGCCCAACCGACTTATCAATCGATGACATTGTTCGTCGTTTGACCATGGCCGGTCTTGAAGTGGATGGTGTCGAACCTGCTGCCAAGCCGTGGACCCATGTGGTGGTTGGTGAAGTGTTATCAGTAACACAGCATCCTGATGCCGACAAATTAAACGTCTGTGAGGTCACAGACGGTGAGTCGACCTATCAGGTGGTGTGCGGCGCGGCGAATGTCCGTGTTGGTCTGAAAGTTCCTTTTGCACGAGTCGGCGCGGTGATCGGAGACGACTTCAGGATTCAACAAGCGAAATTACGTGGTGTTGATTCGCATGGCATGCTTTGTGGAGCCGATGAACTTGGGCTGTCTGATGAGCGGGATGGTCTGATGGAATTGCCTGATCATTTTGTGGCCGGATCGGATTTTGCTGACCTACTGTCGCTTCCCGATCATGTGGTCGAGGTGGATTTGACCCCGAACCGTGGAGATTGTTTATCCATCACAGGCCTCGCGCGGGAACTTGGTGTGTTGAGTCAGACGGCTGTTCGATACGTGGATTGTGAGGCGATAGATCCTGAATCGGATGAGACCCATGACGTGCATTTATCGGCTCCTGAAGGTTGTCCCTGTTATGTCGGTCGTGTCATTGAACATGTCGATGTGACCAAGCCCACCCCGATGTGGATGGTCGAGCGGCTCCGTCGCAGTGGTATTCGATCGATCGATGCCATTGTCGATATTACGAATTATGTGATGCTCGAGCTGGGTCAACCGATGCATGCGTTTGATCGCGATCAACTGGTGGGTGAAATCGACGTACGGATGGCGCATCCAGGCGAACAGTTAGTGTTGCTGGATGGTAAGACGCTGACACTAAGTGAAGACGTCTTGGTGATTGCCGATCAGGAAAAAGCATTGGCACTCGCTGGGATTATGGGCGGAGAACATTCCGGTATTTCTGAACGAACCACCACGGTCTTTTTAGAAAGCGCATATTTCGATCCCATTACGATCGCGGGTAAAGCTCGTCGTTATGGCTTGCATACGGATGCGTCGGCGCGCTTTGAGCGCGGGGTGGATTGGCAGTTGGCTGAGCGCGCCTGTCAACGCGCAACGGCTTTGATGCTCGACATCTGCGGTGGGGTGCCAGGCCCTGTGATGATTACGGATAACGAACGAGCATTACCGCAATTGCAGGTCGTGACACTGACCCATGCACGGATCAAACAACAATTGAAGATCGAGTTGGCGTCGGAGACGATTCAGCAGATGTTGCAAGCACTCGGCTTTGACGTTGATGTGATCAGCGACGGATTTCAATGTGTAGCGCCGAGCTGGCGGTTTGATATCGCCATTGAGCAAGATCTGATTGAAGAGATCGCGCGAATCTATGGCTACAACAATCTACCAACTTCATTACCGGCACAAGCATTGACCATGGCTGCTGTACCCGAGGCAGAGACACCGCTCATGCGCCTGAAGCACTATTTAGTTGATCAGGATGTTCAGGAGGCGGTGACCTACTCATTTGTCGATCCGGAAATGCAGGCACTCTTGGGTGATGGTGTGCAGGGTGTGCGGTTGGCTAACCCGATTGCGTCGAATCTCGCAGAGATGCGTCGTTCGCTCATGCCAGGGCTCGTTGAAGCGGTTCGACACAATGTCAATCGACAGGCAGCGCGTGTCCGGATCTTCGAAACAGGACAATGTTTTGTGTCCTCAGGTGATCGACTGGATCAATCAGAACGGCTCGGGATCGCCCTTTACGGTCAGCAAGCACCATTGCATTTCAGTGGTGATCGCTTAGTCGATTTTTTTGACTTGAAAGGCGTGATTGACGGCCTGGGGATGATTAATGGCGGCGGTAGACTGAGTTGGTCGTCGGGTGAACATCCTGCCCTTGCTCCGGGCCAGACGGCATGCGTGAGCCTTAATGGTCAGAGTATTGGTATGGTCGGTCGGCTGCATCCGAGGCTTGCTCGAGAACTGGATTTACCCAAGCCGTTATTTTTAGCTGATTTGAGTCTATCCCCACTCCTTAGCGGACAAGTTACTGCTTTTAAAGCAATTTCGCGTTATCCTAGAGTGCTTCGTGATTTGGCTGTTTTGGTTAACGACAGTGTCGCGTGGCAACAGATCGTTGATGCAGTTGAGAGTCTTGGTGATTCGCGCATTCAATCTGTTGAGTTATTTGATGTGTATCGCGGAACTGGTGTTCCAGAGGGATGTCAGAGCTTAGCGCTCTCGCTCAGTTTGCAGGATCCAGAAAAGACGCTGGATGATGTCGCGATTCAAGAGTTGGTTGATCAGGTCGTTCGCACACTTGGCGAGCAGACTGGCGCAGAGTTACGAGGATAAACACAGTGGCAGCCTTAACAAAAGCGGATTTGTCTGAGCATTTGAATGATGTGGTTGGGCTGAATAAGCGCGAAGCCAAAGAGATGGTCGAAATCCTGTTTGATGAATTGAGTGACTCGCTGATTGCTGGGGATCCTGTGCGTTTGTCTGGCTTTGGAAATTTTGAACTTCGCGACAAGAATGAACGTCCTGGCCGAAATCCAAAGACCGGAGAAGAAGTTCCAGTGAGTGCGCGCCGTGTCGTCACCTTCCGTGCTGGTCAGAAGCTTCGTGCTCAAGTCGAGATCTATCATCCATTGGATGACGAGTGAGTATTGTGGATCTCTTCGACGATGATCTCCCCCAGATCCCGGATCGGGTGTATTTCACGATCGGAGAAGCCAGTCGATTGTGCGGAGTCAAACCGCACGTTTTAAGATATTGGGAACAGGAGTTTGAGCAGCTCAAACCCGATAAGCGCCGAGGCAATCGACGCTACTATCGTTATCAAGATCTCATCATGATTCGTCGTATCCGTGCGCTGGTGCATCAGCAAGGGTTTACCTTGTCAGGGGCTAAGCATCGCATTGCTGAAGAAGATGAGGCTCGCGTCGAAGCCACTCAAGATGACTCGAAAGGGATGGCTCTTCGTGAAGTGATCCGCGAGCTGGAACAGGTTCGCCGGTTGCTGTCTGACTGAGACGCTGTATACTCTGCCGCTCTCGGGGCGTGGCGCAGCCTGGTAGCGCACTTGCATGGGGTGCAAGGGGTCGCAGGTTCAAATCCTGCCGTCCCGACCAAGTCGGAACCGATGATGTCAGAACGCCTGTTTTCCCGTCTTGAATTGAAAATCCCGCCACCGGTTGTGGTTGTCTTTGCAGGGCTATTGAATCGTCTTGGACAAGACTGGATACAAGTTACCTTTGATCCCCCTTGGATCCTGATTGTTTCACTCATTGTGGTGTCTGGCGTGTTGGGTGTCGGCGGTTTGATCGGGTGCTTTCGTTGCCAAACGACCGTGCATCCGTGGAGCCCAAGTGACACAACGACCCTCGTCACTCATGGTGTGTATCGCGTTTCCAGGAATCCGATGTATTTCGGATTGGTGTTACTGCTGGCTGCTTATTACCTGTATGACCCAACGCTTTTGAGTCCTGTTGGTCTGATCTTCGTGATTTGGTTTTTGACGCGTTTCCAGATCATTCCGGAAGAACGCATCCTCCATCACAAGTTCGGAGAGCAATACGCGCAATATGCGCTTTTGGTCCGTCGTTGGCTGTGATTGACCCATGATGATCATCAGATTGTCATCGATTCGTCATTGACATTACCTGAGAACCTGCGACGCTATAGTGGCTCGTGTGCTTAGCATGTGTCCGCCTTACCGCAACACTGACTGGCATTTTAAGTGAAACGCACGGACTTTCGGGCATCTGTGCAGTTGCGAAGGAAAACGCATGCAAACTGGTAAAGTAAAATGGTTTAACGAGACCAAAGGGTTTGGCTTCATTGTTCCTGACGCGGGTGGTGATGATGCTTTTGTTCACATCACAGCCGTGAAAGAGAGTGGAGTCGATCGTTTGGAAGATAACCAACGTGTCGAATTTGATTTGGCAGAAGGCCGTAATGGCAAAGTGTCAGTCAAAACACTGAAGTTGATCGACTAATCTCGTCAATCGAAGCACCGGGCACTTAGGTGCCCGTTGCTCTGAGTTCACACTCGATTTCAACAACATCCAGAGCGATCGTCTCACCAATGGATGGTAGCCAGATATCGTCAGTAGCGTAGCCCTCTCTGGCCGCGGCATCAGTAAAACGACGTGCCGGCTCAAAGGCTTCCTCTTCTGACAATTCGATGGTACCCCAGTGCATACCAAGGATTGCTTTCGCGCCAATGGCTTTAGCCATTTCCACAGCTTCTTCTGGCGACGCGTGTACTGAACGTAACAGTTTGCGTGGTGAATAGGCACCGATTCCGATCAATGCGAGATCGATCGGGCCATACTTGTGTCCGGTTTGGCGGAAGACAGGGCCCATGGCGGAATCTCCGCCGAAGTACAATTTAAATCCCTGATATTCGAAGAGAAATGCAGCCCATAGAGAGGTATTGGCATCGAATAGACCGCGTCTTGAGTGATGAATCGCTGGTAATGCAGTGACTTGAACCTCTCCGGTATGGGTTGAATGATGCCAGCCGAGCTCTTTGACGCAGGTAAATCCCCGTTTTTGAAACCACGGCATCAAACCTGTCGGGCAGATCACCTCAATGGTTTGACGATTCGGCAGCTGTTTTAGCGTGTGCCAACACAAATGATCGTAGTGGTTGTGTGAGATCACTAACGTATCAATCGGACCGAGCTCTTGGATTCCCAGAGGTGAAGGAATGAATCGGCGAGGACCGGCAAAGCTCAACGGGCTTGCGCGATTGGCAAGAAAGGGATCGATCACAATGCGTCTTCCGCCGAGATTTAACACAAAGGCTGCATGCCCTAGCCAAGTAATGGAATGAACACCACAGGATTCCAGTTGCTGCTTCGCGACTTCAGGAGGAACTGCATGGTGCTGTGGCCACTCTGTTGGCAGGCGTCTGAAGGCCTGACGAAAGACGTATCCCCAAAAGTCCCTGTAATTACCTGTGGCTTGCGGGCTACCTGGTGGGTTGTGGAATCGCCGACGCTTGTGAAATGCGTCGGAGGTAAGCGTTGAGTGAGTTTCTGGTGCTAGTTCTGGATGGATAACAACTGGATCTGACACTCGCAAAGTCTCCCGGTTTTTTCCGAGTGTATGTGCGAAATATGACCAAATTATTGGTGATCTTTTTTCATCAAAATGTCACCGAATTGTCATGATCTATCCACCCAAACTAGATGCTCTTGACGGGCTTCAGTCTCGCCTCGGAATTGATAGGCGCAGAGCACCCCATCATCAAGTGCGATACTGTAATCGAGACAAATGGCTTGAGGGTGATGGATCCGGGGTGTTCCCCGCATCCAGTAGTGACCAAAAAAGCATAGCGGGCCATGGTATGCCGGAGCGTCTTCGGGCATCGGCAGGTCGGGGATGATTCCCCGTTGCGAGTCGTCGATTACAGCGGCCTCGCGAAAAGTGGTTTGTTCTGGCTCCCACCAATTCACTCGAATCCGGCGTCGTCGAATCCCGTAATAATCCTCAAAGGACACATCATCAGGTAAACGCGCTTCTAAGCCATTGAGAAGCGTTTCACGAGCCTCCCAAGGCCTCGAGCCAGAAATCCCTGTCTGTTCGTAAAAAGCACTGCCTTGCGGGCTGTGATCGGCATTGAGCAGTGACGATAGGTCACGCTGCGCGGATGGATCCCAGCACGCATGCACTGCTCGCGCCGGTCCGTGATCAAACCACAGCGGTAGCGTGGAAAACCAAGCTAGAGTCTCTCGATACCCCTGCGCATCATTGCCATAGGCATCAAGGAACCCTTGATGTTGGCGGATGTGATTATTGGTATGACTGCGAACGTATTGTCCCGGTTCATCGACCCGTTCTGTCACAAAGCCCACAGCATTGAACTCATGATTACCGGTTAAACAGATTGCGTGCCCAAGCTCACAGAGTTCTCTGACGATATCCACGGTTTCTTTTTGTTGAGGTCCACGATCAATCAGGTCACCAAGAAAAACCAACTGGCCATCACCAACCGACCACCCAGTCGTTGACGATTTTCGGTAGCCGAGAACGGACAACAAGCTTTTGAGTTCCGTTGCATAGCCGTGAATGTCACCGATGAAATTGATTAACATAGGTTTGCTCGATGGATTCGTTGGTTAGGGTTGTGGGCTACCGTAATACTGGCCAACGGCCACCATCACAAAGCCGAGCAAAAATAGAGAGCCCAGGACTTTAAACACGTCTGCTCGGCTTTTTTGTTTGATAAAAATGGGATTGATTAAGCCAATCGGCAACCCACAGACCGCGAGAACACAAAGAATATTACCAAGACCAAAAATGAGATCGAACATGAATTATTCCGGCAATCGATGTTTCGGGCGAAGGACTAATCCAATCACCAATGCAACCACGGCAATCGCTCCAAGAGCGCTCACAATTAATTGCCATAAAGGCCAGTTAGGTGTGTCTTCAGGTCTCTGGTTTGTCACCGGTTCTGGTAACAGAGCCTGTATCGATTCAGGTAATAATTTGGTGATTGATTCCGGAAGAAGGTGACTCGTCCTCGCTTTTGAATCTTCCGATGCAGAACGAGTCGATGACTCTCCCTGGATCGTGGACGATACCTGCCCGACACCTTGGGCGGTATTTGTTGCGATTTCTAGGGCAGGTTGTGCAACGAGGACCTCAAATGCACGCTGCACCTGGCGCTCATGCAGCTGGTCTAAGCTCTGAATGGTCAGGATGGAACGGCCCATGGGGGGGCTATCGATTTGTAACGACAGTTGATCGCCTACTGATCGGATGGGATCGGTCCGCTCCCCGAATGCAATGCGATATTCGCGACTTGGATCAGCCAAGACTCCATCGGGATTCTGGAGTGACGCACTGAGGCCAAGCGTTTGATCCGCGCTGATCGTCGGTGGGAGCTCAGCGAGTTCAAGGCGCACATGCGAATCAATTAAAACGCGGTCAGAAGCACCGAATTCCGGTGATAGACTGTAGCGTCCAGCAATTGGGTTTGACCAAATCAAGGTCTGATAACCGGTACCACTGTAATACGTGATCCCTGGCAACTGACTGTCAGCATCCACCACGGTCGAGTCTGATCGCAATTCAATGGCTGATCCGCTATCGAGTCGAATCAGACGAACTTGTCGGATATCCGAGTCGATGTTGATCTGTTGGTCTGAGATGGGTAATTGTTGTGAGCGGAGCGCGAGCTCGAGCGCATCAAGCATCACTGGGATTAAATCACCAGGTTGTTTAAGTAGCGTAAAGAGACCATTGGTTTCAATGGCCATCTGTCGGAGTAAAGGGAGGTCTGCCTTGTCGGAGAGCGCAATCGTATGAATGCGACAGGCTTTGTCGACTGCATCCGGAAGAACCGTTTTTAAAATTCGATCGCGTGACGCACTTGAGGCGTCTTTGCCACCTTGGACATCGACAATGCCGTCCGTGATCAAAATGACATGGCAGGCACCTGCTGAGATTTGTCCACCGGCTGTGATTCCGGTTCTCAACGCGCTTTCCATATGCGTGAACCGATCGGTTGAGCCAATGGATGCTTCAATCGGCTGACCCAAGGCATCCCAGCGTGCATCAACAGGCCCGTAAGGAACCAGCTCGCGAACATCAGAACCAAATAACCAAATACCGCCTTGTGACTGATCTGGGAGGAGTGCTGCCAACAACGCTGTCGCTGGCCCACGAACTGCTTTGGGGTCGGCTTTTTTCATCGACCCCGAGACGTCGACTAGGACGCGAACATCGGCCGGATTCGCTATGCTTGTGTTCGCGAACCCGAGCGTCAACACAACAATAACGCTAAAGGCGAACGTCTGGGTGATCTTTGAAATAGTCCAACGCATCTGGATTCGCTAATGCCTCGATGTTCTTAACCGGTTCGCCATGCACCACATTTCGCACAGCCAGTTCCACAATCTTACCACTTACCGTTCGCGGGAGGTCAGGAACCTGCACAATCACCTCTGGAACGTGGCGTGGCGTGGTGTTGTCCTTAATCTGGATCTTGATGGCTTTGCGAAGATCATCCGTTAGCGCCAGTGTGTCGCGGAGCACAACAAATAAAACCACCCGAACATCCTCGCCAACCTGTTGACCGATTGCGAGGGATTCAAGGACCTCAGGGATGGCTTCGACCTGCCGGTAAATCTCGGCAGTCCCAATACGAACACCGCCTGGATTGAGTGTTGCATCCGCCCGCCCGTAGATAATAAATCCGTCACGCTCGGTATGTTCGGCAAAATCACCATGTGCCCACATGCCTTGAAAATGTTCGAAGTAAGCAGCTCGGTATTTGACACCATCGGTATCGCCAAAAAAGCGCAGCGGCATCACGGGAAACGGCTGACGGCAGACCAACTCACCTTTCTCACCGATCACTGACTGGCCATTTTCGTTCACTACATCGACGGCAAGTCCAAGCCCCGCGCACTGCAGTTCGCCACGGTAGATGGGTCGAATTGGGCAAGACAGACAGAAACAGGACATGATATCAGTCCCTCCGGAAATGGAGCCGAGGAGGACATCGTCTTTAATGTCTCGATAGACGTAATCAAAGGATTCGTGCGCTAAAGGTGAGCCGGTCGATAAGATCGCCTTGAGGGACGTCAGGGTGTGCTGTTGAGCCGGTTGATAGCGATGTTTATCAAGTGCTGCGATGTATTTTGCGCTGGTTCCAAAGACATGCCAGTCATCTTGCTCACACAGGGTCCACAGTGTTTTCGCGCCCCGCACAAAGGGTGATCCATCATAGGTCACGATGGTGGCTTGTGATGCTAGAGATCCAAGCAGCCAGTTCCACATCATCCAGCCACAGGTGGTGTAGTAAAACACCCGATCAAATGGTTTGATATCGACGTGGTATCTGTGTTCTTTGACCAACTGAATCAGTGCACCGCCTTGACTATGTACGATGCATTTTGGAACGCCAGTGGTACCTGAGCTGTAGAGGATAAATCCTGGATGGTTAAAGGCCGTGGGATCAAACGTCAGGGCGTGCTCACCTAAGACTGCGTCATCGAAATGAAGAACCTCACAACCGGGCCGTTGAATCGGACTCGACATCACATCAGGGCAGGCACCTGGGAAAATAATAGCGGCCATGACCGAAGGAAGTTCGACCAACAGTCCGTTGACGCGTTCAGTGAGGTCAATCGCTTTTTTGTTGTAGCAGGTGGTGTGTGCAGCAATTAGTACCTTAGGTTTGGTTTGTCCAAACCGGTCAAGAACTCCTTGAATACCGAAATCTGGAGAGCAACTGGTCCAAATGGCTCCGAGTGACAAGGTTGCAAGCGACGCGATGATCGCTTCAGCGCCGTTACTGACAAAGCCTGCGACGACGTCTTCAGATCGCACACCGAGTGATTGTAATCGGTGTCTGAAATTGGCCACTTGCTGTCTCAGATCACCCCAAGTGAGCTCAGAGCGCTCGCCTTTTTCGGTGTAAGAAATCACCGCAATCACATCGTCTGGCGCATCATGGGCGAGACAATTCTGTGCAAAATTTAAGGTTGATTCTGGATAGAACTGAGCTCCTGGCATGGCATGACGATCGGTGAGCGATGGGCCCTTTCGCTCTCCAATGAAGCTTGCATGCTCCCAGACGCCATCCCAAAAGGATTCCGGTTCATGCACGCTAAATTTGTGCAGTCCTGAATAATCATGTATCGAGCGACCGAGCTTTGCATTGAAATGCGCCATCAAATCTGTGATCCCCGCTTGCGCGATACGATCTGTGGTCGGAGTCCAAAGGGCGGTCATGGTCTAATGATCCTGTTGCCAAAGAGCTCCCAAATGCTATCAGATGCCCTGAAGTTTGTGGGACTTCATCTACGACTAATCACCACTGAACAAAGCTTGATTTTTTGTGCACTGCAACGTACCGTCCGCATATTGCAATGCACCAATAGATAGAGGACCTAGACGTGTTTGATCAACTCTTAAAACAGAACGAAGCCATGATGAAGTCAATGCAGTCGATGATGACGCTTGACGCGTTTGAACAAGCGATGAAGCCAATGACGCATTTGCTGGAACTTCAGCGCTCAATGCTTGAGTCACTGGCCGAAGAACAGACCCAGCTATCAACCGAACTGATGACTGATGCGCTCGAAGAAGCTCGGGCTGTATGTAACTGTGAATCCATGCCTGAATTAATGGAAGTTCACAAAAATTTCCTTCAGAAGTATCAGGAGAAAATGGCAGAGCTTGCTAAGAAGCAGGCGTCGTCATGGACTCAAGTCAGCGAAGAAGCGCTGAGTGTGATGAAAAAGAATGCTGAAGAAATGGCCAAGTCATTTCAGAAGTAACTGACGCTCACAAAAAACCCCCGGCTGAGTAATCAGCCGGGGGTTTTTTTTCGGGTTTCGATCAGATGCGAACACGGACATAGTCGCCCGGAGCAGGAACGATTTCTTGAAATTCCGAATGGCTGCCGATCTCACGTGCTGGAACCTGCTTGGAATCTTGTTGATCCAACCATTCATGCCAGTGCGACCACCATGAACCTGGGTGATCAGTTGCCGTTTCCAGCCAATGGTCGGCCCCTTGTCCGAGTTCACCATCGCTCCAGAAGTTTCGCTTATTTTTCGCAGGGGGATTGATGACACCCGCAATGTGTCCAGAACCACCCAGCACAAATTCCACTGGACCACCCATGAGTTCAGTGCCAAGGAAGGTTGTTTTCCAGGGTGCGATGTGATCTTCGATGGCTGATAGGAAGTATGACGGGGTCTTGATCTTCTCTAATTCAACCGATTTCCCACAACAGGTGAAGCCACCGGATTTTGCGAGGTTGTTGTTGACATACATCTCACGAATGTAGGTGTTGTACATGGCGGCCGGTAAGTTGGTGGGATCAGAGTTCCAGTACAGTAAATCAAATGGAGGAGGAGTCTTTCCTTTGAGATAGTTATTCACGACGTAGGACCAAATTAAGTCGTTGGACCGAAGCATGTTGAAACCAAGAGCAAGACTTTTCCCGGACATCACGCCATCTTTAGAGACTTGCGCTGCACGCATATCCACATCTTCTTGATCAAGAAATACACCAAGGTCCCCTGGATCTGAGAAGTCGAGCAAGGTCGTCAGGAAGGTGGCTGAGCCGATACTGGCATCGCGCTTCTTTTGCATGACGCCGAGCGCAGAACCGAGAATTGTGCCGCCAATACACCAGGCCACAGCATTCATCTTCTTTTCACCGGTGATGTCTTTGACCACGCGTGTTGCTTCGAAAATGCCATCTTGAACGTAATCGTCCCAACCGATCTGACTGTATTCTGGTGTGGTGTTCGCCCAAGAAATCAAAAACACCGTATTGCCCTGATCGACGCACCATTTGACATAGGAGTTCTGGGGTTGCAGATCAAGAATATAAAATTTGTTGATGCAAGGTGGGACAATCAACAGCGGGCGCTGATGAACCGTTTCGGTTGTCGGCTTATATTGGATGAGTTCAAACAAATGGTTTCTAAAGACCACAGAGCCTTCGGATACACCGATGTTTTCGCCTAAAATGAACGCCGATTCGTCGGTCATGGTAATTCGACCTTTCTCAAGGTCAGCCATTAAATTCTGAAGACCGTCAACCAGACTTTGGCCTTTGGTATCCATTGCTTCTTTGAGCACCTCAGGATTGAGTGTGACGAAGTTGGATGGGCTCATCGCATCGATAAAATACTGGGTATAAAACTTCAGCTTATCTTTTTCTTTTCCTTCAACAGGAATGGCGTCAGTCGATTTGTTAAGAACATCGGCTGTGAGCAGATAGGACTGCTTAATAAAATCAAAAATCGGAAGATTGGACCACTCATCGGAGTCAAACCGGCGATCTTTCTGCGGCTCAAAATTCATGGTTCCACTCATGAAATCGGTCCATAAATTGAAATGGTCTTGCTGATACTTGGTGACCATCTCCAGCCAGCCTTGTGGATTGGTCCAGGGTTGCATCACGATTTGAGTCCAGACATCAGTCAGGTTCTTCATGATATCGGCCGTGTCTTCAGCACGCATCAACCCCTGCAGCAGACGTTTACTTTCTGCGTTCATGGATTCAAATAGTTTTTCGGGTGCTTGCTGATTTTCAGTGCTCACGTCCGTGTCCTCTTTAATTCGAAGGCGATAGTCTATTGTGCGTCGCAACAAAAGGGAAGGCGGCAAGGAGAATTCCTTGCCGAACAGGGTATTTAGAACATGTGTTGGCCGCCGTTAATCGCCAGGTTGGAACCGGTGACGAAGGCTGCCCTTTCGGAGGCAAGGAATGCAACTGCATAGGCAATTTCATCGGGATTACCTAGGCGGCCGACTGGAATGGTCGATGCGATTTTCTCTAAAATTTCATCACCGATGGCTGCAACCATCGCGGTCATAATGTATCCCGGACTGACGGTGTTGACGGTCACGCCTTTCGATGCAACCTCTTGAGCGAGCGATTTGGTAAAACCATGCATGCCGGCTTTTGCCGCGGCATAGTTCGATTGTCCGAACTGACCTTTTTGGCCGTTAACGGAACTGATATTAATCACGCGGCCCCATTTTTCTTCCAACATCCCATTAATCACGAGGCGCGTCATATTAAAAACTGAGCGGAGGTTGGCATGCATGACCTGGTCCCACTGTTCCAGTGTCATTTTACGGAATGTCGAATCACGAGTAATCCCCGCGTTATTGACCAAGCAGTGGACGTTGCCATGATTTTCCATAACTCCTTCGATGCACTGTCTCGCAGATTCCGAATCGGACACATCTCCGTAGGCAATATCAAATTCATAACCAGCGGCACGCTGATCGTCTTGCCAGGCTTTGGCCTTGTCATGATTGCCACCAGAATTGTATCCGGCAACGACTGTGAAACCTTGAGTAAACAGTTCTTGGCAGATTGAGGTTCCGATACCACCGGTACCACCGGTCACGAGTGCGATACGCTTAGACATGCTGAGCTCCATGCAGTTCTTATTGAAAAAGCCTTATCATTAGTCACTGGATTCCATCGAGATGCAAGTATGTCTGACCCAAAGTCGCCCACTCCATTAGTCGCAGATACCGTTGACGCAACCGGTTTAAAATGTCCCGAGCCCGTAATGATGCTGCGGAATGCGTTACGCAACGTGGATGCGGGGGTTTGTATTAAATTAGTGGCGACGGATCCCTCGACCTTGCGCGACATTCCAACGATGTGTCGGTTTATGCACCATCAGTTGGTGTCTGAAGCAACACAGGATGGGTGTTATGAATTCATTGTCTCCGCTCGAGGCGCTAAATCACAGTCCTGAAGAATCGTTTGCCACTGTTTGATGTGTGTCGACAACAACATCCGGAGTTGATGCCGTGTCCCGCTGGGCAGTTCCAGTAATCCATCAATCAGCGCATCGTTGGTGATGAGCGTCAATGGGAGTTGCTTCCATTGATGTTCTAATCCATCCAGTGAGCGGATGACCGCAGACCACTTTGGCTGTAAGTGAATTCTGAAGTAATTCGTTAAGAAGGTTTCAATCATCTGACCCTTATTGGTTGGTGTGCCCATTGGGCATAATCGATTGGCTTTGATGGCTTGGTTTTGAATGCGATTCGCTACCGTCAGCCAAGCGAGGGTCTCAGTGATGGCCTGATGGAGGGTTCCATGGTGCTGGGTTTGACTCCACTGGTGTAAGGCGTTCTCAAACTCGGTGACGGCTAGGGAACTGGGTGCAGAAGCTCCGGTTAATGCATGATTCAGTGTCCTGAAGATCGGTTGGCTGCGCTGCGCATAGGCTTGTGAACTTTCATTCAAACCCGCAAATGGTCGGGAGAGTTTTGATTGGAGTCGTTGGGCTTCTTCGCTTTGCATGAGAAGTGCAATCACCGAGGCTTCCACGTCCTGCGTTTTGGACTGCACAGCCTCTTGATACCATTGGTATTCTTGGAGGCTCTGACAGGCGTTTAGACCGGCTCGTACTTTCCATTCATAGACAAGGCGGGTCGACTCTTGTTTTTGACGACCCAAACTCGAATTCCGCTCGGCGATCAGCGGCAGAAGTCCACATTCACCGAGTTCGAGTGCATCACCGAAGCGAATGCGCGTCTCGCTTAATTCCACAACCGGCCGGCTCGGTGCGTTAGCTATAATCTTTCCGAGTTGTTCTGGTGGCTGATTGAGAATTGCAGCAATTCGATCGAGATCGTCTTGGTCTGGACTAAGGGGTTGAGTGGATCCCTGACATCCGATCAATAAGACTGCAAGCAGTGGGATGAGTCGAAATAAAATGGCGCATGCCCTCCAACACCAACCGAGGTGTTTCTGGTGGATTGTTAACCATTTCTATGTATCCGTTTTGTAAATTCTCAATAAATGCGTCAGACGGTGGCCTTCCTGAAAAATCATCCAGGCTCGGCGAAAATGGAATGTTCCAGATTTCGCACAACAGTTTTTCTAATCCCTGAGGTCGAGCTTCTACGTGTTCAAACGCGTGTTGTTGGTCGACGCTTCGCCCGCAGGGAGAATACCAGTAACCGAAATCGTCGAGTTGTCGCCGGGCAGGCCCGGCCAGACAGTAGTGCGAGAGTTCATGGAAGAGGCTTCTGACAAAATCTTCTCTGAAAAAAAGGATTGCAGGCTCGCTTGCTTTTGGTGCTTGATAAAAAGGCTCCGGCGCTCCCCCCTCAATGCGAAGCTCAGGCAGGATCTGCTCGCAGGCCTCGAGAATGAGAGGAATCATAAATTGGTCTAACGTCAAGGAATTGTTCGGTAATGGCATGGTTATGGATTGTACTTGGATTGCTGGCGATCGTGGGATCGATGACATGGATTCTTCCCTCACCCATGGAGCGTCGACAAGGCGAGCGACGAATGAAGGCCCTGCAATTGGGAATGAAAGTTCGAATGTTGTCGCTTGATGACTGGGCGAAAGAACGTCTCGATCGTGTTCAGTTGGCGCAATATCTTGTGTGGACCGATCGAAAACCGCGGTCGGCGACATTGTGGCGGATTCCAGACCGAGATGAGCCGTGGGCGTCTCCACCTGATGCCCGGAGTTGGGATTTACTGTCTGGGGACTTTTCGGTGTTTCTTGATTCGCTCCCTCAAGACATTGTCGGCGTGGGGGCGGATCAAGGTAGTGTTTGGGTGGCGCTCGATGATGCGAAGGCAGCCGTGGAACCTGAGGCGATCAAGCCATACCTCGATCAACTGTTACTCCTTCTCACGCGCCGTGCATAATTTTTATTCGCAACAGGGCTTGAGTCTGTTGAGGTTCTCCCGTATTGCTAAAAAAGAAAGAGATGCTTGCATCTAACTGTGTTTTGAATTTTCAATGCACCCCTTAAACCACATCACTGATTGAGAGTGTTCAAAGAATCCATGGGAAAATCGCTGGTCATTGTAGAGTCTCCGGCTAAAGCCAAGACGATTAATAAGTATCTCGGTTCTGACTTTGTTGTGAAGTCGAGCGTCGGTCATATCCGCGATTTACCAACCTCAGGTTCGGCTCCGGCTGAAAAAACAACGAAGTCATCGACCCTCTCGAAAGAAGACAAAGCCAAGCAGCAGTTGATCCGGCGCATGGGAGTTGACCCCGACCACGGTTGGCGAGCGCAATATCAAATCCTTCCAGGGAAAGAAAAAGTGGTCGCTGAACTGAAAAAGCTTGCGACCAATGCAGATCATATCTATCTCGCGACCGATTTGGATCGTGAGGGAGAAGCGATTGCCTGGCACTTACAGGAAACCATTGGCGGTGATCCGTCGAAGTACCAGCGTGTGACGTTTTCGGAAATCACCAAGTCGGCAATCGAGGCAGCTTTTAGTCGGCCATCAACGGTGAATGTTGATCGAGTCAACGCTCAACAAGCACGTCGTTTCCTTGATCGAGTGGTTGGATACATGGTGTCGCCATTGCTTTGGTCGAAAATTGCACGTGGTCTTTCTGCTGGACGTGTGCAGTCGGTTGCTGTTCGATTAGTTGTCGAGCGTGAACGGGCCATCCGAGCTTTTGTCCCTGAAGAGTATTGGGAGATCTTTACGGATCTGTCGCATCAAAACCGTGAATCACGTTTTCAGGTGAGTGAATATCAAGGTAAAGCCTTTAAACCGGTGAATGCCGATCAGGCCAAGACGGCGACTGATGCGCTTGAAGGTGCGACCTATCAGGTTGTTGAGCGCGAGAGTAAGCCTGGAAAAACGCGTCCTTCTGCACCCTTTATTACCTCTACCTTGCAGCAGGCGGCAAGCCAGCGCTTAGGGTTTGGTGTGAAAAAGACCATGATGCTTGCGCAACGCTTGTACGAGGCAGGTCTCATCACCTATATGCGAACCGATTCGACTTACGTGTCGAATGACGCCATTTTTGCAGCACGCTCGCTCATCGAATCGGAGTTTGACGCCAAATATTTGCCTGAGAAACCGAATTATTACGCCAATCGCGACAATGCGCAGGAAGCACATGAAGCGATTCGTCCTTCCGATATTCGGAAAAAGAGCACCGATCTGTCATCCGTGGAACGGGATGCGCAGCGCCTGTACGAACTGATTTGGCGTCAATTCTTGGCCTGCCAAATGACGCCAGCTGAATATTTAACGACCACCATTAAAGTTGAAGCCAACGGTTATGGACTGAAGGCTCGAGGTAAGGTAACGACCTTTCCCGGTTATCAGGCCGTGCTTCCGGTCGGTGGTAAGGGCGACGATGCTGCAGAGTTACCCGATGTCCAAGTGGGTGACCAACTGACGCTGGTCGCGATAGATCCACAACAAAAATTCACATCACCACCTGCCCGTTACAACGAAGCATCTCTGGTACGCGAATTGGAAAAGCAGGGCATTGGTCGCCCATCGACCTACGCAGCCATTATTTCGACAATTCAGGATCGTGGGTACGTTGAAATGGATAGTCGCCGGTTGTTTGCGACCAAGATGGGTGAGATTGTGACCGACCGACTGGTCGAGAACTTCAGCGACTTACTGAACTATGATTTCACCGCCAGTATGGAAGACTCGTTGGATGACGTCGCCGAGGGTCGGAAAGATTGGCTTGGGCTTCTTGATGAGTTTTATGGTCAGTTTAAAGAGACTCTCGATCGAGCGGCGAGCCCGGAGGGAATGCGTCCCAATACACCAACCGACACTGAGATTGCCTGTCCAACGTGCCAGCGTCCAATGATGATTCGGACAGCAACGACCGGTGTATTCCTCGGGTGCTCGGGATATCAGTTACCTCCGAAGGAGCGATGCAAAACGACCATCAATTTGACGCCGGGTGATGAAGCTATCCCTGAAGGGGAAGAGGCGGAAACACTTGCGTTAATGGAGAAGCGACGTTGTCCAATCTGCCAGACCGCGATGAACTCCTATTTGATCGATGAAACTCGGAAACTTCACGTCTGTGGGAATAATCCGGACTGTTCGGGACATGTGATTGAGAGCGGACAGTTCAAAATTAAAGGGTATGAAGGCCCATCAATTGAATGCGACAAATGTTCGCATGAGATGCAGTTAAAAACAGGTCGGTTTGGGAAGTTTTTTGGCTGCACGAATGCGGACTGTAAAAACACCCGAAAGCTGCTGAAAAACGGGCAGGCGGCACCGCCGAAAATGGACCCAATTCCAATGCCTTGGTTGAAGTGTCTGAAAGTCGACGACACCTACGTCTTGCGCGACGGGGCCAGCGGTTTGTTTTTGGCGGCTAGTGGGTTTCCAAAAAATCGTGAAACCCGAGCACCGTTAGTTTCAGAGCTTTTAAAAGTCAAAGATCAGCTAGATCCGAAATATCATTTCCTGTTATCAGCACCTGTTGTTGATCCAGAGGGGCATCCAGCACAAGTCCGTTTCTCGCGCAAAGCCAACGCGCAATATGTGATGAGCGAAGTGGATGGAAAAGCAACGAAGTGGAAAGCGACCTACGGCAATGGGCGCTGGTCTGACGGCTGATGCGTCCGGTAAGAACACGCCGACGTGTGCTTGAATCGCTCGCGAAAACCAAGGCACTTCTCGACGTTCGGGCGGACAGTCGGCTACAACACCATGCGCTGAGCGAAGCGGTGCTTCATCAGATTCATGCAACCTTTGTCGCGTTAGTCCGTCAGGTGGGCGACGCGCACGGATTCAAGCCTGAAAGCATTCGGGGTCTCGAGGACTTGGTTGATCAGCTTCGGAGTCGACAGTTGGTCTCTTTGGAAGCTCAAAAGCTTGAGCGATTGGCGAATGACCCGATGTCATGGTGGAATGCCTACCAAGCTCATGCTTCGAAGATATCGTGTCCGGCTGAGGTCATTGATTCCGTGGATGTGAACCGCATTCCACTGACTGACACCAGTGGTTTGGATCAATTGAAGACTGAACGATATGCGACTTGGGTTGGTGAGTTGTCGACGTTGGTTGCCGACCTTCAGGTCCAGTTTGACGAATCTTAGAGTGCTGTTCGAATCACCCCGACTGCGTGGCCCTCAATAAAAAATTCAGCATCTGGTGTGATGACAATCGGATCAAAATCGATATTCTCAGCAAGCAACCGCAAGGTCTTTTGACTACGGTCCAAGCGCTTGACGGTTACTTCTCCGTTGAGCCGAGCAACCACGATATCGCCGTGCTTGGCATGGTCAGACTTCCGTACAGCCAGTAAATCGCCATCAAAAATACCGATATCGATCATGGATTCGCCTTGGACGCGAAGCAAATAATCAGGGGATGGTGAAAACAGGTCTGAGCGAACGGGTACCATTTTTTCGATGTGTGCGACTGAATCAATCGGCACGCCGGCTGCAACTTTGCCGATTACAGGAAGCCCAGGTTCGTCGTGGTTGTCATCGTCGAATGGAACTAAGCATTGGATTCCACGGCTGGCGCCACCTTGCAGTCGGATTGCACCTCGGCGTTCCAATGCCCTTAAGTGGGATTCGGCCGCGTTAATCGATCGGAACCCTAGCGTATCAGCAATCTCCGCGCGCGTTGGAGGTCGCCCTTCATCACGGATCGATTGCTGGATGACATCCAATACGCGCGTTTGGGCTTTGGTTAACTTCACTTCACTCATACTGAATAAATTATCAGTAATCGTGGAAAAAGGGAATCACCCCTGAATGAGGTGCTCAAGCAGTGCTTTTTGCGCGTGAAGACGATTGCCGGCTTGTGCCCAAACGCTCTTGGTTCGCGGGTCATCAAAAAGGTGTTCAGAAATTTCCTCGCCCTGATGTGCTGGCAGACAATGTAAAAAACACGCGTCTGTGCGGGCGCGATCTAACAGTGCGGGGGTGATCTGATAACCCTTGAAGGCTTCAAGGCGCGCATCAGTTTCGTCTTCCTGCCCCATGCTGGCCCAAACGTCAGTGGTGACTACCTGTGCGTCGCGGACAGCCTCTTCGGGAGAGTCGTAAAAGCGAACCCGTCCGTTGGCTTTTTCGACCCACTCAGCGCTCGGCTGATAGCCTTTGGGGCACGCAACATTGAGAGTAAAGTCAAATAAACCAGCGGCTTCGAGGTAGCTATGGCAAACGTTGTTCCCATCACCGATCCAGGCCACTTGGAGACCCTGAACCTCACCAAAGATTTCTTGCATCGTTTGCACATCAGCCAATAATTGGCAGGGGTGGCAGCTGTCGGACAGTCCATTAATGACAGGAATGGTGGCGGCTTCGGCAAAGCGGACCAGTTTGTGATGGTCATCGGTTCGAATCATCACAGCACTCACCATTTCCGATAACACCCGAGCCGTATCTTCCAGAGGTTCGCCGCGCCCTAATTGGGTATCGGTTGGCGACAGAAAAATCGCCGAACCACCCAACTGAGTCATGCCTGCTTCGAAACTCACTCGCGTTCGCGTCGATGATTTTTCGAAGATCATCGCCAGGACGTGCTGGGCTAGCGTTTGACTAAATTTTTTGGCTTGATAGCTCTTTTTCAGGTCGTGGGCGCGCTCAAGCACTTTAAAAAGTGCCGATTGGGACAAACTATTGAGCGTTAGGAAATCTGTTTTCGCCATAACCGTGTTCCGGAAAAGCGACGCAGTGTACCATTCAGTATTAATTCAAGCGAGCAAAGCGAGGAAGAGATGAGCACACTTGAGACGATCAAATCGCAAATTGAAGAAAACCCAGTTCTTTTATACATGAAAGGAACACCCAATCAGCCGCAATGTGGGTTCTCCTCGCAGACCGTTCAAGCGTTGATGGCTTGCGGCCGTCCATTTTCATTTGTGAACATCTTAGAGCACCCAGATGTTCGTGCTGAGCTACCAAAGTATGCAGAATGGCCAACCTTTCCGCAGCTCTGGGTTAACGGCGAATTGGTTGGTGGCTGTGACATCGTGTTAGAGATGTATCAGTCTGGTGAACTTAAGCCGATGGTGGAAGCGGCTTCCCCCGAAGCTTCTGAGTAAGCCATGATCGAAGGGCAGCGGGCTTTAAGGGTTTATTGAGCACCGTTGCTCCGAGCTCCTTAGCCTGCTGTTTCATTTCTTCGCTGCGGTCAGCTGTGATGAGTGCGCAGTTGAGATCCCCACGCAGCGCGCGAAGTACCGCAATGATGTCAACCCCGAGAGCCTTATCATCTAGGTGGTAGTCGATGAGAGCGACCTGAACGGCTGGCTGAGTTTTGATGATCTGTTTGGCGTCCTCAAGGTCAGTTCCAGTCAGGACACTGGCTCCCCACCCACCGAGCAGACTTTGCATCCCAATGAGAATATCTTTGTCATTATCAATCACTAAGATCGTCCGTCCAGTTAAGGGCTGAGTAAGCAGTTGTCCGCGAGGACTCTGTCGTTTATTCAGCGGCTCAGGTTGGCCTGCTGACCGAGGGAGCGTGATTGCGAAACGAGAGCCCATGCCTGGATGGGAGTGCACGGTCAGTCTGAGACCGAGAAGATCACAGATCCGCTTGGAAATGGAGAGGCCTAAACCCAGTCCCTTTTTCTCAGTTTGGATCCCTTCGGATAAACGTTTAAATTCATCAAAAATACTTGGCAAATCATCGGGATGCATGCCAATGCCAGTGTCCCAGACCTCGATCCGAACATCGGGCCCAAAGGTTCGTATGGCGAATAAGACCTGTCCATTAGGCTGTGTATACCTCAAGGCATTGGATAAAAAGTTTTGCAGCACTCGGCGCAGCAGTTTTGGATCAGTGTGGACAATGACATCACGGGACTTTGCTTTAAACCGGATATCCCGCTGTTCCGCAATCAACTGAAATTCCTGCGACAACTGGCCAAAGAGCTCTGTGAGTGCGAAGGTTTTCGGTTCTGCTCGCAATGCGCCGGCGTCAAGTTTTGAAATTTCAAGCAGTGTGGAAATCAAGTTTTCTGCTGAACTCAGAGCACCCTCTAGGTGGTCGGTAAGCTCGCGGATTTCTTCAGTGGTCGCACGTTCTGCGAGTGATGTGGTGAATAATCTGGCGGCATTGAGTGGTTGCAGTAGGTCGTGGGAGGCAGCTGCGAGGAATCGAGTCTTCGAGAGATTGGCTTGTTCGGTCGCTTGCATGGCTTCAGTCAGTGCTTTTTCCGTGGCTGCACGACGGACATTTTCTGCCTCCAAGGCCTCATTGGCGGCCTGAAGCTCTTCGGTTCTTTCGTCGACACGAGCTTCCAACGTTTCGTTCGCGGTTTCGAGGCCTCGCTTGGCCTCATTACGGTCGGTGACGTCTTGATAGAGCACGAAAATACCCTGCACGTCACCATGTTCTGTGCGATGCGGGACATATAACGCTTCAAACTCGCGATGTTCTCCTGCGCGATCGATGGAGACGTCAAAACGTTGCCGTCGGCCTTCAAATGCGCGTTTCAGATAGGGGATTCGTGCCTCATATTCTGCTTCGGTGAAGATTTCTTTGTTCGGACGACCGATGACTTGTTCGCGCCACACCCGCATGGTGCGTTCAAACGCTTTATTGATGAATTGGATCCGATAGTCACGATCAACATAAGCAATCATTGCTGGAACGTTGTCGGTGTAAACCCGAATTGCCTGCTCGGACTCTCGTAATGCCGCTTCAGCTTCTTTGTATGATGAGATATCCGAGTAGCTGGTAACGTAGCCTCCATTGGGCATGGGTTCACCGATAATTTCGAGGGTGATTCCGTTCGACAAGATGGATTCACGTCGGTAGGCGCTACCTCTGTTCAAATGATCGAGCCGTTTTTGTAGTGCCTGTTCGATCTGTTCATCACTGATAAACCCGCGAATGACTCCTTGCGATGCGTTGTAACGAAAAAGGTCTGCGACTGATCGACCAACGGTTAATAGGTTGTCGGGATAACCGAAAAGCTCTTGGTAGCGGTGATTCCACGCAACCAACTTTTGATTCTGATCAACCACACTGATGCCTTGTGGCAGGTGCTCAATGGCTTTGCGCAACAACTCCTGATTTTGGCGCGCAAGCATTGAGGCTTCGTCAACCAGTGACACCAATTCGCCAAGATGGATTCTGCGGCCTCTTGAGGCTGAGCGAATCACGAGTCGCGCCGATGTGTATCCGATTTCTTGTGCGAGTATGGATTCAACTGCCGCAATCAATTCTGCAGGCGCAGGGTCTTTCTCATTCAGCTGCCGAATTTGATGTTCCAGGGCATAGGTTTCGATAATCATCTGCACCCGTTCGCTTCCGATAAACCGTGAGGCAAGGGTGGTCAGATCGTCGATCCTTAAATTTTCTTTCAGGTAGCGACCAGCTTTTGAATTGGTCGGCATGAGGTCGACAAAGGTGGCGGCCTGAACGCGATCCACAAGACGTGACGTGGTTGCCAACGAAACCGCGACATAGGTCAAAATATTGAGGCCAAGTGAGAGCAGGACGCCATTGGTCAGCGGGTCGACCGGTAGAGGGACGAACTGTTGAACGGTTTCGATTTGTTCGGCCTGCATCTCAGGCCAGACCAACATAAATGCCCAGCTCAGAAGGCCAATCAACATGCCCGCCATCGCACCATAACGGTTCGCTTGTCGCCAATAAAGGCCACCGAGAAGTGCGGGTGCAAATTGGGCGGCTGCCACAAAAGCAACCAAGCCGATGGACGCGAGTGAGCGCTCATTGGTTGCTGACTGATAGTAGAGCCAGGCTAAGGACATAATGCCGACGATACATAGGCGTCTGACCATGACCATGATCCATGACAGATCTTGTCGTTGTTTTAATTCCTCAGGGGACGAGCGAAACATCAACGGAAGCAGGATTTCATTGGCAACCATAATGGCTAGAGCCAGGGTTGAGACAAGGATCATCCCGGTTGCAGCTGACAGCCCTCCTAAGAACGCAAGCGCTGCGAGAGGCTCATTATCAAATGCCATCGGAAGCAGCAGGACGAAGGCATCCGGCGGTGCGAGCCCGCCAAATTTCAGGAGGCCAGCGGCTGCGATTGGCACGACAAAGATGACAAACCCGAGCAAGTAGAGCGGGAAGAACCAACGCGCATTCTTCCGATAGCGCTCTTCATCAGGTGACTCGACGAAAGTCACGTGAAACTGGCGCGGTAAACAAATAATGGCGAGGCTCGCTAGAAATAGTTGAGTCACGATACTCCACTGGGAAAAGTCGGTACTGAACACACTGGCCACTTGGGGATCTTGTCTGGCAAGGTTGAAGAGATTGTCAAAGCCGTCGTAGAGCTCAAAGGTGCAGAAAAGACCGACAAGGACAAAAGCAATGAGTTTGACCACGGATTCAAATGCGATGGCAATCATCATGCCTCGATTGCTGTCCCTTCGCTGACCGGGAAGCCTGGTCCCGAACAAAATGGCAAAGATGGTCAGAAAAATGGCTGCAAAGAATGCCGTATCGAAAATTTCTGGCTCGATCCCTGTCGGAGATCCGGCCATGATGTTAAATGTCTGCCCAACCGCCTTGAGCTGCAGCGCGATGTAGGGAATGGTACCGAGCAGAGCGACTACTGTTGTGAGGACAGCCAGTGGCTGTGAACGCCCATAGCGTGCGGACATGAAATCAGCCAGAGAACCGATCCGGTGGGTTTTGACCACTGCGTTAAATTTGGTGAGAACAGGCCATCCGAACACAAACACCAAGATGGGGCCTAAGTAAATGGGTAAGAATTCCCATCCATGGTTGGCGGCTGATCCGACCGCGCCGTAATAGGTCCAGCTGGTGGCGTAGACGCCAATCGATAAGGGGTAGACCCAACGAGCGGACCGACTGCCACCAAATGATGATGTGTTGCGATCACCGTGCCAGGCGATGACAAAAAGCACGCCCACATAGGCGAGTGATAGCACGATGAGTTGCCAGCTAATGGACACTGTGACCTCTCTGTCCTATGGATCAAAGAAGTACATAATACGACCAATGTCCTGCTTTTAGTTGTCTCTTTTGGTGGTATGTTGCCCTCGCTTCCTTTTAATTAACAAACGATAACGAGGGTGGTGAAGCATGGAAGAGCAAAAAGCTCAAGCCTATTGGCAAGAGAATATCCGGACAATTCTGCAATTGCTGGTTGTTTGGTTTATCGCGTCATACGGGTGTGGGGTCCTATTCGTGGACCTTCTCGATACGATCGCCTTTGGCGGTTTTAAGCTTGGCTTCTGGTTTGCACAGCAAGGATCGATCTACGTCTTTTTAGTTCTGATCTTTGTCTACGCAAAGCGAATGAATGCCATTGATGAAAAATACGACGTGCACGAATAGGAGCAGACATGGAACTTCAAAGCTTGATTTACCTGTTTGTCGGCGCCTCATTCGCGCTGTACATCGGGATCGCGATCTGGTCAAAAGCCGGATCAACCGCTGAATTTTACGTTGCGGGCGGTGGCGTCCATCCGGTTGCAAACGGGATGGCTACAGCTGCTGACTGGATGTCAGCGGCATCCTTCATCTCCCTAGCAGGCATCGTCTCCTTGCTTGGCCGTGATTCAGGTGCATACCTGATGGGCTGGACAGGCGGATATGTTCTGTTGGCAATGTTGTTGGCACCTTACCTGCGTAAGTTTGGTAAGTTTACGGTGCCTGACTTTGTGGGTGACCGTTATTACTCTGACGTTGCGCGTACCGTCGCGGTTGTGTGTGTGATCTTCGTATCATTCACCTATGTTGCCGGTCAGATGCGTGGTGTTGGTATCGTGTTCTCGCGTTTCCTTCAGGTTGACATCAACACAGGTGTTGTCATCGGTATGGGTATTGTCTTCGTTTACGCCGTTTTAGGTGGAATGAAAGGGATTACCTACACGCAGGTGGCTCAGTATTGTGTTTTGATCGTCGCTTACACGATTCCTGCAATCTTCCTGTCTCTTCAGGTAACAGGTGACTTCCTGCCTCAGCTTGGATTCGGTGGAACCATCGAATTTGCGTTTGATAACGGAGTTCGCGAGATTCCTGCAGGAACCTATGTGTTGCACGCACTGGATCAGTCATTCAAGGATCTCGGATTCTCGATTGTTTATACTGAAGGTCGTGCGGGTGTTTGGAATACATTCCTTCTCACCGTTGCACTGATGTGCGGTACAGCTGGTCTTCCACACGTGATCGTTCGTTTCTTCACAGTACCTTCTGTGAAAGATGCACGGATCTCAGCGGGTTGGGCGTTGTTGTTCATCGCTTTGCTGTACACGGTGTGTCCAGCGGTTGGAGCGTTTGCTCGTTTAAACCTGATCAAGAACACTCAGAACATCGAGTACGCAACTTGGACGCAGGAATGTACTGCGGATCAGGCAGTGGCCTTGGCTGCGGCTCAAGACAACCCGGCAGTGGATGCTGCGCGTGTTGATTGTGCGGGTCAGTGGTTCAAAACATGGGAAGCCTCAGGCCTTCTCGCGTGGATGGACAAGAACGGCGACGGCAAGATTCAGATTGCAAACGGTGCAGCATTCAAGGGCAAGCCTTCATTTGATGGCGAGAACCGTGGTGCAAGCGGTGAGCGTCTGTTGAAGAACGAAGCAGTCCCAGCTCCAGCTGGTCAGGCCATTGAAAACGAAGTTTACTTTGACCGTGACATTATCGTACTGGCTAACCCAGAGATTGCATCTCTGCCAAACTGGGTCATCGCGTTGATCGCGGCCGGTGGTCTGGCGGCTGCGCTGTCAACTGCGGCGGGTCTGTTGTTGGTGATTTCATCTTCGATCTCGCACGATCTTTTGGGTCGCGTGATGTTCAAAGATGCCGAAACTGACAAGTCAAAATTGAGTGACAGTCAGGAACTCATGGCTGCACGTGTTGCTGCTGCGGTTGCGATCGGTGTTGCCGGTTACCTAGGTATCAACCCTCCAGCCTTCGTGGCACAGGTCGTTGCATTCGCATTCGGTCTGGCGGCAGCGTCATTCTTCCCTGTCATCATCAACGGTGTCTTTGACAAGCGGATGAACAAGGAAGGTGCAATTGCTGGTATGGCTGTTGGTCTGACGTTCACATTCGTTTACATCGTGTTGAACGTGTTTGTGGATAAGTCAGGTACGTACACCATGTTCGATATTAAGGCGACTGGTATTGGTACGATTGGTATGGTTCTGCACTTCGTTGTGGCGTACTTCGTATCGCGTGCGACAGCAGCTCCTCCTCAGGACATTCAGGATATGGTTGAAAATATCCGGATTCCACGTGGTGCGGCTCCATCGACGCATGCACATTAATGGTTGAGTGACTTCGGTCAAATCAACTGGAAAAAGGGCGCCTTAGGGCGCCCTTTTTTATGTCAGGATGGGAGCTCTGGTAAAGGATAAGACCATGGTGAATGACGTATTAAATTCCGATATACCGCCCTTTGACTTGTTGAGTGAAGAGGAACTCGCCGTTTTAACGCAGAGTCTCTCAATTGTGTATTTCGATGCCGGTGAAGACATTATCCCAGCTGGAGGAAATCCAGAAGGCATCTATATCATCATCAAAGGACAGGTCGAAGAATATGACGAATCCATCGCAGGTGATCGCAATGCGCAGCGCGTTGCTCAATACTCTGAAGGCGATTTATTTGGATCCTTGGCTGTTCTGAAAGGGCGAGCGAAAGACAAGTATCAAGCATTCGAAGAATGTATTTGCCACATGGTGCCCGCCAAAACCTTTTTGGATTTGGTCCATGATAATCCTGAGTTCAGGCACTTCTTCCATAAAGGCTTAGCGACCATGGAGAAGCAACGCAGTCGAATGAGTGTGCCTCAGGGTGGCGATGATTTCAGTTTGGTCCGTATTCGCGATTCGGTGCTCCGAAAACCAGTCATTGTTGCTCCAGAAACGACAATTGCCGAAGCTGTCTCCCGAATGCGAATCGACCACATCGACAGCATCTTAGTCGACTGTGATACCTGTACCTCGAAGTACGGCTTGGTGACCGGTACAGACCTACTAGATGCCTTGGCATTGGGTGCGAAAACTCCGGATTGCCCAGTCGCAGAGGTTGCGACTCGAGACCTCATTACTTGTCAGGCCAATGACTTTTTATTCAACGCGTTGATCGTCATGACACGGAAACACATCAAGCGGGTCGTGATTACGGATCAAGGTCAGGTTGTGGGTGTCAGCGAGCTGACCGATATCTTGAGTTATCTCACCGGCCAAACTCATTTGATGGGTGTGCAAATTGAAAAAGCCAAAACCGTTGATGATCTCAAGCAAGCCTCAAAGGCATTAAATGCATTGATCCGAGCACTGAATGCGAAGGGCGTGAAGATTCGCTTTATGATGGAATTACTTGCAGCGTTGAACGGACGTTTGGTTGCTAAGTTATTTGAAACCACGATGCCCAAGCACGTTCTCGACAATACCGCTCTGACTGTCCTAGGCTCTGAGGGTCGTTGGGAGCAAATCGTCAAGACCGACCAAGATAATGCGCTCATTATTGCGGATGGATTCGATTGGGACGACAACGAGCGTACCCAGCTGTTGGATCAGTTCACCGAGGACTTAATCTCGATTGGTTTCCCTCGGTGTCCCGGTAACATCATGGTCAGTAACCCGGAATGGTCTCTTACGGTCTCTGGTTGGAAGCGTGTGATGAAGTCTTGGACCCAGGATATGTCAGAAGAAACGCAAATGAAGATGGCGATTTCATTAGATGGTCACTTTGTCGCTGGAAACAAAACGTTGTTCGAAGAGCTGTCATTGTGGGCCCATGAGAATCTTCGCGGTAATGATATTTTTCTCGCGCATTTTGCGCAGCCCGTAATGAATTTTGGGGTTCCGTTGACGCTCTTTGGTAACGTGAAAACAGATGCCCAGGGTCTGGATATCAAAAAGGGGGGTATTTTTCCATTGGTGCATGGAGTAAGGGCACTGGCGCTCAAATACCGTTGCCGTCAGACCAACACCTACCGACGAATCGAGGAGCTTGTGCAGAAGGGGGCGATTCATGAACATCTCGGGCGTAATCTAGAAAGCGCCTTGTCGTTGTTTATGCAATTACGCTTACAGACCCAGTTGGAGCAATTGGATGAGTCCGGGACAGATGATGGGTCTCTGGTCACTCATAATCGGATTTTGGTCAAGCCATTGAACCGACTGGACCGAGATTTGTTGCGTGAGGCGTTGCATGTCATCAAAGAGTTTAAGGAGTGGCTTTCACTTGAATTGCATATCCGGGGATAAACCATGTTGACTCGAACCTTGATCCGTCTTGCGGATCGCTTCAAGAATCGCCACTCAGATTTTCAGCCCCTATTTGAGCCTTATACTGGATCTGAGGTTGTCTCACTCGACTGTGAAATGACTGGCCTTGATACGAAGAACGACCATATTGTCTCGATCGGTGCGGTCAAAATTGATGGCAATCAAGTCAAAACCGGCGAATCATTTGAGGCGATGATTGATCATCGGCAATGGCTTTCGGAAGAGTCGATTCGGATTCACCGAATTCGGAAGATGGATTTGGATGATGCGGTTTCTATCGAGACTGCGGTGATGGCGATGATCGAATTTATCGGGAATCGGCCCATCCTCGGTTACAATCTGCGCTTTGACTTAAAGTTTCTCGACCGTTATACCAAACCGCTTCTGGGATTTTCGTTGCCTAACCAGATGATTGAATTGTCCGATTTGTATCGAAAATCGGTCGTGAGTAAACGTCCAGATGCTGTTCCACATTTGGGTTTCGAAGAGATCTTGGATGATCTTGACGTCCCCATTTTTGGTCGGCATACGGCCTTGGGAGATGCGACAACAGTGGCGATGGCCTACATCAAATTAAAGCGAAGCCGATGACAAGAGCCCACGATCAACAGGCGTTCTCGCGCGCGAAACGTCAACAACGCTTACGGCGACTCACCGGTCAGGCGATTGGTGATTATCGCATGATCGAAGAGGGCGATAAGGTCATGGTGTGTTTGTCGGGCGGTAAGGACAGTTATGCGCTGCTAGACATGTTGATCTCCTTGCGGAAGTCAGCACCCGTGTCCTTTGAACTGATTGCAGTGAATCTCGATCAAAAGCAACCCGGTTTTCCAGAGCACGTCTTGCCCGACTATATGGCGACTCAAGATGTGCCCTTTTATGTCATTGAGCGTGATACCTATTCCACAGTCAAACGGGTTGTGCCGGAAGGTAAGACCACTTGCGCGCTCTGCTCGAGGCTTCGTCGCGGCACGCTTTATGGGTTTGCTGAGGCTAATGGGGTGACAAAAATTGCTTTAGGCCATCATCGGGACGACATCGTTGAAACACTGTTTTTAAATTTATTTTTTGGATCGAAACTGAAAACGATGCCCCCGAAACTGGTTTCTGATGATGGTCGGTATGTGGTGATTCGGCCGCTAGCGTATTGCAAAGAGTCGGATTTGGCTCAGTTTGCCGTGGATCAAGCATATCCCATCATTCCCTGTCATCTGTGCGGATCACAGCCGAATCTGAAGCGTGCCGAAATTAAAGCAATGATCGCGGATTGGGAAAAACGATACCCCGGCCGTGTTGATAATCTGGCTCGTGGTTTGCAGAACGTGGTGCCATCGCACTTATTGGATCCTGAGCTCTATCCGTTTGAGAGCCCGTCCCCTGACGAACTGTTGCAGTTTCGACGGGATCATCCGTTGGATGATGCCTCCGATATTCAAGAGGCTCTGGCGGAAGGTGATTTGAACCCGTGGGTGAATCTTCCCGAAGACAGGAGTCAGATCATCCAGACCAGTGGTGCGACTGTCCAAACCCCATAAAGCATCACCAGCGATCCTGACAGGCGTCGGAAGGTGATGCTTTTCAATGCAAAGCTTAAGTGTGCACTCAAATATCCAGCCCCCAGAATTGCCGGTAGCGTACCCAATCCGAAGAGAAACATTTGGGTTCCTGCTTGACCGGCGTGTGCAGTAGAGGCTGACCAGAGAAGAGCTGAATACACAAGGCCACACGGCAGAAATCCCCAGGCGAGACCATATTTCAAGGCCTGATGCATTGAATTCGGAGTCGCCTTTGATCGGAGTTTTTGCACGATCGGTGTCACCAGTCGATCACCAAGGCGCTCGAGTGTTTGAAGACCTCTCCACCAATCGCTGATCCAAAGTCCCATCAACACTAACATGAGGCCTGCGACGAGCCGAAAACCGATCGTGAAGACCTCATGATCTCCTCGAAGCCATCCACCGAGGTATCCAAAAGTGACTCCAAGAACTGTATAGGACAACACTCGCCCCAGCGAAGCGCTTGAGATGAGGCTCCAAAACCGAAGGCCTTGACGGTCCTTCTCTGGGATGGTCAGGCTAAATGCGGCTGTGATTCCTCCGCACATCACCAAGCAATGAGCAGAGCCAAAAAGGCCAATCAGAAAGGCAGCCCCAGCACCAATGGGGTCAGTACAGAGTTGGTTAATCATGCTCGCGACGACGTTGACGTTCTTCTTCAATCGCTCGCTGATGCAGCTCGTCGTCATCATCGAACAAAATGTCCGATCCAGATCGCTCGAGATCGTCGAATTGTTTACTTTTGACAGCCCAGTTAAACGCCCACAGTGCGATCGCGAGAAGGATGATGGAGAGCGGGATGAGGGCGTAGATGGCGTTCATGAAATACGATTCAGCCTTAATGCATTGGTGATCACAAACAAACTTGACGCCGACATGCCGATCGCTGCAAGCCAAGGTGGCACCCAGCCACTCATCGCAAAGGGTACCGCGATCGCATTATAGACTAAAACCCAAAATAGACTTTGTCGGATGACTTGTGTGGTCTTTTGCGCGGTCTCTCTGAGCTTGAGGACACTTTTCAGTTCTGGGGAGAGCAAAATGGCGCCGGCAGACAGCCTGGTTAGGTCGGCGGCTTGAGCGAATGTGATGCTACCGTTAGCCGCTGCCAGAACCGGTGAGTCGTTCAATCCATCTCCAACCATCACGGTTGATTCGGGAGTGTTGCTTAAGTGATGGAGTTTATCTTCAGGACGACATTGGGCGAGCGCATGATCGATCTGTAACGATTGGGCAATCGCTTGGACGCGGTCTTCGCGATCTCCGCTTAAGATCGTTAGACGGATGTTCATTGCCTGAAGAGCCTCGATGGTGTGTTTCGCGTCAGGCCGTAAGGCGTCATCCAATGCAACACTGATCAGTGCGCCTTCATCGGTTTCTAAGGTAATTTGTAATGCGTGCTCGAATTCGGGATTCATTTCCTCGCTGGTGGATTGTCTGGCCCGATACTGGATGCCATTGAGAACACCAGACACGCCTTGACCTGCAAGGTGCGTGATCTGTTGCAGCGGTATAGGGACGATATCCTCAAAGGCTTTGGCAATTGGGTGAACTGTTCCTTGTTCGAGTCCACTGAGGATTGAGAGCGCTCGATCCACGTCGGTGCGGCCGAGCTTTTTGACACCGAGTCGCTGGAATCGACCCTCTGTTAGTGTCCCGGTTTTATCAAAGAACCAGTCATTTGAACGGGCAAATGCCAACAAATGTGTTGGGTTTAAGAGAAGAATCCCCAATCGACGTAGACGTCTAATCGTCACGGTCCAAGCGGTTGGGATGGCCAGTGACAGCGCGCACGGACAGGTCACCACTAGGACAGACAGTGCATATTCAAACGCCTGTTCGGGATCAGTTGGCCACCAGAAGACGAAGGTGATGATCGACAGGGTCAGAACAGAGGCAATAAACCAGCGAATCAAGGGGTCAATCCATCGGGCTTCAGGAAGTTCGACGGTCTCGGCTTGACGCGCCAGATGTTCGAGCCGTCCGAGAAAGGCATTTTTCCCAACTCTCAAGACTTTCGCTTCGATCACACTCGCTCCATTGATGGAGCCTGCTAGGATCTCAGCATGACGCTCGACGATGATTGGTTCGAATTCTCCCGTCAGTGCTTGCGTGTCCACCGAGGCGCGATCGGAAATCAGTGTGAGATCAACAGGCGTTTGTTGACCGGCTGCCAACTGGATGAGATCGCCGGGGTGTAACATCGAGACGGGTGTTTGTTCGAACTGACCATCGCCACAGGATTTGGCTAGCGTCATCGGCATCGGACGAGATTCGACCGGCGTATCCAGCACCTGATGTCTGGCTTTGAGTTCCAAAAAGCGGCCGGTCAGAAGAAATAGGGTGAACATCGCGACTGAGTCAAAATAGACTTCGCCCAGTTCAGAAATGGTCGCAATGATCGATGCGATCCATGCCAGCGAGAGTGCCAGTGCGACCGGGACATCCATACCTAAATTTCGATGACGGAGATTGCGCCAGGCTCCCACAAAAAAGGGTTGAGCCGCATAAAGCATGACTGGAATCGACATTAGTAATGAAGTCCAGCGCAAAAAGTGACGTTGGTCGGCATCAATGAATGAGGCCTCTCCCACATATAATGCGGTTGCTACCATCATCACTTGCATGGTGCCGAGGGCTGCGACACCAATGCGCTTGATCAGTTGCCGTCGTTCTTTTTTTCGTGCTTGAAAAGCAGACTCGTCGGTTAGGAGTGTCGCTGTATAGCCGAGACGGTCGATCTGTCCCAAGATGCTGGCTAAGCTTGCTAGACTGGGATTCCAACGAACAGTCAGTGTTTGCCGTCCAAGGTGTGCGTGACTCATGATCACCCCATCATTGGATTGAAGCACCCGCTCCAGCAGCCAGGTGCAGGCCGCGCATCGGATTTGCGGAATCGACAGTTCAATTTCTAAATTTCCATCATCGAGAGCGACGGTGTGCTGTTCTAAAAATTCTGGGTGATCAAACAGCGACCAGTGAGTCTGTTGTTCGGGTTTCGGTGCCTTCGTATCACGGTAGTGATAAAACGAACCCAGGCCTTGGGATTGAATCCAATCCACAGCGCCGGCACAACCATGGCAGCACAGCGGTTGTTCTGTCTGATCAATAGTTCGCGTAATCATCTCGTCAACAGGGCAGGCCTCACCGCAGTGAAAACACGATAGGTTTTCAGGGGGCAACGCGGAGTGGCTCTTGCAGTGGGAGGCGCACTCTGGCGGTGATACGCCATGAGTTATCCGGGGCGATCAATTCGAGATTTCGAGGACCGGGAGCCATCGAAGGGATGGATGCGGTGTAAAATCCAGGCCTGATGGCATCGAGTTGAAAGATGATGTCGTTACGTGCCCGCGTGGGATGCCGGAATGCTCCAGCGATGCTAGACACAGGCTCGGCTTGGCCAAAATCAATGGTGAATAACAAGTCTCCGGTGAGTTCATCCATGGTGAGCGAACCTGTAATTCCAAGCTCTTGTGCTTTTTCATCCCGCTCTAAATTTTCGTTGTAGAGCACACCTTGCCGATAGTAGTCGTCGGTCACTAAGCCATCGTTGGTCTTAATGGCGACTCCGAGCATGCTGAAACCAACGATGACCGATGCAGTAATCGGAACGAGAAAGAGCCATGGCCAGGGTTCTTTGTACCAGGGATTGGGTTTGTTCATTTCCAACGATCAGGCCCTATAAATGTTGACTCAATTGTCACTTCATTGGTTGGCTGTTTGGCAGGCTCAATAATGAAGCTGATGGGTAGGCGGGAGTTTGCCAGCATATCAGGTGGAATTTGCACTTGGTACACTTGGACGCGAGTTTGGCCGGGTGCGAGCTCAATGGTCGCAGGACCGATCAGGCGAGCACTCGGGTGGCCTTGGAAATTCACTTCATATTCTTCATTGAATGACGTTTTATTAAACACGGTGAGACTGTAGGTGTTCTCAATCTCCCCAGTTTTTGTTTCATGGAAGAGAGCGCCGCGATCGCGCGCCACTTTGGCTTCTAGCGTGCTGCGGTGTGTCAATGCGTAACCAAAGGCTGCGCACATCGCCAACATGGCAAAACCATAGCCGATGAGTCGCGGTCGTAACCAATGAGTTTGGCCGCCATCCAGTTCATGTTCTGTCGCGTAGCGAACGAGACCGCGGTCATAGTTCATCTTATCCATGATCGAATCACAGGCATCAATGCACAGCGCACATTGAATGCACTCGTATTGGAGACCATCGCGAATATCGATTCCCGTTGGGCAGACTTGGACGCATAAACCACAGTCAACGCAGTCACCTTGAGTATTGGTGGATTCTGCACTTCGCTTGCGGCTTCCGCGAGGTTCTCCACGTTCGGTGTCATAAGCAACAATGAGTGTGTCTTGGTCAAACATCACGGATTGAAAACGGGCATAAGGACACATGTGGATACACACTTTTTCGCGAAGATAGCCGGCGTTTGCGTAGGTCGCTAGGGTGAATAATCCAATCCACAGGTAAGCACCCATGGACGCCTGTCCCGTCCAGTGGTCGATCACGAGTTCGCGCGCTGGGATAAAATAGGCAACAAATGTGAAGCCGGTCGCCCAGGCAACGCCAAGCCATAGCACCTGTTTGCTTAACTTTTTCCGAAATTTACTGGGTGTCATCGGGCCTTTGTCGAGTTTGATCCGTGCGTTACGTTCTCCCTCGGTGTAGCGTTCAATCGCCATGAAAATTTGCGTCCAAACTGTCTGAGGACAGGTATAGCCGCACCAGATCCGGCCACCAAACACAGTCACAAAAAACAGGCCGAATGCACAAATAATCAGAAGCCAGGACAATAACACCAGATCCTGGGGCCAGAAGGTGGCATTGAAAACAAAGAACTGGCGATCCGGGAGATTGAACCACACCATTTGGCGATCACCCCAGTTCAGCCATGGGAACAGGTAATACATAAACAGCATCACAAGTCCGGCGGTTAAGCGCACATTTTGAAAGAAGCCCGAGGTGCCGCGGGTGTAGATCCCTTGTTTGGTTTGGTATGCCGGAGTTTGCCGATGAGCAAGTCGTTCACCGGCATCGATGGGTCCCTCAACCGTTGGGATACGGTCGCTCATCGGCTTATTGTTGACTGAGGCTGTAGACGTAGGCAGTCAAAAGATGAACCTTATCTTCGCCTAATCGTGGCAGTTGTGCAGGCATCACACCTTGACGACCGTGACGGAGCGTCTGTTTGACTGATTCCAGGACGGTGAGGTTCGGCGCCTTATAGAGCCAGACGTCGTCAGTTAAATTCGGCGCTCCGAGCATTTGCATGCCTTCGCCGGTGGGCATATGACAGGCAGCGCAGTAGGTTTGGAAGTGCGTTTGACCCTTGGCTGCGAGAGCCTCGTCATGCGCGCGGCCTGAGAGACTCACCACGTAGTGTGAGGTTTCTTCAATACCTGCATCACCCAAAATCCCTTGCCATGCTGGCATGTTCGCCATGCGACCGACGTTCAACGATTCCTTGATTTTTTCAGGTGAGCCGCCGTAGAGCCATTCTTCATCGGTTAAGTTCGGGAAACCATAGGCACCCTTGGCACCTGATCCATGACACACAGCGCAGTTGTTGGCAAATAGGCGACCGCCGACTTCGAGTGCCTTAGGATCTTGAGCCAGTTCTTCGATCGATTGCTGGCCAAAGGCTGCAAAGACAGGGCCATATTTCACCTCAGCGGCCGCCATCTCTTCTTCCCATTGACCGGTCGATGACCAGTTAAGGATCCCTTGGAAGTTACCAAGTCCTGGGTAGAGCACCAGATAACCAAGACCAAAAACAATGGTCCCTAAAAACTTCAGATACCACCAGCGTGGCAACGGATTGTCGTACTCTTCAATGCCATCGAATGCATGGCCGACAGTCTGTTCAGTCTCTTCTTTAAAGGGCTCAGATCGGCGAACAACCATGACGAGCCATAAACAACCAAAAATGACGAGCAAGGTAATGATAGCTACCCAAATACTCCAGAAGGTTGGCAGTGAATCGTTAAACATCAGTGTTTATCTCCATTTGGTGTATCGACTGGGTCCTGATCCAAGATCGAGTTTGCCGCATCATCAAACCGTGTTTTGTTTTTTGGGTTGTATGCCCACCAGCCGATGCCGATAAACATGACTAACATGACAATACTTAAAACTCCTAACCAGTCGTAATACGTCATCCTTATCGATCCTTCATGACCGTTCCGAGACCCTGTAAATAGGCGACTAACGCCTCGATCTCAGTTTTACCGCGCACAGATTCACGTGCTGTTGCGATTTCGTCATCGGTATAGGGAACACCGAGAGTTTGCATTACGCGCATTTTATCGGCGGTGTCATCACCGCTGAGTGTGTTCTGAAATAGCCATGGGAAGGATGGCATATTGGATTCAGGGACAACGTCGCGAGGGTTGTACATGTGCGCGCGGTGCCAGTCATCAGAGTACTTGCCTCCGAGGCGGGCAAGATCAGGTCCAGTGCGTTTTGAGCCCCACAGGAACGGACGCTCCCAGACCGATTCGCCAGCGACTGAGTAGTGGCCATAGCGTTCTGTTTCCGCCCGGAAAGGACGTACCATTTGTGTATGGCATACATGGCATCCTTCGCGGATATAAATATCACGGCCTTCAAGCTGGATCGCAGACCAAGGCTTCATTCCTTCAATCGGAGTAGTCGTTTTCGACATATGGAATAGCGGAACAATCTCTGCTAATCCGCCAAAGCTAATGACAACGACGATGAGGGCAGCGAGCACACCCAGACGCTTTTCAATATATTCATGTGATTTCATCAGATTCTCCTAGGCCGCCGCTGGTTCAGGTTCGCTCGTATCACGAACTGCATCCTGATCCTTCGCATCATTCACAGTCATGTAGACGTTGTAGAGCATGATGATCATGCCGAGCAGGAAGAATCCGCCGCCAATGACGCGGACGACATAACCTGGATAGCTCGCTTCCAAACTATCGACGAAGCTATAAGTTAGGGTGCCATCGGGATTCACAGCGCGCCACATTAAGCCCTGCATGATTCCGTTCACCCACATTGCGGCGATGTAGAGCACCGTTCCGATGGTCGCGAGCCAAAAATGGAGATTAATCAGACGGATTGAGTGCATCTGGACGATCCCTAACACTTTAGGAATCAGGTGATACAGTGATCCGATTGCCACCATGGCAACCCAGCCAAGTGCGCCAGAATGCACATGTCCAATGGTCCAGTCGGTATTGTGGGACAGTGCGTTGACGGTTTTGATCGACATCATCGGTCCCTCGAAGGTGGACATTCCATAGAACGACAATGACACCACCAGGAAGCGAAGAATTGGATCGGTTCGGAGTTTGTGCCAGGCACCAGACAATGTCATCACTCCGTTGATCATGCCGCCCCAGCTCGGTGCCAGAAGCACAATTGACATCACCATGCCGACGGATTGTGCCCAATCTGGGAGTGCTGAATAGTGAAGGTGGTGAGCACCAGCCCACATGTAGGTAGCGATCAAAGCCCAGAAGTGAACAATCGACAATCGGTACGAATAAACAGGGCGGCCGGCTTGCTTGGGCACGAAATAATACATCATGCCAAGGAAGCCTGCGGTCAGGAAGAAACCGACGGCATTATGGGCATACCACCACTGGATCATCGCATCCATGGCTCCGGACCAGACGTAATAACTCTTCGTAAAGCTGACTGGGTATTGCACGCTGTTGACAATGTGAAGCACGGCGATGACGAGAATAAAAGCCCCGAAGAACCAGTTAGCAACATAGATATGAGAGGTATTTCTTTTGGCGATCGTGCCAAAGAAGACAATGGCATAGGAAATCCAAACCACTGCGATCAAAATATCAATCGGCCATTCTAATTCTGCATATTCGTGAGTTGTTGTCATACCAAGCGGTAGGGTGATGGCGGCAAGAATAATCACGAGGTTCCATCCCCAGAACGTAAAACGTGCCAAGTTCGGGAAGGCTAGAGTGGTGTGGCATGTTCTTTGGACGACGTAATAGGAGGTTGCAAAGAGCGCACATCCTCCAAAGGCAAAAATGACCGCGTTGGTATGTAGTGGGCGCAGTCGTCCAAAGTGGGTCCATTCCGAAGCCAGGAGTTCAGGCCAGACGAGCTGAGCGGCGATAAGAACTCCGACAGCCATTCCTACGATACCCCAGACGACAGCCATGATCGCGAAATGACGAATGGTTCTGTAGTCGTACGCAGGGTGTGCGACAGCGTGAGACATCCTGATCCTTCCTTTTATGACAAAAACATCTATAGTTAGTTTAAATAGTTATATGCGTATGTGGAAGCATTCGAAAGGATGAGACTCTAAAAAAGGGCACTCACCATCAAAAAAATGCGACTTCACTACGTGTTGTGGTTATTATGACGGGAGTTGATAGTATAAAACGGTTATAAGCCGCTTTCTACAAATTTGTATTTGAGTTATGTCAAGAAGCCAATAAATAAATGAAATTGCAACAGCTTCGGTATATCTGTGAAGTCGCTAATCACGACCTCAACGTTTCCGCTACCGCCCAAAGTCTCTTCACTTCTCAGCCCGGAATCTCCAAGCAGATCCGTTTGTTGGAGGAAGAGTTGGGTGTTGAAGTGTTTGCTCGAAATGGCAAACATCTGGTGTCGATCACTCCAGCAGGCGAAGAAGTGCTGCGAGTCGCGAGCGAGATCTTGCACAAAGTCGATGCGATCAAGCAAATCTCTCAAGAGTTTTCTGACGAGACGAAAGGTGTGCTTTCGATTGCCACCACACATACGCAAGCGCGGTACGTATTGCCACCGATCATCAATCAATTTATGCGTGAGTATCCGGAAGTTTCGTTACAGATGCAGCAAGGGACGCCTGCGCAGATCGCCGAAATGGCCGCCAGTGGAGACGTGGACTTTGCTATTGCAACTGAGGGTCTCGAACATTTCTCGAATTTGCTCTTGATGCCTTGTTATCAATGGAATCGTGCCGTCATTGTTCCAAGAGAGCATCCCTTGGCGCAAATTGATGGACCACTGACGCTTGCTGAGCTTGCTCGGTATCCCATTGTGACCTACGTCTTTGGATTCACCGGTCGTTCGCGACTCGATGAAGCGTTCGAGCACGAAGGATTGACTCCTAAGGTGGTGTTCACAGCCGCTGATGCTGACGTCATTAAAACCTATGTCCGCTTGGGTCTAGGTGTCGGTATTGTCGCTGACATGTCATACGATCCACAAACCGATGCGGACCTGGTGACAGTCAATGCGAGCCATCTGTTTAGCCCAAGCGTGACCTCTATCGCATTTCGTCGTGGCACGTTTTTGCGTGGATACATGTATCGATTTGTGAATTTGTTTGCGCCACACCTATCGCGCGAAGTGATTGGAAAGTTCCTTCGTAGCCAGGGTAGGGCTGAAGCCGAAAAAATCTTTGAATCGGTTGAAGTGCCTCTGCTTTGACCACGCATCCTACGGTCGATGTTCAGTTCTTTGAACATAAGGGTTACCGGCATGCCATTCACCTTTGCGAAACCTCAGAAGGCACTGGTGACTTAGTGCTTTTGCATGGAGCGGGAGTTGCTTCTGAAGCGACTTGGTATCCCATGCTTTTTGAGTTTAAGAGTTTTCGTCGAATTCTTTGCCCTGATCTTCGAGGTATGGGGCGTTCTCATTCCTTGGACTTTGCCGATCGTCCAGTGACCGTTGACGAGGTAGTTGAGGATGTGCTCGCTATATTGGCTCATTACTCGATCAATCAGTGCCAGATGGTGGGATACAGCTTTGGTGGTTTGATTGCGCTACTGGTCAATGCCGCTCGGCGTGAGCTGGTTTGCGACATGGTTTTGCTGGAGCCCGCACTTCTCGAGCGCGCGTCCTTGGATGCGCTGCGCACCGTTCGTGCGCATTACGCAGACGCGGCGGTCGCTCTCTTGTCAAAGGATGATCCATCGATTGGTGTGAGGCAATTTCTGGATTTGATCGCACCGAATCGGTCTAAGCATCCACGAGTCGAGCGGATGACAGTACAGCGACTGGCCAGTCGTCCCAAAGGTCTGGCTTATGCTCTGATGGCGGTCAATGAGGCCGCTTGGCATGTGGATCGGATGCAGTGCATTGAATGCGCACCAGCGACGCTCAGTCTGGTCGGTTCAAAAAGCATCGATGAAGCTCATGAATTTCATCAACTCCTGGCAGAAAGCCTAGGCAACTGGCACTACCAGTCAGTGATGGGGGTCGACCATGCGTTGCCCTATCAAAAACCAGGTTTGTGCGCGCGCCTGATCGTGGAACATTTCAGACCTTAACGAGCCTGCTTTCGCTTTCCCGTCACTTGTAAGATGCGTGCGCTGATCTCTTCGACCGACCGCTCAGTGGTGGATAAGAATGGGATCGCATGTCGACGATACAATGCTTCGACTTCATTGACTTCATACTGGCATTGTTTCAGTGATGCATAACGCGAGTCGGGTCGGCGCATTTCCCGAATGGCCTGAAGTCGCTCAGGGTCAATGGTTAACCCAAAGAGCTTGGCTTTGTGTTTTCGTAAGGTATCGGGTAAGTGATCATCATCGAGATCATCTTCGGTTAAGGGGTAGTTGGCGACTTTCAGACCGTATTGCATCGCTAAATACAAACTGGTTGGCGTTTTCCCGGAGCGGGAGACTCCGATGAGAATCAGATCGGCCTGATCGTAGTAGCGAATTCGAGCGCCATCATCATTATCGAGTGCAAAATTGATGGCATCGATACGTCGTGCGTATTGGCCATCGGGAGCGACCGCATGACTCATGCCAACAGAATAGCTTGAGCTCTGGCCAAGCTCTCTTTCCAGTGGTTTTAAAAAAGTCTGAAAAATATCGACCAAAAACCCGTGACAGTTAGCAAGTACATCTCGCACTTCTTGATTCACGATGGTGTCAAAAACGATCGGTGTGATCTGATGCTCCTGGCCGGCTGCATTAATTTCGGCTACCGCTTTTTTCGCTTTTTCGACACTGTCGATGTAGGGCAATGTCGTTTTATCGAAGGAGACAGAATCAAATTGACTCAATAAAGCTTGACCAAGCCCTTCGGCAGTCAAACCTGTTCCATCGGAAATAAAGAATACTGGACGAATTTCTGAGGGCATATTTGGTTCCAAATCATTTATACTACTTCGCTTTATCGATGACCGTTTGTCGTTACTTGGTGCAGTGCAAGGAAGCGAGTTCAAGTTTAGTCTGCGACAGCGGTTTCTAAGACACAATACGGAAGGGGATTCCTTTTGGACAACTATATCCTTTGGTTTAATGAGCTTGGCATGAACGATGTCGAGCGCGTTGGTGGCAAAAACGCATCACTTGGTGAAATGATTTCCAATCTGGCTGGAGCTGGGGTGAGCGTTCCCAACGGATTTGCAACAACAGCGCATGCGTATCGCGAATTTCTGGCTCACGAAAACCTGGCTGACCGCATCAATCAGGCATTAGCTATGTTAGATGTCGACGATGTGAACGCGTTGGCGAAGACAGGAGCTGAGATTCGGTCATGGATTATCGACACACCGTTTCAACCGGCACTTGACCAAGCGATAGAAGCTGCCTTTGCGATGATGATCGCGGATAATCCTTCGATGAAGGTTGCTGTGCGGTCTTCGGCAACCGCTGAGGATTTGCCAGACGCATCCTTCGCGGGGCAACAGGAAACCTTCCTCAATATCTCAGGAATCGAGAACGTCAAGCATGCGATCAAGGAGGTCTTTGCATCCTTATTCAATGATCGTGCAATTTCCTACCGTGTGCATCAGGGCTTCGCTCATGAATTGGTCGCGCTATCAGCAGGGATCCAGCGGATGGTTCGATCTGAGACGGGTGCGGCGGGAGTGATGTTCACCATGGACACCGAGAGTGGATTCCGCGATGTGGTGTTTGTCACAGCCGCTTATGGTTTAGGTGAAACAGTCGTTCAAGGTGCGGTGAACCCAGACGAATTTTATGTCCACAAACCCACCCTTCTAGGGGATCGCCCCGCGATTTTGCGAAGAACGCGTGGTTCGAAATTAATCAAGATGGTCTATGCAGATTCGTCCAAGCCCGGCCGGTCGGTGGAGACGGTGGATGTGGATCCGACAGAGCGTCGCGAATTTTGTGTGACTGATGCAGAAGTCGAGGCCTTGGCGCGGCAGGCGCTCACCATTGAGAAGCATTACGGCCGACCGATGGATATCGAGTGGGCACGAGACGGAGACGACGGCCAGCTATACATCGTTCAGGCACGTCCTGAAACTGTCCAGAGTCAACAAGACGGCCGCCAGATGGAACGCTTTGTTTTGAAAGAAAAGAGCGACGTCTTAGCCCAGGGTCGTGCGATCGGTCAGAAAATCGGCCAAGGAACGGTCCGTCTGGTGAAAGATATTTCGCGCATGGACGAAGTTCAGCCAGGCGATGTGTTGGTGACCGATATGACAGACCCTGATTGGGAACCCGTGATGAAGCGAGCGTCTGCCATTGTCACCAATCGTGGTGGTCGGACCTGTCATGCAGCAATTATCGCCCGAGAATTAGGAATCCCCGCTGTGGTGGGCTGTGGTGATGCCACTGAGCTTCTGGAGGCTGGTATCGATGTCACCGTGAGTTGTGCCGAGGGTGATACCGGTCATATCTACGCGGGGATACTCGATTTCGATCATCGCGTGACGAGTGTCGATGCCATGCCGGCTCTGCCATTTAAGATCATGATGAACGTCGGTAACCCTGACCGTGCCTTTGATTTTCAGCGATTACCGCATGCAGGCATCGGTCTGGCGCGACTCGAATTCATCATCAATCGCATGATTGGAGTGCACCCTCGTGCCTTAATGGATTACGACACACTACCTGCCGATCTGAAAGAAGAGATTGCTGAGCGGATTGGTGGATACGCGAGCCCCACTGAGTTTTATGTTGAGAAATTGGTCGAAGGGATTGCGACACTCGGAGCGTCCTTTGCGCCTGAGCGAGTCATCGTTCGGTTATCAGATTTCAAATCCAACGAATATCGGAATTTAATCGGCGGACCGCTCTATGAGCCTGAAGAAGAAAATCCGATGCTCGGTTTCCGCGGTGCGTCTCGTTACATTTCTGAATCATTTAGGCCTTGCTTTGAGTTCGAGTGTCGTGCGCTGAAAAAAGTCCGCGATGAAATGGGGCTGACCAATGTCGCGATTATGGTCCCGTTTGTTCGGACGCTTGAAGAAGCAGCTGCCGTCATTGAGCTGTTAAAGCAGAATGGCCTTGAGCGTGGACAGAATGGTCTGGAAGTCATCATGATGTGTGAACTTCCATCCAATGCTGTCTTGGCGGATGAATTCCTCGAATACTTTGACGGTTTCTCAATTGGATCGAACGACTTGACGCAGCTGACTTTGGGTCTTGATCGTGATTCGGGAATCATTGCTGAGGCTTTTGATGAGCGGAATCCCGCAGTGAAATTCCTATTGTCACGCGCCATTTCGGCTTGTAACAAAGCGGGTAAATACATCGGGATTTGTGGTCAGGGGCCATCTGATCATCCGGACCTCGCCTTCTGGCTGATGGAGCAGGGCATCGACTCGGTCTCGCTGAATCCAGACACAGTGCTTGAGACGTGGTTCTTTTTGGCTGACGCTCGCGATCACAAATCATGAAATCGACACCAGATCTTTGTGATGTCTACGAGGGCGGGATTTCCGTCCTTGATCCCATCTTTACCAACTTTGGTGGTCGTGAACGGTTCTATGGCGAGGCAGTGACTGTCAAATGCTTTGAGGACAATTCGACAGTCAAAGAGTTGGCTGGCACTGCTGGCAAGGGTCGAGTGATGGTCGTCGATGGAGGTGGATCACTGCGTCGAGCTCTGCTTGGTGATATGGTTGGAGCCAATGCGCTAGCCAATGGATGGGCTGGATTTGTCATTTATGGGTCAATCCGCGATGTGGATGAATTGGGAGCCATGGATCTCGGTGTTCAGGCACTTGCAACGCACCCGATGAAAACTGAGAAAAAAGGTGTCGGTGACCTGGACGTCCCAGTCACCTTTGCTGGTGTGACCATCCATCCCGGAGATTTTGTTGCCTGCGACAATAACGGTATCGTCGTGTCGCCGGTGGCGCTCGAGGTCTAGTGAATCTCGAGGCGTAAAAAAACCCCGGCATCGAGAGATGCCGGGGTTTTTTATTGGATCGGTGTTAAGCGATCTCTGTGACAGGAATATTGGCTTCCTTCGCTTTTGTCTGGAACTCGGCAATTTGATGGAAGTTCATATAACGGTAGATGTTGTCAGCCATCGAGTCGATCTCTTTGGCGTACTCCATGTACTCAGCGACTGTTGGCAGCTTGCCAATGATCGATGCGACTGCCGCAAGCTCAGCGCTCGCTAAGTAGACGTTGGCGCCATTCCCCAAACGGTTAGGGAAGTTACGTGTGGATGTGGAGACCACCGTTGCATGATCGGCAACACGGGCCTGATTTCCCATGCACAGTGAGCACCCTGGCATTTCAGTCCGAGCACCAGCCTTCCCGTAGATGGCATAGTAACCTTCATCCATTAATTGGTGCTCATCCATCCGAGTTGGAGGGGCGATCCACAAGCGTGTCGGAATCGATCCAACTTTCTTTAACAGCTCACCGGCTGCACGATAGTGACCGATATTGGTCATGCACGAACCGATAAAGACCTCATCAATGGCTGTTCCCTGAACTTCAGACAATGGCTTGACGTCATCAGGATCATTTGGGCATGCCAGTAAAGGCTCTTGAATGTCGTTGAGATCGATTTCGATCACTTCCGCGTATTCGGCATCGGCATCGGCTTCCATCAACTCTGGATTTTTCAGCCAAGCTTCCATGGCTTGAATGCGACGCGCGATCGTACGAGGATCGCCGTAGCCATCAGCGATCATCCACTTCAACAGCGTGATATTGGACTCGAGGTATTCACGAATCGGTGCCTCATCGAGTTTGATTGTACAACCGCCGGCGGAACGCTCAGCTGATGCATCGGATAACTCAAAGGCCTGTTCGACAGTGAGGGTTGGTAGTCCTTCAATTTCTAAGATGCGTCCAGAGAAACAGTTTTTCTTTCCTTCCTTGCCAACAGTGAGCAATCCGCGCTGAATGGCGGCATAAGGAATGGCGTTGACTAGATCGCGTAGTGTGATTCCTGGCTGCATCTGACCTTTGAACCGAACCAAGACGGATTCAGGCATATCCAGAGGCATCACACCGGTTGCGGCCGCAAATGCCACTAAGCCTGACCCACCTGGAAAGGAAATTCCAATCGGGAATCGGGTGTGCGAGTCGCCGCCTGTTCCGACCGTGTCGGGAAGCAACATGCGGTTCAACCAGGAGTGGATGATGCCATCGCCAGGACGCAGTGAGACGCCACCCCGATTCATGATGAAGTCCGGAAGCGTGTGTTGTGTTTCCACATCAACAGGCTTTGGATAGGCTGCGGTGTGACAGAATGACTGCATGGTCAGATCCGCCTGGAATCCAAGGCACGCCAGTTCTTTAAGTTCGTCGCGCGTCATCGGGCCGGTGGTGTCTTGCGAACCCACAGTGGTCATTCGGGGCTCGCAGTAGGTTCCAGCTCGGACACCATCAACGCCACAGGCCTTGCCAACCATTTTCTGTGCAAGTGTAAAGCCCTTGGTCGATTCAACCGGTGCTGTTGGTGTCCTGAACAGATCATTAGTGCCAAGACCCAGTGCTTCGCGCGCACGGGTAGTGAGTCCACGACCAACAATTAATGGAATGCGTCCACCAGCGCGAACTTCATCCAGAATCACGTCGCTCTTCAATGCAAAGTTTGCGAGTGTCAGGCCTTGCTCGTTCTGAATCACACCCTCGTAAGGCTTGATGACAATCACATCACCGGTGTTCATTTGAGTGACGTCGCACTCAATCGGCAGTGCGCCGGCATCTTCCATGGTGTTAAAGAAAATTGGGGCGATCTTACCGCCAATACATACACCACCTGAGCGCTTATTGGGCACAAATGGGATGTCATCGCCCATGTGCCAAAGCACTGAGTTGGTTGCGGATTTGCGCGATGAACCAGTGCCAACGACATCACCCACATAAGCAATCGGATGTCCTTTGTCTTTTAAGGCTTCAATCGTTTCCAGTGGATTGTCCATGCGAGCTTTCAGCATCGCTTGTGCATGCAATGGGATATCTGGACGACTCCAGGCATCGACCGCAGGTGACAGGTCATCGGTGTTGGTTTCGCCTGGTACCTTGTAGACGGTGACTTTGATTTCGGCCGGTACCTCTGGCTTGTTGGTAAACCAGTCACCATTAGACCAGGCTTCCATGACTTCCTGTGCCAGTGCGTTGCCTGCTTGGCGCTTGTCTTCCACATCATGGAAGGCGTCAAACATTAATAAGGTTTGCTTGAGTGCATCTGCAGCCGTTGGCCCGACGTCAGAATCATCGAGTAGTTCGACCAGTGGTGGGATGTTATATCCGCCGAGCATGGTGCCGAGAAGGCGCGTTGCCTCGACTCGTGACACGAGAGTGCAGGCCGTTTTGCCTTTCGCGACGTCGGTTAAGAATGCGGCTTTGACATAAGCAGCCTCGTCAACGCCCGCGGGAATGCGGTTGGTCAGTAAATCCAGCAGGAATGCATCTTCCCCAACTGGTGGATTCTTCAGAAGCTCAACTAAGCCGGCGACTTGGTCAGCAATAAGCGGCTTTGGCACGATGCCTTCAGCGGCACGTTCCTCGACATGATTGCGATATTCTTCAAGCACAGTAATCGTCCTTGTTCAGGTTGAATTGAGCGCGGTGGGTGGATCCTTTTGGGACCCGGATCACAGCGCGCCGTAAGGCGAGCGAGAGTTTAGCAAAAAAACTGGGCAGCTTGCGTCCATACTTGGTCGCAGACAGCCCTGTTGATTAATTTTCGATCGGGTACGCCGGCAGCGTTGCTTTGGTCATCTGGCGGAGGCATCGGATCACCTGGCAACTGTAGCCGTATTCATTGTCATACCAAACATAAACCACGCAACTGTTATTGCCTGTTGCGATGGTGGCTAGCCCGTCGACGATTCCTGCTGCACGAGATCCCACGAAGTCAGAGCTCACTGCTTCGGGGGAGTTTGAGTAATCGATTTGTTTTTGAAGCTTAGAGTGAATCGCGACATGCCGGAGATAGTCGTTGAGCTCATCTTTTTCAACCGATTTATCGAGGTTGAGCTTGAGTATCGCCATCGACACATTTGGTGTTGGGACCCGGATCGCGTTGCCGGTGAGCTTGCCTTTCAATTGTGGCAAGGCTTTCGCCACGGCTTTGGCCGCTCCGGTTTCCGTGATCACCATGTTAAGAGCAGCAGCTCGACCACGGCGATCTCCATTGTGGAAGTTGTCGATCAAGTTTTGGTCGTTGGTGTAACTGTGAACCGTCTCCACGTGTCCATTTTGCACACCATATTTCTCATCAATGGCGGCAAGGACTGGCGTAATCGCATTGGTGGTGCAGCTGGCGGCAGAAATGATGGCATCCGCATCAGTGATCTCTTGGTGATTCACCCCGTGCACGATATTTTTCAAATCACCTTTGCCCGGTGCCGTAAGCAGGACTCGGCTTGCGCCCTTGGATTGTAAATGCTGAGACAGGCCCTCGCGGTCTCTCCATTTACCAGTGTTATCGACAACCAATGCGTTGTCGATGTCGTAGGCTGTGTAATCCACTTCTGACGGGTTTGAGGCATAAATCACCTGGATCCGCTGGCCGTTCGCAATGATCGCGTTACTGTCATGGTCAACAGTAATGGTGCCATCAAAGGAGCCATGCACAGAATCACGACGGAGAAGGCTTGCGCGTTTCATCAGATCATTGTCACCGTTTTTTCGAATGACAATCGCGCGGAGCCGAATGGCCTCTTTGGAGCCTGATTTTGCGATCAGTTCGCGTGCCAGAAGTCGGCCGATTCGACCGAAGCCGTATAAAACAATGTCAGTTTTCTTGCCAGCCTCCGGCATCTCACCAGTGGCGCCTTGTAACTCATCAGCAACGTAGTCGGCGAGGCTTCGTCCGCTTCCGAAGCGACGATAGTTGACAGCCAGTTTGCCGAGATCCACGTGGCACGGATTGAGATCAAGCTTAGCGGCTTCGAGCAAGACGTCACGAGCCTCTTCGACAGACAGCTCTTCATTTTCGACCTGGCGAGCAAAGCGACAGCATTTGATGATGTTGATGACCGTTCGATTGTTCAGTAGTCGTCCGAAAATCGAGGTTTCGATCGCATTTTCGCGGAACAGCCGACCAATGATCGGCATCATTTCTTCTGCGGCGGCGATCTTGTTGTTCCAGTCCTCCATGGATTCGTTCATCAGATCCAGTGACATAGTGAATTCTCCCTTCCGTTAATGATTGGAATTGTGAGTGTGCGAGCATCAAAAAATCAACTAAATTTGGATTAATGTTTAATTAATGACTAATATTATTTTTTTGGTCATTTTATAATTTTTCGCACTGCACGATTGTTTTTTAAAGCAAAGTCCTAACACTTAAAGATTCATCCTAACGATTGATTGGATTTGCCAATGCAACCGCGTGTACCTACCCCATGTGTTGGGCTTTGTTCGACAACTTACGGCGATTCGGTCTGCCGGGGCTGCAAGCGGTTTGCGCATGAAATTGTCGACTGGAATCGATACGATGAAGCGCAAAAGGTTGCTGTGATGAGCCGGGTGACGCAGCTGATGATGAATGTAGTGAATCGCTATTTGCTGGTCATCGATGGCGATCAATTGCGTCAGTCATTAGATGCTCACGGGCTTCGCTATCGGAAAGATCAACCACCAGAGTGCTGGGCCTATGACTTGTTTCGGCAAACCAAGGGACGCTTCGCGCGACTGGCTGATTTGGGGTTGTCGAAACTCCCTGAAATTGAATCCCTCTCCAACCATGAGCTTTGGGAACGCTTACACGATGAGTTCTTAATCGTTTCAGAAGCGCACTACGAGCGTTATTTCAGGCAACCCTTGGCCTTCGACTGATCCATTGAGTCTTCAGGCGCCGAGTACGGTATTCTATCGCGCCACAGGAGGTCCACGTGCAATATCCAACCATCGAATCAACACTTGGCAATACCCCGCTGGTCCGATTGCAGCGGTTGAACCAAGGACTCGCACCCGAAGTCACCGTGCTTTGCAAAATGGAAGGGAATAACCCAGCTGGATCAGTGAAAGATCGGCCTGCGTTTTACATGATCCGCGGTGCCGCCGAGCGCGGTGAAATTCAGCCGGGTGATCGTCTGATCGAGGCCACCAGCGGTAATACCGGCATTGCCTTAGCCATGGCTGGCGCTATCCTTGGGTATCGGATGACGCTGATCATGCCGGACAACTTATCAGATGAACGCAAACGTGCCATGACTGCCTATGGTGCTGAGTTGATTCTGGTGTCTGAAGCGCAAGGCATGGAAGGCGCTCGAGATCTCGCCTTAGAGATGGAGCGGGAGGGTCAGGGTCGCGTATTGAATCAATTTGCCAATCCGGACTGCCCTCGTGCTCACTATGAGACCACAGGTCCTGAAATCTGGACTGATACTCAGGGTGAGGTGACACATTTTGTCAGCGCAATGGGTACCACCGGGACGATCATGGGGGTATCTCAGTATCTCAAAGAGCAGAACTCAGAGGTTGCCATCGTCGGTCTTCAACCGAGTGATGGGTCGAAAATCGCAGGGATCCGTCGCTGGCCTATTGCCTACCGGCCAGAAATTTTCGATCCCAGACGCGTCGATCTTACCCTCGATATTGACCAGCATGAAGCAGAAGACATGGCTCGACAATTGGCTGTCAAAGAAGGGATTTTCTGCGGAGTCAGTGCCGGTGGGGCGGTCTCTGGAGCGCTCCGTGTGGCTCGCGAACTCGAGCGTGGGGTAGTGGTGTGTATCATTTGTGACCGAGGCGATCGTTACTTGTCGACCGACTTATTTCCACGATGAAGCAACGAACTCAAAAACGCGCACCCCGTCGTAAACAAACCCCAGATTTTCCGATTCGGGTGACGAAGCTTTCTCATGAGGGCCGTGGGTTGGTTCGCTGGGGCGAACGGATGCTCTTCATCGATGGCGCACTTCCAAACGAATTAGTGTCTGTCCGTGTCACAAAGAAATCATCAAAAACCGCTGAAGGGGTTGCCAAAGAGATTCTTGTACCATCACCCGCCCGTGGCCAACCGGAATGCCCGCATGCTGCCATCTGTGGGGGTTGTTCGTTACAACATCTGCCGCATCAGTCGCAAATCAACCATAAATCAAACACGCTCGACGAACTCATGACGCGCGAGGGGATCAACCTGGATCAGGTGAGGCGACTTCCACCACTGTTAGGCCCCACCCTCGGGTATCGTCGTCGCGCACGATTAGGTGTTCGTTGGGTCCATGCGAAAGGTCGGGTGTTGGTCGGCTTTCGTGAGCGTGGATCGAATTTTATTGCAGATATCGATGGCTGTCCGGTGCTGGATCCGCGCATCGGTCAATCACTGGATCAGCTGGAAACAACCATTGCAGCGTTGTCTGCACCTGATCGCATTCCTCAAGTGGAAGTGGCCGCCGGTGACGACACTGTAGCGGTCGTCATACGGCATCTTGATCCCTTATCGGCAACCGACCTCGAACAATGGATTCATTTAGCAAAAAGCACTGGATGGCACGTCTATTTGCAGCCAAAAGGGCCGGATACTGTTGCCCGTTTGTGGCCAGCAGATGGTCCTGAGCGTTTAACGTACCGAATTGGCGAGTTTGGTTTGGAATACCAGTTTGCGGTCACCGATTTTACGCAAATCAACGCAGCGATGAATCGAGCGATGATGATTCAAGCCATGGAGCTTCTGGACTTGCAAGGAACAGAACGAGTGCTCGATCTGTTTTGTGGACTGGGGAATTTTACCTTAGCGGCAGCAACTCGCAGTCGAGAGGTGGTCGGCGTTGAGGTGTCAGAAACCATGGTTGATCGTGTGTTGCAAAACGCTCGTCACAATTCTTTAGATAATATTCAGGCAGTCGCATTTGATTTAACCAAGTCGATTGCTGAGCAAAGTTGGGCGAAGGAGCCTTGGGATACATTGATTGTGGATCCTCCGCGATCTGGCGCCAAAGAAGTGCTTGAAGAATTACCACTGAAAGACATTCAGCGCGTGCTGTATGTGTCTTGTAACCCGGCTACGCTCGCTCGTGACGCAAAACTTTTGATTGAACGTGGTTTCAAGATGACCCATTTAGGGATGATGGATATGTTCCCACACACCGCGCACATGGAATCGATGGCGCTTTTTGAGCAGCGAGGGTCGCGTGGTTAAGGCGCGTGAAATTCATCCGATTCAGTTGGACTCGGATTTATCGCTCGAAAACTGGGCTGAACGCTTCGCCAGGCAAGCCCATCTCGAGACCAGTAGCAAACTGAGTCAAGCCATTCAGCTCATCGAAGAGCTCGAGATCAAGGATGAAGCAGCTAAAGACTGGCGAGGGCCTGACGCGTATCGTTTTGGCCTTGAGATGGCGGATATTCTGTCAACAATGCCAATCGATGAAGACGCGTTGGTCGCTGCACTGTTGTATCGCTCGGTTCGGATTGGTCGATTGCAACTGCGTGATGTACGGGAGGCTTTCGGCAAGACGGTCGCGAAGTTGATTGAAGGTGTTCAGCAAATGGCGATTATCAGCCAGACACGGCAGGATGCGCCCAAACAATTTTTAGGCGCCGCTGAACATCAAGCAGACGCCGTTCGCCGAATGCTGGTGGCGGTGATTGATGATGTCCGCGTGGCACTCATTAAGCTGGCCGAACGAACCGCAGCGATTCGTGCCGTGAAATCCGCTGATAAGGCCAGACGGCTAAAAGTCGCTCGGGAAGTCTCTGACGTTTACGCACCGTTGGCACATCGTCTTGGTATCGGTCATTTAAAGTGGGAATTGGAAGACCTGTCTTTTCGGTACCTCGAGGAGGGCGCTTATAAACAAATCGCGCAATCTCTGGCTGAGCGTCGAGAAGATCGTGAACGTTACATCGAGCAGTTGGTGGATTCCATTCAAGAGATCTTGGCTGCACAGCAGATTCGTTCAGATCTGACTTGGCGAGCCAAACATATTTTCTCAATTTGGCGAAAAATGCAGCGTAAACAGGTCGATTTCTCGCAAATTTACGATGTTCGGGCGATTCGTATCTTGGTGGATTCTGTGCGTGATTGTTATGCGGCTCTGGGTCTCGTCCACGGCGCCTTCAAAAGTATCCCACACGAGTTTGATGATTACATCGCCTCGCCAAAGCCGAACGGGTATCGCTCCCTGCATACCGCGGTCATTGGGCCGCAAGGCAAAGTTGTTGAAGTGCAAATCCGAACGCACCAAATGCATGATGAAGCCGAGTATGGGGTCTGCGCCCATTACAAATATAAGGGGACTGACACCGATATTAGCGGCGAAGCCTATGAAGAAAAAATCGCTTGGTTGCGACAGGTGCTCGATTGGCACGATGACGTCGGTGACCTGCGTGAGCTCTCCGATGCTCTGCGTCAGGATGTGTTAGAAGATCGGATTTACGTGTTCACCCGCGATGGTCATGTGATCGATCTTCCGGCCGGATCCACTCCCTTGGATTTTGCTTATAAAGTGCATACCGAGATCGGCCATTCCTGTCGGGGCGCGAAGGTGAATCGGAAAATTGTGCCTTTGACCTATCGTTTAAAAGTGGGCGACCAAGTCGATATCCTTCGACAAACCGAAGCACGCCCGAGCCGAGACTGGCTTAACCAAAATCTTGGTTATCTCAAGACATCGCGAGCCCGCGCAAAAGTCCAAGCCTGGTTCAAACAGCTCGACCGTGACCAAAATGTGTCGGCAGGGAAGCAACTGATTGATGCTGAGATCAAACGGCTGGCACTTGGTTCGTTCGATTTGCGATCGGTCGCCGAATCACTCAATTTACAGGCCGCCGAAGATCTCTATGCGGCTGTTGGAGCGGGTGACGTTCGCGTCTCGCAGGTCGTGGGCGCTGTCAGTCGCCTGTCGGGTGTGACTCAAAGAGAGTTGGATTTAGAACCACGCCAGGCCTCTCCTCAAGAACGGACTGATGGTATCCAGATTCGTGGCGTGGGTCAGTTATTGACGCAAATCGCCACCTGTTGCCATCCAGTCCCTGGCGATATGATCGTGGGTTTTATCACCAAGAACCGCGGTGTCAGCATTCATCGAGATGATTGTGGGAATGCATTGTCCCTTGAAGAAGAGCATCCAGAGCGAATGATTGAAGTCTCTTGGGGTGAAACTCAGATTGAAACCTATCCGGTTGATATTGAAATCAGTGCTTATGACCGGCAAGGATTATTACGTGATGTGACCTCGATTTTAGCGAATGAGCGAGTGAATGTGACGGGTATGTCGACACAAACCGACGCAACCGATCATACGGCTCGACTGCAGCTCTCGATCGAAGTCGATGGACTGTCGCAATTGTCGCAAGTCCTTGATCGGGTGCAACAGATTCACAACGTGATTGCCGCTAAACGGATCCGTTCAGGATGAGCTATCAACTGAACGACCTTGTCCACTTAATGGCTTGTCTCAGAGATTTTGAGCACGGTTGTCCGTGGGATCGGGCACAGACTTATCAAAGTATTGTGCCCTTCACCCTAGAAGAAGCGTACGAGGTGGCCGATGTTATCGAGCGTGGCGCGCTTGATGAATTAGACGCCGAGCTGGGAGATTTACTGTTTCAGGTGATTTTCTATGCGCGCATTGCTGAGGAAGACGGGCGATTCACGCTTGATGATGTGATTCACACGATCGTGTCTAAACTCTTGTCTCGTCATCCGCATGTATTTCCTGGCGGAACCTTTGAGAGTTTTGGGGAAAGTGCCAGCGCTTCTGTTGAATCGATCAAACAGACTTGGGAAGCCAAAAAAGCAGAAGAACGAGTCGCTCGCGGGCAACTGGATCTATTTGATGATGTGCCACTTGGGCTTCCGTCGCTCACGCGAGCCCAGAAAATTCAGAAACGCGCGAGCCGAATAGGCTTTGATTGGCCAACGATTGATGGTGTTCTGGAGAAAGTCTCCGAAGAGCTTGGTGAGCTTGAGCGCGCCCGAAGTGCTCAAGATCCAGAGGCTGTGATTGAAGAATATGGTGATTTGCTCTTTACAATGGTGAGCCTTGCAAGGCATCTTGGTATTAACAGTGAGCAATCGCTCCGATTGGCCACACAAAAATTTGAATCCCGGATCAGTCAGGTCATTCGACTTGCTGAGTCTCAAGGGATCGACCTGACGATCGCAACCGACAACGAAAAAAATGGACTATGGGATCAGGCGAAAAGCGTCTGAGCCTTGAGATCATCCACAGGATTGGAAGTTATGGAATTGCATCCGTCATTACGCGACAACGTACGTCTATTAGGTGAGCAGCTCGGTCAGATCATGGTGACTGACCGCGGTGATGCTTTTCTCGAGCGAATCGAACGGCTACGCGGTCTCTCGAAATCTGTCCATCAAGGGGATGGCGGAGCTCGTGATTTATTGATTCAAGAAGTGAGGGATCTCGGTGATGAAGAGTTAGTCTCGGTCGCCCGCGCATTTACCCAGTTTCTCAATCTTTCCAATATCGCAGAGCAACACCACAGAGTCAGAAAAACACGTGGTGATTTTGAAGATAGCGATCCGTACCTTGACGATTCTGCGCTACCGGATCTATTGAATTCGATCTTGGTTCAAAATCAACCGGATGTGGTCTTAGAAACGCTCTCGGAGATGCAAATCGACTTGGTGCTCACTGCCCATCCGACCGAATCGATGCGACGCACACTCATTCAAAAATACGAAAAAATTGCAGAATGTTTGTCGGAATTTGATGGCGGGACACTCTCACCGCGTCGCGATGCTCATATTAAACGTCGATTGAAGCGTTTGATCAGCGAGTGCTGGCATACCAATGATATGCGAGCGACTCGACCCTCTCCGATTGATGAGGCCAAGTGGGGCTTCGCCATGATCGAAAATTCGCTCTGGCAAGCGGTTCCTGACTTTTTGCGAGAACTCAGTACACAAGTGGCCTTAACCACAGGCGAAGAGCTCCCTCCTTGGGTCGCTCCAGTGCGTTTTTGTTCATGGATGGGTGGTGACCGAGACGGTAATCCCAATGTGACTCATGAAGTCACTCGCGAGGTCTTGCTATTGGCCCGATGGGCTGCGGCTGACCTCTACGAGCGAGATCTGTCTGGATTGATTCAAGATCTCTCGATGTCTGATGCGACAGAGGCGGTCAGGAATTTAGCGGGTCCCGATGAAGTCGAACCCTATCGTCGAATTCTCAAAGATTTGCGCGAAGAAATGGTTGTGTTGCGTGTTGAACTCGAGGCGACCTTGCGTGGAGAAGCTGTTGATCGCTACAGCCGTGTTCGTGAGACAGCCGATCTATTTGATCCGATGCTTGTCATGTGGGAGTCCTTGCATGCGCTCGGAATGGGTGAAATTGCTGATGGCTATTTGCTCGATACACTGAGGCGGATCGCAACCTTTGGGATCGATTTAGTGACCCTCGATATTCGTCAGGAGTCAGGCCGACACGCCGATGCCATCGCGGAAATTACAGCGGCACTCGAGCTCGGGGATTATCTCGGTTGGGACGAAGCGAAACGTTGCGATTTTTTGAAGCATGAGTTGGCGAATCCAAGACCACTGATTCCCTATGAATTTGCGCCATCCGAGGCGGTCGCTGAAGTCTTAAACACTTGCGATGTGATCGCTGATGCCGATCCGGCGAGCCTCGGCAGTTATGTCATCTCGATGGCGCGTCAGCCCTCGGATGTATTGGCTGTGATGTTATTGCAAAAAGCCTGCGGTGTTGCACAACCCTTATCGGTGGCTCCTTTGTTTGAGACCTTGGACGATCTTGATCGTGCGCCTTTTGTCATCGACGCATTATTATCTGATCCATCTTATGTTGAAGCGATCGGTGGTGTGCAGCATGTGATGATTGGCTATTCTGATTCAGCCAAAGACGCAGGGACTCTCGCGGCCTCTTGGGCGCAGTACAGAGCCCAAGATGAGTTGGCAGCCATTGCTCGACGGTACGGGGTGAAGCTGATTCTTTTTCATGGTCGTGGGGGAACAGCGGGTCGTGGAGGCGGGCCTGCACACCGTGCCATTCTGGCTCAACCACCGGGTTCGGTTGACAATGCCATCCGAGTGACAGAGCAGGGGGAAATGATTCGATGGAAGTTTGGCCTCCCCGATATTGCGGTGCAAACCCTGACTGCTTATGTGCAATCGGTATTAAAAGCGACACTGACCCCTGAACATCCGCCACGCGCTGAATTTGTTGCGGCGATGGACCAATTATCGACCGAGTCGGTCGCATCGTATCGGGCCATGGTTCGAGAGCATCCCAATTTTGTCGAGTACTTCAGGCAAGTCACGCCAGAGGGGGCACTTGGGAAACTGCCATTAGGCTCGAGGCCAGCAAAGCGAAAAGCCGATGGTGGGATCGAGAGTTTGCGTGCCATCCCTTGGATTTTTGCTTGGATGCAGATTCGTTTGATGCTCCCTGCTTGGCTCGGTTCGGATGATGCCCTGTGCAAAGCAATCGATCGTGGTCAGTTGCCATTACTGAGGTCGATATATGCCGAATGGCCATTTTTTCAGGTGTATGTCGATATGCTCGAAATGGTGCTTGCGAAATCGGATCCGGATATTGCTGCTCATTATGAAAAGGTGTTGTCTGGACGCGTGCAAGAGCTTGGTGAATGGACACGTTCCCGCCTTGCGACAGTGATTCAGGCGATTTCGTCAATTAAGCAGGTCGCTGAGTTGTTGGAACGTGATCCAGCGATCGCTCGTTCCTTAGCAGTGAGACATCCCTACATGGAACCCTTGCATATCCTGCAAGCTGAATTGTTGCGGCGCGATCGTGAGTTGCCCGAACAACCTTTAGTTGAGAGGGCTTTGATGGCTTCTGTGGCCGGAATCGCCGCCGGCATGCGGAATACCGGGTAGTTGCACCATTAGATAACTTGCGCAAACACCTGAAATCCGGATAGGGTTTCTGATTATTTCAATAAGGAGTGCGATAGCACATGCGAGTCATATTGTTAGGCGCGCCTGGCGCAGGGAAAGGAACACAAGCTCAATACATTTGCAAAGAGTTTGGAATTCCTCAGATTTCGACTGGAGACATGTTGCGAGCAGCAGTGAAAGCTGAAACCCCACTTGGGCTTGCTGCGAAAGAAGTGATGGATGCAGGACGCTTGGTGTCTGATGACATCATCATCGGTCTTGTCAAAGAGCGACTTGAACAGCCTGACTGCGCCAATGGATGTTTGTTTGATGGATTCCCGCGGACGATCCCGCAAGCTGAGGCGCTTCGTGATTCTGGTGTGGACATCGATCACGTCGTCGAGGTGGCGGTTGATGATGAAGAAATCATCGAGCGCATGGCCGGTCGTCGGGTGCATTTAGCATCCGGTCGGACTTACCACATCATTTACAATCCACCCAAAAAAGATGGGTTTGATGATGAGACGGGTGATCCGTTGATTCAACGGGATGATGATCGTGAGTCGGTCGTTCGTGATCGGTTATCGGTTTACCATGAACAGACCGAGCCTTTGATTCACTTCTACTCGTCGTGGGCAAAAAATCATCCGGCAACAGCGCCTTCAATGAATCGTGTGCAAGGTGTCGGTCAGGTCGAAGAGATTAGAGACGAGATCTTTAGTGCCCTTCGAGGCGAATAATTGATGAGCCGAAAGCCTCGGCTACTTCTCTCAAGACAGGCGCTGGCTGATAACTACCAGCGCCTGTCGTCATTTTCAGGCCAAGCGGAGTGTGCAGCGTCAATTAAAGCCAATGCTTACGGAGTCGGTATCGAGTTCGCTGCTCCTGTCTTATGGGAAGCTGGATGTCGAACCTATTTTGTGGCCTATCTTGAAGAGGCCTTAGCACTGCGGTCCTTACTTCCTGATGCGGTGATTTATGCATTTCATGGATGTACGCTGGATGAAGTTTCAGTGGCTAAAGACAAAAAGATTCGGCCAGTGATCAATACTTCTGAAGAAGCAACGACTCAAGGTATCGCGAGCCTTCGTCCAGCATTACACATCGATACCGGGATGCGACGATTGGGGATTCCACAATATGAGTTTGAAAGGCTGTCAGGGCTAATGGAGCACTGCCAGCCATCACTCCTGATGAGCCATCTTGCCTCTGCTGACCAATTGGACTCTTCGCAGAGTCAGCAGCAACTCACTCGATTTGAGTCTGTGAGGGCTGCATTAGGGTCAACGTGTCCGCCCAGTTCATTGGCGAATACTGCTGGGATTTTGTTGGGTGAGAATTACCAATTTGATCTAGTCAGGCCAGGCATTGGCTTGTACGGGGGCTCACCTGACCCGATGGACCCCAAAGGATTTCAGCCAGTGGTGACATGGCAGGCACAGATTCTTGAATTGCAGCAAGTCAAGCCAGGTGAAACAGTCGGCTATGGTGGATCATTTATTGCCCACCATCAGATGCAACTGGCGACGATTGGTGTGGGTTATGCCGACGGCTATCAACGCGTGCTCAGTGGACGTGGTGAGGTCGCCATTGACGGAGAGCGCTGCCCGGTTGTCGGCCGCGTCAGTATGGATCTTGTGACCATTGATGTCAGTCGTTTATCCGGGCATCGGGTTGGAAGCTGGGTTGAGATCATGGGTCCAACAATTTCGATCGATACTCTGGCGACAAAAGCGAATACCATTGGTTATGAATTATTAACTCGACTGGGTTCTCGCATGGAGCGGACTATTGTCTAGGCATCGTTGGTTGGTTATGGGTGAATACTGATGGATTGTTTGTACATCGATGCTTCACGCGATCGACTCTCTGTTGGATTAGTCTCTGGATCACTTTGGGTGACTCGTGAGCGAATCGAGGGTCGTCATGACGAGGTTTTACTTGAGTCGATTCGCGAACTCTGTGCTGAATGCAACCTCTCAGTTGGTGACATTGATCAATGCGTTGTGGTGAATGGACCAGGCAGTTTTACCGGTCTCCGTATCGCAGTGTCCTGCATCCATGCTCTGGATTTAGTGACCCCTTTAAAAGTGTTACCTGTGGATCAACTCTCATTAATGGCTGAGGCCGCGCAGTCGTCGCATGGGGTAATCTTGGATGCTCGGATGGATGAGGTGTATGTGGGTTTGGATCGACAGATTGATGGCACATTTGAGTCTCTGCAATTGAAACCGGTGATCGAACTTTCACGCAATGAAACCTGGATTTGTCATCATGAGGAGCAAGATCGTTTCGCAGTAGAGCGCATCCCGGTGACTCCGAGCTTGCAAACATTACGAGATCTGGCTTCGCAAATGGATGCATCGCGATGGATTGATGGGTGCCAACTGACCCCGCGCTATGTGAGACAGACGGTTTCTTGGAAACCATTAGCTGAGCAACCCTCGAAACTTTATGACCATTGAATATGCGTTTTTCCTGGCGTTGATTCAGGGTTTAACAGAATTTCTTCCGATCTCAAGCTCAGCGCATTTGATTTTGCCGTCCGCGGTTCTTGGTTGGCCTGATCAAGGTCTCGCCTTTGATGTGGCGGTTCACTTTGGGTCATTGGGTGCGGTGATCTTCAGCCTTCGCATGGAAATCCAGCGAATCACCACGGGCATGCTGGTCGATTGGGGTCGTCGCTATCGGCGACACGCTCGTCTGGGTTGGTTGATCGGATTGGCGACGCTACCTGCCGTCATCTCTGGTGTTTTGGCAAAGGATTGGATCGAGGGGACGCTCCGCAGCGAATTGGTGATTGCAACTGCGACCATTGGCTTTGGTTTATTGCTTTGGTGGGCGCATTATCAATCCGGACGCGGAGGCTTTGCGAGCATCGGTGTCAAACACGCTCTGTTCATCGGCCTTGCTCAGGCGTTAGCCTTAATTCCTGGAACATCACGTTCTGGGATCACCTTAACCGCAGGCTTATGGCTCGGTTTATCGCGGCCTGTCGCTGCTAAGTTTTCATTTTTATTATCGATTCCAATTATTTTGGGCGCTGCTTTATTGAAGACCAAGGATTTGCTTGACGCGACAGAACCGGTTGCCTGGGATGCGATCGGCATTGGTGTCCTGGTCAGCTTTTTGTCGGCCTATGTGTGTATTCGCTTGTTTCTGTCCTGGATCGAGCGTTTGGGCTTGTTGCCATTTGTCGCTTATCGTTTAGCCTTGGGTTTGATTCTGTTGGTTCTCATTCTCTAATATCGGACCGAAGTCCGATAGCGCGCTCAAACGGCTGTCTTCGAATACAGTCTCCTCGCCAAACTTGAGGAGGATCTGATGCCCATTTCGATTGCTTGTTTATCTCACCAACTTTTACTGCTTGAAGGCATTGAGGCTTCGGTGGCTGGGTCTGAATTCCATGCATCACTTGTTCGATTCCAGGGTCGTTTGATGCTTGATGAGTTTGCGCTAGATCCTCCTCGACTGCTTTTGCTTGATGGTGGTTGTCCGAAATTCAGTGCATTGGTTCTCGCCGATCGTTTGAAACGTGCCCTGCCTCAGACACAATTGATGGTGTATCTGAGATCGATTCGAGCGGTGGAATGTCAGTCACTCTTATCGATGGGCGTGATGGGTTTGGTTGATACCAGCGTCTCTGGCGTGAATCTCTTACAAGGATTGCGCAAAGTCGTTCGGCGTGATGTTCATTTGTCTGTAAAGGTTGCACAAGCATTGGCATTGAGTCGGTTTTGTTCGGATAACCCCTTTGATCGTTTGTCAGCACGAGAGCTGACGGTGTGTGATTTGGTGGTGGATGGAATCCGCGCTACAGACATTGCTGAGCAACTCTGTTTATCTGCGAAAACCGTGAACACCTATCGGTATCGGATTTTTGAGAAGTTGGGAATTAATTCTGATGTGGAGTTGACACACTTAGCCTACAACCATGGCATGAAGGGAGTAGAATCCAAGGATGGCAGAATTTGATTCTTCGCGATTCTTAAAAAATTTAACGGTACGCCCCGGCGTTTATCAGATGAAGGATGCGTCCGGGAAAATTCTGTATGTTGGTAAAGCGAAAAACCTGAAAGCCCGAGTGTCGAGTTATTTTCGAGGCAGCGGACTTGCCTCAAAGACCATGGCGATGGTGTCAAAGATTGCACAGGTTGAAATCACCGTGACCCGTAATGAGGTTGAGGCATTGCTGCTTGAGCAAAATCTCATTAAGGATTCAAAGCCTCCATACAATATCTTGCTCCGAGATGATAAGTCCTATCCTTATGTTTTCATGAACACGAGCCATCGCTTCCCTGGCCTCTACTACCGTAGAGGTAATCGGCAGAGTGTGGGAAAAACCTTTGGTCCTTTTCCATCTGCCGGAGCGGTCAAGTCGACCTTGAATCTGATTCAGAAGACATTTCAGATTCGTCAGTGTGAAGAAAGCGTCTTTCAAAATCGCAGTCGGCCTTGTTTGCAGTATCAGATTGGACGATGCAGTGCGCCCTGTGTGAACTATGTGACAGAAGCCGAATACGCAGAAGATTTGGATGATACCCGTCTCTTTTTGGAGGGGCGTGGCGGGGAGCTATTGGCATCGCTCGAGGCTCGCATGGATGAAGCTGCGCAATCGCTGCAATTCGAAAAAGCCGCTCGTTATCGCAATACCATTTCTCGCGTCCGACGAGTGCAGGCGGAGCAAGTGATGGAGAGTGACTCAGCGGATCTTGATGCTGTTGCCGTTTTTCAACAAAGTGGTGGCATTTGTATTGCGATCCTGAGTGTGCGTGGTGGGCGCGTATTAGGCGTGAATAGCCAATTTCCAGATGCCGGTCTTCTTGAGACGCCAGAAGAAATTCTGGATGCATTTATTCCACAATATTATCTGTCATCGGCCCGCTTGGTGCCGCCAGAGGTGATCTGTTCACATCCGGTTCACGAGGCCACATTGGTGGCCGATGCATTGTCTCAACACTGTGGGCGAAAAGTGCGCATCGCACATGCGGTTCGAGGCGTACGTCAGCAGTTTCTGGATTTAGCGAAAACCAATGCGGAAGAATCATTGGCTCTTCGGCTGGCGACCCGCGATGGCCAGGCTAAGCGATTGAAGGATTTCGCGGACCGATTTGCACTGGATGTTCCCGAGCGCATCGAATGCTTTGATATCAGTCATACCTCCGGTGAAGCAACGGTTGCCAGTTGTGTCGTGTTTGATCCCTCCGGCCCTTTGAAAAGTGACTATCGGATCTTCAATATTACTGATGTCACCGCTGGTGATGACTATGCAGCGATGCGACAAGCGCTCTCAAGACGCTATCGACGCGTCAAAACAGGAGAGGTTCCGCTGCCAGATGTGCTAATCATCGATGGCGGAAAAGGGCAATTAACCGAAGCAATCGAGATACTCTCCGAGTTAGGGGTGCATGATGTCTTTGTGCTTGGTGTGTCGAAAGGGCCATCTCGAAAAGCAGGATTTGAATTATTGCATCGAGCTGATACTGGTGAGGAACTGTCATTACCCTCGACAGCACCTGCGCTGCATTTGATCCAGCATATCCGTGACGAGGCGCACCGGTTTGCCATAACGAAACATCGGCAGGCGCGTGGGAAGGCTCGTTCGCAAAGCCCCCTTGAAGGAATCCCTGGAGTCGGCGCAAAGCGACGTCAGTCGCTTTTGCGACATTTCGGCGGTCTCCGTGAGTTGGCGCGTGCCAGTGTCTCTGATATCGCTAAGGTGTCAGGGATGAGTCACCAAACCGCTGAATTAGTGTACTCTGCGTTGCATGCTGACTGAGAGAGCTGTGTGAATTTACCCAATGTGTTAACCCTAATCCGTGTCGCTTTAATTCCGGTATTGGTGCTCGTGTGGCTGACTCCCTTCCAATACGCAGGTGAACTGGCCGCTTTGGTCTTCGTGATCGCTGCATTGACTGATTGGTTGGATGGGTGGCTCGCCCGTCGTTTGAGTCAAGAATCTGCATTTGGCGCATTCTTGGACCCCGTAGCCGACAAACTGATGGTGGCGGCTGCATTAGTGTTGCTGGTCGATGCGTTTGATTCAGTGTTGGTCACACTGTCGGCCATTGTCATTATCGGTCGAGAGATTGTCGTCAGTGCATTGCGCGAGTGGATGTCGGAGATTGGACAACGCGGACACGTTGCGGTCAGTTGGCTTGGCAAGGTGAAGACGGCGACGCAGATGTTGGCGATTACAGTCTGCTTGGCGCTACCAATTGAGCAGACGTTGATGCATCCGGGATTATGGATTTTGGTCGTTGCTGCGCTGTTGACGCTTTGGTCGATGGGCTCCTATCTGAAAGCTGCCTGGCCGCATCTGCTTCCCGTTACCGAAGACTCTGCGGTGGATTAGTCGCTTGATTTGCAAGAATGATGGTATAAACGACTTTGTCGTGATTTGGACCGAAACGCATGTTCACTAAAAGTGTAGTCTGGGTAGTGGTGATGATTGCTCTGCTCGGTTGTTCCAGTGTGAGCCATCAGACTGCTCGCGATATGAAGCCGGATCAAGTAGCGACCGCGGGTGAGCCCTGTACGCAGGCTGTCGAAACCGCGTCCACCCACGACGAACTCAAATGGGGTCGTATTGTTGCGACGCCGGTATTGACTATTGCATCAGCTGGATTGATCCCCGCACTGTTAGGTGCTAATGCTGCGCTCGATTTTGCCGATCGCCAAAATGCATCCGAGATGCTTGTCGCTTGCGGATATGAGCCTTTAAGTCACGGGCGGATTCTCGGTGATGTGGCGACTAATGCTGGAATCAGCATGGGTCTGACGGCAATTGACTTAGGCCTTGGGTCTGATGTGGCTCGTGTTCAGGCAAACAGTTCCAACTGATCGCTTTTAAATCCAACTGAACGCTGTATAATTTCCGGCTTCGCTGACCAAAGGTTACACGCCGGTGTGATGGAATTGGTAGACATACCGGACTTAAAATCCGGAGAGGGAAACCTCGTGCCAGTTCGAGTCTGGCCACCGGCACCAT
>JAHEDY010000027.1 GCA_024640985.1 Gammaproteobacteria bacterium
GTGGAGAAGTTGAAATCCTCTCGATGGATTCTGCGAATCGTTCACTGGTTCTCAAAGGTAAGGGTGCAGATAAGGGTGGTTCTTCTGCCTCTATGGAACTTGAGGCATCAATTGAGGAGGCTGATGGACAGTCGGTTCTTGTCGGTTTAGCAACTGTTATCGTTAACGGAAAATTTGCGCAGTTCGGCGGGCGGATGATGGTCCAAGTATCTGACGTGATTCTCAAACAGTTTGTCGATAACTTTATCGGAAAAGCTCAGGCGCTCGGAGAGGCTGCTGCCCTCGGAGGAGAGGGCTCATCAGACAAGCCAGCAGTTCAGACAACCTCTGAGCCAGCGAATGAGTTGAACGGATTAGCAATTTTTTGGGCTCTGCTCAAGAGTTGGTTGGGTGGTTTATTCGGTAAAAAGTCAGCCGGTTAATCGAACTCAATGGATAATCAACTCCAAGTGGCGCTTCAGTCGATTCGGACCAAGCTCTTCCAGTTCGACTATCTCTGCGACGAGCAATTGGCGAGCTCGGTTCATCTTGCGATTGAGTTGAAGCGCCCGTTATTACTTGAGGGCGATGCTGGGGTTGGTAAAACAGCCCTTGCCCAAGCGTTGGCTGGGATGGTCGGTCGTCCCTTAATTCGTTTACAGTGTTTTGAGGGTCTTGATCATCACGATGCTGTCTATGAATGGAACTACGGCCGTCAGCTGACTGAAATTCGGTTGGCAGAAGCGGCGTCGCAACGTGTCGATTCCTCATCAATTTATTCGAAAGAATTTTTGATTCAAAAGCCAATTCTGAAAGCGCTTCAGGAATCAACTGGTGCCGTTTTACTGATCGATGAAATTGATCGGTCTGATGAAGCATTTGAGGCATATCTACTAGAGGCTTTGTCGGATTATCAGGTTTCGATACCTGAATTGGGAACGGTTCGCTCTGAGATCATACCGATTGTGGTATTAACCAGTAACGGAACACGTGACCTCTCGGACGCACTGCGGCGGCGGTGCTTGTACCATTATATTGAATACCCCGACGTCTCTCGTGAGGCCGACATTCTGCGTCTCAAAGTACCGGATGCGAATCGTCGCTTGATTGAGCAGGCCGCCCAGTTCGTGAGTACTCTTCGTAAAGAAGATCTAGAGAAAAAACCCGGGATCGCCGAATCAATAGACTGGCTCAAAGCTCTGATGCTTTGTGGGTTTCAGTCGATGCCCGACGACCCTCATCTCATTCGAGGGTCGCTTAGTTGCCTGATAAAAACCGCGAGGGATCGAGTCGATGTCAACGACGACATACTCCAACGACTCCTTGCCTGAGTCATTACTCCCCTCTGAGCGAATCACCGAATTTTGTCGCTACCTGCGTGAAAGCGGAATGCAAACAACGACGCACGATGTTGAATTATTGACGGAAGTTTTGATTCTTGCAGGCGGTGCGGTGTCGGCAAAGAGAGTCGAGTCGCTCTGGCGTCCGGTAGTCTGTCGATCGCTGAAAGAGTGGCGCGCCTGGTCGGAGCTCTTTCAATTGTTTTGGTTTCCTCACAAGACCAAGGGTACAGTGAAAGTCACCGGAAGTACTCGTCGTTCACGTCACCTCAGAGAGATGATTGAGCGGTCTCAGTCGATGACAGAATCGGGACCAGGAAGTGCTCCTGTCGTTGGTGATGCGCCTGCGGTTTCTGATGAGATGCAAGAGCAAGATCAACAGCCCAAATCTGCAGGGGGAGCTAGTGTCGTAGATCCTCTTGATCGTGATTATGAATCGCAATGGATGCCTGCTGACTTAACATTGCTTGAGCGCATTGCGCGTTCAGTCAGGACGCAGCTTCTCACTGTGCCAACTCGTCGATGGAGGATGTCAGATCGCGGTCGGACATTGGATCTCCGAAAAACGTCTCAGAGCATGATCCGCCTTGCTGGTGATGGACTGATTCCGCATTGGCGAGCTCATCGCCGAGAGACTCCTCAAATTGTGATGGTGATTGATGTTTCGCGTTCGATGGAGTCTTATGCTGCATTTTATCTCCGATTAGCTCGGGCGTTTGCTCGATTGCTGCCTGTGAGAGTCTTTGTTTTCCACGTCCGATACGCTGAGATTTCAGAATTTTTGAGACGAGATAATCCACAAATCCAAGAAAAAATCGATGCTGTTACAGCGGGCTTTCAAGGAGGTACGAAGATCGCGAGCTCACTAAAGAGCATTTGCTTTGATGATAAGGCAGTTAGCCTGAATCGAAGGACGCGAGTTTGGGTATTTTCGGATGGTTATGACACTGACGAGCCGACAGCATTGAGAGACGTACTGAAACGGATTCGAGGGCGCGGTGCTACGATTGAATGGTTCTATCCAAATAAAACAGTGGTCGGAATGAGTCGGTGCGTCAGGTTGGCTCATGATTTGGTCAAGAATTGGTATAGCGCTGGGAACTTAAGTGAGATTGATTTGTCTTTACGGCAGTTGAGGTAATAAAGGTGAGCGTCGAAAAAATGAATTCAGGAAACCGCATAATGAGTTGGATTGATGCACTCAATCACCACGAGCAATCTCGTGAACCCTATGTCATTGCAACTGTGATCAAAGCGGAGTCGCCCTCGTCGGCAAAACCCGGAGACAAGGCGATCATCTCGGTAGATGGAGTGATCAACGGATGGATCGGTGGAGGCTGTGCGCAACCGGTGATCACAAAAGCGGTGACTGATGTACTGGCGAGCGGTCAACCGATGGTTGTCAGAATCAGTCCTTCCACCGGAGAGACAGTGACCGAGAATGGGGTGCGTGATGTTCACATGGCGTGTCATTCGGGTGGGAGTCTTGAGCTTTTGGTAGAGCCACGCTTACATCAACAGGTCACACTTTTGATTGGCGCGACACCAGTGGCTGAGAAGTTAGAGATGGTTGCTCCGTTGCTGGGTTTTCCCATGGCTCGCTACGAGCCAGGTGATGAGGTTGATGCCTCATTTTCGATCAGTATTGTTGCAACTCAGGGAAAAAAAGATAAAGAGTCATTGAAACAAGCCCTCAAGAGCACTCGCGGCACAGTCCTCTTTGTGGCCAGTCGTCGTAAAGCAGATAAGTTGAACGACCAATTGCTTGCAGATGGTGTTTTAGCTTCAGACGTAAAGCGGATTTGTGCTCCGGCTGGAGTCGATATTGATGCCGAAACAACTGATGAAATTGTCATCTCGTTGTTAGCTGGTTTGGTGAAAGACACACGACAAGCTGCGAGTGTCGTCACCTCGCTCTCCGGAGAGGTCGCCTAATGGCCTGTCTGCTGAAAGGTGGAGGTGGATTGTACAACCGACTGTCACTGGGTGCTGTAGTACTTGCAGCTGGGCAGGGCTCACGCTTAGGAAATCGACCGAAGTCTTTAATTGAGCTCGCGGGAATACCACTCATTCGTCGGCAGCTGATTGCATTATCAGGAGCTGGCGTCGATCAATTAGTGGTTGTACTTGGTCATTATGCGTCCCAAATTCGGCCTTTTATTGAGGATTTCCCAATTACTGTTGTTGATTTGTCTGATCGCTCCGAAGCGTCTCAGAAATTATCGGTTCAGGAGGGGGTCTCTGCGTTACAAGGAAAATTTGATGCTGTACTGATTGTGCCGAGCGATATGCCATTGCTCGGAACAGCTGATTACACAGACCTGATTGGTGCCTACAAAAAACGACCAGAAGGTGCTCGGATGGTGCGCCCCATGGTGAGTGAAGCACCAGGCAATCCCGTGATTTTTGATTATGCAATTACCGAAGAACCCGAATCTTCTGTTGAGCCGTTATGTCGGCACTGGTGGCATAAGCATCCAGAGCAATGTTATGGATGGCGGACAGTGAATGACCGATTCGCGATCGATCTCGATACATTCGAGGACGTCGCGGCTGTTGAAGCAAGATTAGGGCGGCAACTGGTGGTGCCAGAATCCGTTGAGGTGATCAGTGGAAACGCTTGAATTGTGGCCCTCGTTAATTGGGATTCATCATCACGCAGATTCAGAGACGGTTAACCCACTGTTTCAGAGGGTATTTGCAGCCATGCGTGCAACCGATCCGGACTGTGGAGCGAACCCAGCACCTTTCTACGCCAGTCGTGATGATCTAATGCATCGAGTGAAATTGCAGGAGTGGGATGCATTTCTACAATTTGCAGCATCAGCGGTGAGAGATACTGCGAGGAAAGCGAATCATGGGATCTGGCCACAGGAATCTGTGGATTTGCAGCTAGAGATCAATGGGATTTGGTTCCAGATCTCAAATGAGGGCGCCCATCATGATATTCACACTCATGGTAACTGCTCGTGGTCGGCCGTTTATATCGTCGATGTTGACCCTCAAGATGAACGATTAAATCATTCTGGGTATGGTGAATTGAATGGTGTGACCCGGTTCTATAGCCCACTTTTTGAACGTTTAGGTGGCGCTTACATGGACTATGGAAATTCCTATCTGCAAAATGCAACTGTGGATTTTGAGCCCATTCCAGGGCGGTTAATTGTCTTTCCCTCGTGGCTTCCGCATCAGGCGATGCCTTATCGGGGGTCACGTGACCGCGTCATTATTTCTTTCAACGCCAGTATCCACCGTAGCGGGATGAGCGATTCGACCGCTGGGTTCGCCCACGCATGAGTGATATTCGTCTATACCGAGACCGAGATCTATTGACGATTGTAAATCAATGGGTTGATGCCTCCAGCCGCTTTGCAACAGCAACCGTGATCTCCACCTGGGGTTCAGCCCCTCGAGAGGTTGGAGCATTTATGATTATTCATGAAAGTCGGCAATTTTTTGGTTCAGTGTCTGGGGGTTGTGTTGAAAACGCTGTCGTCGAAGCGGCTCTGGTCTCGATTACTGATGGTCAACCTCGATTAATTGAGTTCGGCGTCTCGGACGAAGACGTTTTGTCGATTGGTTTGGCTTGTGGAGGGCAAATCCAGATTCTGATCGAACCATCCACTCAAGTGGCCAGTCATTGGGTGACGCATGCACTTGAAACCACTAAGCAACGCTTATCGTCGACCTTTGTGCGAGTGATGAACGGAGTGAGTTCAAAGGATCCGATTGAGAGTGCTTACTGGCTCGATAGCGGTGATGACGATTATGGGTCTGCGACGCGCATCGATCAGCAGCGATCCTTATTTATTCAATCATTTCGCCCAGAGCGGCGGGTGATTATTGTTGGTGGTGTTCATATTGCGCAGGCCCTCGTGCAAGGATTGGCTGCGATTGATTTAACTGCAGTGATTGTTGATCCTCGTGAGGTCTGGGCGAATTTGGAGCGTTTCCCAGACGTTGAGATTCGAAATCAATGGCCTGAAGATGCTTTATCAGAACTGGGTGTTGATCCTGATACTGCCGTCATTGCTCTGACCCATGATCCGAAATTCGATGATCCTGCTTTAGCGATTGCTTTGAAATCGGAGGCGTTTTATGTCGGGGCGCTTGGCGGAAGCAAGTCAGCGAAATCTCGACGTGAACGACTACTGCGTCATGGATTAACCGATAGTGAGATCGACCGTTTACATTCGCCCATTGGATTGCCAATCGGAGCGAAAGGACCGTCTGAAATCACGGTATCAATCGTAGCAGACGTGATTGCTTCTTATCGGAATGTCGCATGCGGTTGATCAGGGTGTCGATCAACGAGGCTCTTGGGTATCAGATTGCGCATTCACAAATGGGGCACCGGAAGCGTCTGCCAAAAGCGTCGATCATTTCTCAGGCAGATATTAAAGACTTGATTGAAGCTGGAATTGATACGCTTGATGTGGTTATTCCAGACTGCTTAGATGTGAGCGAAGAGGTCGTCGCTGATCGATTGATTGAGGCGTTGAAATGGACTAACTGTGTGACCAAACGGGCAAACGGTGGTCGTTTTAATATTTATGCGAGTTGTGACGGTTTATTGTGTTTCGACCGGGCTGTGGTTGATGGATTTAACGGGATCTGCGAGGACATTACCCTTGCTACGCGTTTGCCTCAGACACCCGTTAAGCTCGGTGATCATATCGCGACTTTAAAAATTATTCCGTTTTTCGTGCAGGAAGATAATGTTGAACTCGCTGAATCCGCGATGCAAACGATGGAAGTGGCTGTCCGGCCTTGGAGAAACAATCTCCGAGTCGAGTTGATTCAAACACGAAACGGAACGGTCTCGTCAAAAATACAGGACAAGGCACTCGAAATTCAGAGCCGACGACTGGCCTTTTATGGAATAGATCAACTTCATGAGTATCGCGAAGAGCATCGTATCGAGGATCTCGCGATAGAGATCACTAAAGCTTCAACCCGAAAGACTGAGATTTTACTGATTTTAGGTGCGTCAGCGATTTGCGATCGAAGTGATATTGTTCCCGGTGCGTTGGTTAAAGCTGGCGGCTCCACTATTTATTTCGGAATGCCGGTTGACCCGGGTAATTTAATGCTCATTGGAGCCTTGGGATCGATGACCGTGATTGGTATGCCAGGCTGTGTCAGGTCGCCTGCGTTAAATGGATTAGATTTGGTGTTGGATCGACTAGTTGCAGGGATCGACGTCTTGCCTTCGGATATCCAGGCGATGGGTGTTGGTGGCTTACTGAAGCCGCTACCAAGTCGCTTAAATCTTCCAACAATTGATACCTTTGAGTGATCTATTTAGCAGACCGTTTGAGTCGTTCCGCGCTGTTCTAACGCCTGCAACAGCGTGTGCCACGCGAGAGTGACGCATTTGACGCGGGCTGGATTGATCTGAATCGTTGAAAGTGCCTCGATTTCGCTCCAAGAACTTGTCAGTGATGGTGAAAGGCTCCCTGTTGGATTGCCAGTGATGCTGTTCCGCAAATACTGAGTGAGGGACTTTGCCCCATCTACAGATAATCCACTGCAGACCTCGGTGAGGAGTGAAGCCGAAGCTTGAGAGATTGGACATCCTCTTCCTTCAAAAGCAATTTTTTCAATCATGGATTCATCGTCTGACAAAAGAATACTAAGCATGACTTCATCGCCGCACAGCGGGTTTTTGCCGTGACATTGACAAGATATTCTCTCTAACTTGTCCTGGTTTCTTGGATTGTTGGCGTGGTCTGAGATCAGCTCTTTGAGTGTTTCTTGATTCACTGCTTTTCCGGTGTCATCGAGGTGGAGGTCACCTTATCCGGTTATGATTTAATCATAAATCTAAAGAGACAGTCAGACGCCATAAAAAAGTCCCCGACTTTGCGGGGACAAGAGCCTTCAAATGGCTCATCGGAGCTTCCCAGTTAGGGCAGTTGCAAATTGATGACTAGCGCACTCGCAATTAAACAAATTCCAAAGACAACACGGCTTAATTCATCAGTCATTTTGGACGCCTCGTTTGATTTCGATGATATGAGTATCTCAAAACATCATGGAGTGATATTGGAGAGATAAGGGTTTACCGATGAAGTATTCGCGCTGATCTACAGAGTGTTGCAGTCCGGATCATCGCCAAGGATAGAGACATGACGCCCTTGAGCGCGATGCTCGTCAGCACGAGCATCAATGAATCGCTGGAACTGAGGTTCTTTGATGTAGGTTGTCGATGAAACATAGTCAAACAACGATTCCACATGAAACGATCGTAGTTGAGCTTCTGCTCGAATGACTTCACTTTGGTTAGAGTCCATCAGAATGATGGTCGGTGTGTATGTGATGTTCAGTTCCTGTGCCCAGGCATTCATTGACAGTGAGCGGCCATCGGGTAGATCAATCGGCCTTTGATTCCATAAATCCAGTTGAACCGCGTAGAAGGGGTCTACGTATTGGGTAAAGGAACGCTTGGACAGCACACATTCGTGCAGGCGATCACAATCCTGGCAATCGGTCTGTTCGAAAATCAAGGCGATAGGCTGGCCGGCGCGATATTGATCAAATGACTGATGAAGGAAGGGTTGTTGATTGAATTGCTGTCTTGCGGTGACCCGAGGTTTATCCTTCAAGAAGCTGATAATCGAGGTTGTTCGATACGCCTGACTTGCAACAAAATCTAGGGATGCCTGCATTTCAGTGGAGGATAAATACCCATTAGTACGAAGGGCGGGTTCGCCATCTCGATCGAAGAAAATTAATGTCGGAGTGAACTGGACATCAAGATCAGCGGCAATTTGTTTTTCTGTGGTTGGATTGCCGTGGATGTCGAGGACCTCGCGATCACCCCACATGTTCAGTTGAACGATGTCAAAATTGGCATTAAGTGAATCCCGAATCGATTGCTGGGTAAGGTTTTTGTTAATTAAGGCCTCACAATACGGGCAGAAATCTTGGGTGAACAACACCATTAGATGTTTGCCGGCGTCTTGCGCCTCCAGGTTGTCTTCGGACAAATCGAGGAAGCTCGCTTTGAACCAGCTTGGAATGACGAATGATTCAGAACGATTTGCAACGTCGTCATCCGCCGCAATTGCAAAGCTCGATAGTATTAGGCCAAATAGTAGGCCCTGACATTGGCGCATCGCGACGGATCTAGTCATCCTTGACCTCGCATTAAAAATGCGAAGCAAAATACCGTTGTTCATCGTTTAAGCATTCGCAATGCGGGAGCCACGCATCACTATCGGCGAGTGGACGTGGGATTGTCAGAGCCGATGATGCTGATGAAACGATGAGCGTGATGATGACCATTGATAGTTTTTTCATAAATCCTCCTTTGCAATACTTTATACCCGGCCAAGGAGCGTTTAAAAAAGAATAAAAAACTGTTTGGTTATAACTTTTACGAATAAACGGATGGAGAGTATCTGGTTGGAAGGAGCTGACCTCTTGACTATGAGTATGTGATGATTCAGGCGAACCAAGCCAAGGAGTGAAAAGCGATCGATATGAGAAATGCAGTGAGACATCTTGTTGAACATCCCTATTTTACGGGATTCATAACCCTTCTGATATTGGTGAATGCGGTCACCCTCGGTATGGAAACAGATCAGCAGATCATGGCGTCTATTGGGCCCCAGTTGCATGCATTTGATACTGCGGTATTGCTGGTATTCACCGCAGAGCTCGCGCTGAAGTTCTACGCCTATCGATTCTCCTTTTTTAAGTCGGGCTGGAACTGGTTTGATCTCATCATCGTTGGGGTCGCTTGGATCCCAGCAAGCGGAAATTTGTCGGTGATGCGCGCACTCCGTGTGCTCCGTGTCCTGCGCTTAATTTCTGTGGTTCCACAAATGCGTCGAGTGATTTCGGCCATTGGGCATTCAATTCCAGGCATGATTTCAGTCGTTGGTGTGCTTGGGCTGATTTTCTATGTCTCTTCAGTGTTGGCGACTCGATTGTTTGGCATGCATCCAGATCCCAACATGCAAGAATGGTTCGGATCGATCAGCGCCTCGGCTTATACGTTGTTTCAAATCATGACACTCGAGAGCTGGTCAATGGGTGTCGTTCGACCCACGATGGAGCTCTTTCCTTGGGCCTGGGCGTTTTTCCTGCCGTTTATCATCATTACCAGTTTTGCGGTGTTGAATTTCTTTATCGGGATCATCGTTGACTCCATGCAGATCGCGCAAAAGCTTGAGGCTGAAGAAGAAGGGAATCCACATGACCAGCCCGCCACTCGTCATGATATCCAGCAATTAATGATAAAAATCGAGGCCTTGGAAACGATGACCAAGGAGATGCAAAAGCAGTCAGGAATGCAGGGATGACTGACGAGATCGATCAGTTGACGCATCAGATCGACAAACTGTTGTCGGAAGTGACAAGTGCTGTGCTCGCTACCACTCATGCGAATGGCTCGCCGTTAGCGTCCTATACGCCATTTGCGACTTCCGAACAGCAGACGGGATTGTGGATCTTAGTCAGTGATCTTGCGGGGCACGCTGTCAATCTGGCGGTACAAAAACAGTGTTCGACGCTGATCCTCCGTGATGAACAGGACTCGCCACAGATTTACCTCCGAGAGCGGCTGCAGTACGAGATGGCCGCGACTGAAATTCAACGAAACGAATCCTTGTGGATGAAGGGAGTCAGTGCATTAAGGATTCGACACGGAGCGTTGATTGAGACCTTGACGACCCTTTCAGATTTTCGATTGTTTCTGCTGACTCCGAACTCTGGACGATATATTGTCGGTTTCGGTCAAGCCTATGAACTGAAAGCACAATCACTCACCGCGGTTGATTACCACCTACAAGGACCGACAGGTCCGCAGAAATAACGATATCAGGGGTGAGAAGGCTTTGCTTTCAGACGGATCAGTAACAACGCGATCAATCCGGTCATGAAGAACGTTAGGATCAATGGATTGGCGCTATTGCCCATGAATTGAGAAAACACGATGCCAACTGACAAACTAATGGCGGTCATCAACGATCCAATCACAGTCGATGCAGTTCCTGCGATCGCTCCCATCGGTTCTAGTGCAACTGATTGCAAGTTAGCGAAGGTTAGTCCCATCAAAAATAAAATGAGCGCAATATAAACAAGCCACGCGATGAGACTGATCGGATCTCCATTGACATACAAGATCAAATAAAACGCTGACCAGAGAATTTGGATCGAAAACGCAATGCGGCAAATGGTTTCCATGCCAAAGCGTCTGACATAGTTGGCATTGACTAATGAAGAGATCACGATAGATGCTGCGGTTGCACCGAGCAGCACCGGAAACCATTCGCCGGTCTGATAGATATCCTGAAAAATGTGTTGTGCGCTACTGAGATAGCTCACAAGTCCACCAAAGCTGACCCCCGCAGCCAGAGTGAAACGGAGACTTTGTTCGTTAGTCAGCACAGTCTGTAGTGCCTCACTGAGATGGCTGACTGTGATAGTCCGGCGATGCGTAAGTGTCTCTGGTTGCCTGAGACTGAACCATCCAAGAATGATGGCTAAAAATCCACCGAGGGTGACAAACAGCATCTGCCAGTTGCCAAACCAGAGAACGACTTGGCCGATCATGGGCGCAAAAATCGGGACGAGGATAAAAATCGTCATCACAAATGACATGACGCGAGCCATTTCTCGACCAGCAAACCGATCGCGAACCATTGCCTGCGTGACGATGCGAGTGGCAGCGCCGCCAAAGCCCTGCAGTACACGACCTACGATCAAGACTTCAAAGGATTCTGTGAGCGCGCATACGCCCGTACCGATCAGAAATATCACGATACCGATCTGAATTGCGCCCCGTCTGCCGATCGCATCAGATAATGGTCCGAAGACCAATTGCCCGAAAATGAGTCCGGCAAAGATACCTAAGATGACCCAAGAGATCCTAGCTGGTTCAGACAACTCTAAATCGATCGCCATTTGTCCCATGGCAGGTAACATCATATCGATCGCAAGCGCAATTGTGGCCATTAAAAAAGCGGCAAGCGCGATAAATTCGCGAGGCCTAGCGTATTCGGTAACCACAGACATACAGAACCCGTTGAGAAGAAAAGCGAACCGCTTTACTGTGTGATGGTATATCGAATCAAGGATTCACTGCTATGGCTAACACACTCGTTTCTGTTGACTGGTTGCATCAGCACCTCGATGACGCGCACGTCATCGTGCTTGACGCTTCGTATCATCTCCCGACAGCCAAGCGAGATCCGGATCAAGAGTTTGTTGGACAACACATTCCAGGAGCGCTTCGGTTCGACATTGATGAAATTTCAGATCATCAGTCGGAGTTGCCGCACATGTTACCGAGTGCGGAGCAGTTTGATCAGGCGATGCAGGATTTGGGTGTTGGTGCTGATATGCAAATTATTGTGTATGACAGCGTGGGTCTTTTCTCGGCAGCTCGAGCTTGGTGGATGTTCCGTTATTTCGGTCACGACGAGGTTGCGGTTCTAGAAGGGGGGCTTCCGGCCTGGATTGCGGCTGGATATGACGTCGAGGCGGGTCGTGGAAAAGTGATTCCGCCGTCACACCCATTTCAATCGAAAAGGCACTTGGGGTGGACCGTTGATGCTGAAGACTTGCTTCAAAATCTAGAATCCGGCGATTACTTGGTCTTGGATGCGCGGGCAAATCCAAGATACTTAGGTGAGGCTCCGGAGCCTCGCCCAGGCATGCGTTCCGGTCACATTCCAGAGAGTGCAAATGTTCCATTTACAGATTTACTGGATGCAAACACTGGATGCTTCAAGCCGGTGGAAGAGATTCGTGAGCGATTCGTGAAGGCTGGTGTCAAGCATCAGCCACTGATCGTGAGCTGTGGTTCTGGTGTGACTGCCTGTGTGTTGGCCTTAGGCCTCGAGATTGCAGGCATGCTTGAACCCAAGCTTTATGATGGATCCTGGTCAGAATGGGGAGGTCGAGACGATCTCCCCATCGCAACCGGTGATTGATCACTACAGATTTTCAAACACGCAAGCGATTCCCTGGCCGCCGCCAATACACATGGTGACTAAGGCATAGCGGCCATTGATACGTTTCAGTTCATAGAGCGCTTTCGTTGCAATAAATGCTCCTGAGCATCCAACGGGGTGGCCAAGTGCGATCGCGCCGCCATTGGGGTTGGTTTTCTCCATGTTGAAGTTCAATCCTTTGGCTACCGCGAGTGCTTGCGCTGCGAATGCTTCGTTGGATTCGATCACATCCATGTCATCAACTGATAACCCGGCGTTCGCAAGGGCTTTCTGACTGGCCGGAATGGGTCCTTCGCCCATGATGTGGTTGGGAACGCCAGCCAGTGCATACGAGACCAGACGAGCCATTGGTTGATGTCCGTCTTTCTCCGCTTGTTCACGATTTGCCAGGATGAGGAATGCAGCCCCATCGTTGATTCCTGAAGCATTTCCGGCGGTCACTGTGCCGTCTTTCTTGAAGGCGGGGCGCATCTTGCCGAGATCGCTCAGGGTGGTTCCCGGGCGGACATGCTCGTCGGTGTCGATGGTGATATCGCCTTTCCGCGTTGATTTGATGATTGGCACGATTTGCTCTTTAAAGCGGCCAGCGTCAATAGCGGTTGCGGCGCGACGATGGGATTCCACCGCTAACGCATCTTGTTCGTCTCGAGTGAGCCCCCATTTTTCAGCCAAATTCTCTGCAGTGATGCCCATATGTCCAGCGCCAAAAGGATCAGTCAAGGTGGCGACCATGAGATCAATCAGTTGTGCATTACCCATGCGTTGACCAAAGCGCATGTCGGCAGACATGTAGCCACCTCTCGACATCACTTCAACTCCACCACCTGCGCCGTAGTTGATGTCACCAAGCATGATCTGTTGTGCGGTGGTGACCACGCCTTGAAGGCCAGAAGAACAGAGACGGTTAACCGTCAATGCGATTGATTCCATCGGCATGCCGGCAGCAACAGCAACACACCGAGCGACATAGGCAAAGCGTGAGTCAGTTGGGATGCAGTTGCCACAGGTCAGCGATTCAAGTTGGCTTGCATCAACGCCTGAGCGTTTGATCGCCTCTGCTAACACAGTGGCTCCGAGTTCTTGTGGGTCAAACGACGATAGCCCGCCGCCAAATGAACCGATTGCACTGCGTACTGCAGATAAAATGACGACTTCTTGAGACATGATTGATTCCTTTGATGATGATGGCTCAGAACACAAGGGTCTGAGGTTGCGTTGTACAGGCCGATCGCGCCAAGGGCAATGCGCCCTTGGTTGAGTCAAACTAAAGTCTCGTGTAGTGTCGCCAGCTGTTTGCAAGGGACTGTCGTACAAGGAATTTTTATGCTCCAAACGTTTCAGCGGGATTGGTTGTCCAATACTCGCGGGGATTTATTGTCTGGACTGGTCGTCGCACTGGCTTTGATCCCGGAAGCCATTGCGTTTTCCATCATCGCAGGCGTTGACCCCAAAGTTGGTCTTTACGCATCCTTTTGTATCGCCGTGGTCATTGCGGTCACCGGTGGTCGTCCTGGAATGATCTCGGCCGCCACGGGGGCAATGGCGCTATTGATGGTGACCTTGGTCAAAGACTATGGTTTGGAATACTTGTTAGCCGCGACAGTCCTCACTGGGATCCTGCAAATTGGCGCCGGCTATCTAAGACTCGGTAGCCTAATGCGCTTTGTATCACGCTCAGTTGTTACAGGGTTCGTCAACGCTCTTGCGATTTTGATCTTCATGGCACAATTACCTGAACTGACGGGAGTGACCTGGCACGTCTATGCGTTCACGCTGTTGGGCCTTGCCATCATCTATGGATTCCCTTATTTGCCGGTCATCGGCCGAGTCATCCCGTCGCCATTGGTGTGCATCGTTGCGGTGACAGCGATTGTCCTTTCCTTTGGGATCGATATTCGGACCGTCGGTGATCTAGGCGAATTACCCGATTCATTGCCGATGTTTTTATGGCCTGATGTACCACTCAATCTCGAGACACTGCTGATTGTTTTACCGTACTCCGTGTCGATGGCAGTGGTTGGATTATTGGAATCTCTGATGACGGCAACCATCGTGGATGATTTCACCGACACTGAGAGTGACAAAAACCGGGAATGTCGCGGTCAAGGGATCTCCAATATTGTTGCAGGATTTTTTGGTGGTATGGCGGGTTGCGCGATGATTGGCCAGTCGGTCATTAACGTCAAATCCGGGGGTCGTGGGCGTTTGTCGACCTTTGTGGCCGGCTTATTTCTCATTATCATGGTGGTGTTTCTCGATGATTTGATTTCGCAGATTCCGATGGCTGCGCTGGTTGCCGTGATGATCATGGTGTCGATTGGAACTTTCTCGTGGGATTCCATTCGAAAAATTCGTGAATATCCCCCCTCATCTAGCATGGTCATGATTGCGACGGTGATTGTGGTGGTGTTGACGCACAACCTTGCGCTTGGTGTCTTTGTCGGCGTTCTCTTGGCGGCTTTGTTTTTTGCCAACAAGGTGGGGCGCTTTATGGGAATTCGTTCTGAGCAGGTTGACGATGTGACGAAGCGCTATTCGGTCGTCGGTCAGGTATTTTTTGCGTCTTCAGATGCCTTTATTCACTCGTTTGACTTCAAGGAAGTGAATGAAAAGGTCATGATCGACGTCTCGCAAGCGCATTTTTGGGATGTGACTGCAGTCGCGGCACTTGATAAGGTCGTCATGAAATTTCGGCGCGAAGGTGCTGAAGTTGAGTTGGTTGGGATGAATAAAGCAAGCCAAACCATCGTCGATCGGTTTGGAGTGCACGATAAAGAGGATGTCTCTGACATCCTTGAATCGCATTAAGGGGCTGTGATGAATCAGGTATTTGCATGTGTCGATGGTTCGCGTGTGACGGAATCCGTGTGTGATGCTGCTGTTTGGGTTGCGATGCGTGTTGAGACACCCTTGACGATGTTGCATGCACTCGAACATGACAGCGCGCCGATGACTGGAGATCTCTCGGGATCGATTGGCTTGGGAGCTCGTGAAGATTTGCTTGCCGAGATGATTGAGCTTGAATCACAAAAAGCAGCACTTGAGCTAAAGCAGGGGAAACTGGTGTTAGAGGCCGTTTCGAGTCGAGCTGAGCAACAAGGGATTCGCCAGATCAATGGGATGCAGCGTCATGGTTTACTCACTGAAACCTTGAGTGATTTGGAAGAACAAATCCGGGTGTTGGTCATCGGTCGACAGGGTGAGGCTCACGAAGTGTTTTCGAATGCAATCGGTAGCCACATTGAAAGCGTGATTCGGACACTTCATCGACCTGTGTTGGTGGTTGCCGAGGGATGGCGGATTCCTGAATCCTTTATGCTCGCTTATGATGGGAGTGAGACGGCCAATAAGGCGTTACAGATGGTCGCCGACAGCCCGTTACTTCAGGGGCTCAATTGCCACCTAGTCGCCGTGAAGACGCCGTCAGCCGTCGCGATTGAGTCGGCACTAGCCGAGGCGTCGTCTCGTTTGTCACAATCCAGATTTCCAGTGACGACAGCCATGCTTGAAGGACCGGTCGTGGATCGTTTGATTGGCTACCAAACCGAACAGTCCGTTGACCTGACAATTATGGGTGCCTATGGGCATTCCCGAATTCGTCAATTTTTTGTGGGAAGTCAGACCACTAAAATGCTGGGTCGATCGCAAACGCCTTTATTGCTACTTCGGTAGGAGTTTTAGTCTGGCTTGCGCAGCGTGCCGCGATCCCGAATTGAAAACGGAATTTCGAGGCTTTTGACGGGCTCGTGATTAATGACGGCATCGTAAAGGGCTTGAGCAGCCATTTCTCCCATAAACCGATGCGGTAGGTGGATGGTCGTGAGTTGTGGCCTTAAGATCTTGGCAAGCGCAATGTCATCAAATCCGGTGATTGAAAGTTCGTCTGGAACGACGATTCCACGCTCATGCGCACGATGAAGCGCACCTGCTGCGAGCACATCGTTGCCGCAAAAGATGGCAGTCAAGGAGGGTGCTTTTGCCAGTAAATGATCTAGTGCGACCGCGCTATCTTCCGGGTGATAGGGCGTTTCGAGAACCATGTCGTCGTCGATTGGGTAGCCGTGATCTGCGAAGCATTGACGGATTCCCTGAATTCGATCTGTCGCACGATCGTTGTAATGCGTGACCCCCCCGATAATCCCAATCTGTCGATGCCCACTCCCAATGAGTTTTTCGCCCATCTGGTAAGCCGCTTCAAAATTATTGAAACCAATTTGAGGATTGTCTGATTCGGCTTGAAAGCTCCAGGCGGTGCAAAATGGAATGTTGTGGGACCGAATAAACTGGATGGTTTTTTCTGGTCTTGCGTTACCGATGAGCATCAGAGCGCTGACGCCATGGGCCACCAGCCGACGCACTTGTTCAAATTCAACGTCCGGATTGTAACGAGTACTCACCGTCATCAACATAATATCTCGAGCCATTAACCAAGATTGCATCGCTTCCACACCTTCGGCAAAGATCGCATTCTCTGTGGTCGGGATAATGGCGCCTAAAGTCGACGGTCTTCGGGTTGCTAGAGCGCGAGCGTTCAGATCCGGGTAATAGCCAAGACGCTCGATGGCTCGCTCGACTTCACGGATCGTGTCCGGTTTTAAGGCAGCTTGGTTATTCAAATATCGAGAGACCGTAGCCGTGGATACACCGGCTTCGGTGGCGACATCTCGCAGTGTCACACGTGTTGCTTTCGACCGCGGCGTTGCATCCATGAATAAACTCCCTTTTCATCTACAATATTCTATGTAAACGCTTGCATCCAGTTTTGTAATCGCTTACATTTTCTTAGCAGCATTAAATAACGTTAAAAAAGGTGCTCAATGAAATTACTTCAAACCAGTTTGGTTCTCGCCGCGCTCTTTTTTGGTGTGTTCCTATTTAATGTTGTTCTCGGTGCGTTTTTCACAGCCTCTTTCTTGTCCGATGTAATGGAAGCAGTCACGTTATTCGTGAGTGTGATCTTCTTTGTCGTCGCAATATTGCGCTCTGAAAAGTCCACTGCCTTTGACTCATAAATCCAAACCCAAAGGAGTTGGAAACAATGACTGATAATAATGAGATTAAGTCTCTCGAGCGTCGTAACTTCCTGAAACTGTCTGGATCTGCTGGTTTTACTGCAGCAGTGGTAGCTGGAGCTGGTGGTGCATTGCTGTCTTCGCCTGCGATGGCAGTAACAGCCAAGGAAGAAAAAGACCGCGAAAAAGCAGCGAAGTACACCATGACTATCGCAACAGCCTACAAACTGGGTGCGAGTCGGGAATATCCGATCATGCAATTGGATATGAAAGAAAATATCCAAAATGCGACCAATGGTGCGATTTACGTCAAGCTGGCTCCAAATAAGCAGTTAGGTGCCGGTGGAGCGCTGGTCCAGAAAGTGCAGAATGGCACGATTCAATGTGCGCAGCATTCATTGTCCAACTTTGCGCCGTTCGCATCCGCAGTTGACTTGATCAACATGCCGTACTTCTGCGGCGCAAACCAGCGTTTCGTTAATTTAGTTCAGTCGGATGCATGGAAGAAGCATGTGCATCCAAACGTTGAGAAGAATGGATTTAAGCCGCTGATGTATGTGGTGATTGATCCGCGCGTTGTTGCCGTTCGTAAGGGCGGAAATGCGGTGATCACGCCAGACGATCTCAACGGAGTGAAGTTCCGTGTGCCTGGGTCGAAGATGTTGCAGCAGTACTACCGGATGGTTGGTGCCAATCCGACGCCAATCGCTTGGGGTGAAACACCGTCTGCGATCAAGCAGGGCGTGGCCGACGCACTGGACCCCTCTGTGGGCGCGTTGCTGACATTCGGTTTCAAAGACATCCTAAGTCACGTCACCTTCACGCAGGCTGTCCCTGATGCACAGGTCTACTCGTGCAACATGGAGTGGTTTAACAGTTTGCCTGCAAAAGTGCAGGACGGTGTGATGTTTGGTTCAGAGATTTCGACGCAGCAGAACTTGGCGAAAGTCCCCGGAGCGCGGAATTATGCGATGGCTGAGCTGACCAAAGCAGGGGTTGAGTTCCACTCATTGTCTGAGGCTCAGTTGGGGCAGTGGAAAGACGCCGGTGGTTACCAGAAATCGGAGTGGGACCAATTTAAAGTCGAGTTAGCAGGATCGATGAAGATCTTCGGCGAGCTTGAAGAAGCCGCAAACACTCGTGGCAAATATTACGTTCACGACGCGTAATCTGAGTCACTTATAAGCTGGCGGCTATCGCCGCCAGCGTCTCTCAGTTCTGGAGAAATGTATGCGATCTCGATCGGGCCATAACATTGAGGCTTGGGCATTGCTTATCTTTTACACGATGTTGGTCATCACCATGGCGATTGAAGTCTTGCGTCGCGAGCTATTTGCTTATTCCTCGATATGGGGCGAAGAAATCGTCCGGTATAGCTTCATTTATCTGGCGTGGATTGGAGCGTCAGCGGCTGTCCGCGACAGAGCTCATATTCGCATTGATGTCTTATTTAATTTCTGCCCAGTCAAAGTGAAAGCGGCGCTTTACATCCTGGGTGACTTGGTGATGTTAGGTGTTGCGATCATCGCCTTGATATGGTCCATGGATTCCGTGTTGACGGCCATTAAATTCGGGTCTGTGACCCATGGCCTCCGCGTCCCGTTTGCACTTTTCTTGTTTGCTGTTCCTCTCGGTTTTTCACTGATGACCTACAGGCTTCTTCAATCGATCAATTTTGATGTCCAATGTTTTAGAGAAGGAAAGGCCCCCTTTGAAGGCGGGCAATTATTTGATGAGGAGCATTCCTCATGATGTACCAAGCATTGTTGATGCAGTCAGTCGAACTGGGATGGGATTTTTATGGTCCTCTATTCATCTTTGTTGGTCTCATCGTTCTTGGAATTCCCATTTGGGCATCAATTGGTGTGGCGACAACGGCACTGCTGATCTGGTCAGGTGCCTTACCCTTATCACTGCTTGGTGAATCGTTATTTGATGGGATCGATCATTTTGCATTGACCGCGGTTCCATTATTCATCCTTACAGGCGACGTTCTGGTGCGCACGGGACTGAGTAAGAAGTTTCTGGATGTGGCAGAAGCACTCACCTGTTGGACAAGAGGTGGTTTCGGATCCGCGACGGTGTTGGTTTGCGGAATGTTTAGCGCGATTTCCGGTTCAGACGCAGCCGGCGCTGCTGCCGTCGGACGCATGACCATCGCTCGCTTGGTCGAGTCCGGCTATCCAAGGCCCTATGCTTGTGCATTGGTGGCCAGTGGGGCCTGTACTGGGATTTTGATCCCTCCATCCATCGCCTATATTGTGATTGGATTAGTCTTGGGGATCTCTGCCAGTACATTGTTTCAAGCGGCATTGATTCCAGGGATCTTAATTCTGCTGTCGATCTTGATTACCAATACGGTTGTTAACCGGATTTCGAATTATGAAAATTCCGATCGATTGACTGGAACTGAATGGTTGGTGAATGTCGGCCGCTCGCTCAAATCAGGTTGGTATGCGTTCATCGTCCCAATTATTATTTTCTGGGGAATCTTCTCGGGAAGTCTGACGCCGACAGAGGCGGGCGCCACTGCTGTTGTGGTCACGATCCTCTTGGGTTTCATCCTTGGGACGCTGAAGTTGAGTGATTTTCCGTCGATGCTGCTCAGTTCAGCGAAAGTCAACGGCGTGATTATCCCAATCATTGCGTTTTCTTTGCCACTTGCACAGGCACTCGCGGCAATGGGTGTTCCGCAGGGCTTTGTGTATGCCATTACGACCTTAACCGAGTCGCCTGAGCTAATTATTTTATTGATGATCGGCATTTTGATTGCGGCGGGTTGTGTGATGGAAACGACTCCAAATATCGTGATTCTCGCGCCGTTATTGAAGCCATTGGCCGATGAAATCGGTATGAATGAGATTCAGTTCTGCGTGATGATGATCACCACCTTGGGAGTGGGTTTTATTACACCACCCTTGGGTCTGAATTTGTTCGTTGTGTCTGGATTGACGCGCGAGTCCATCTTGAAAATCTCGAGTCGAGCAGTGCCCTTCGTGTTATCGATGTTGGTCGTCGTATTGATGATTGCCTACATCCCGGAGCTATCAACCACGCTGCTTCCCGATATTTATAAGTGATTTGTATAGGAGAACGTCTGATGACTGTCGAGTATTTAAAAAAAGCAACGAAGACCTCCACCAGCGATGCGTCGGATGTTACTAAAATTGTGCAAGGGATCCTCAATGACATTGAAACCGGCGGTGAAGATGCATGTTTGAAGTTTCGCGATCAGTTTGATCAGTACGACGGAAGCGTTGTATTAACCGATGAAGAAATTCAAGCCGCCTGCGATCAAGTCCCTGAGAAGTTAAAGCGAGACATCCAGTTTGCGCACGCGAATGTGAAGCGGTTCGCTGAGGCGCAGAAGTCGACCATTGTGGATACGGAGATCGAAGTGATCCCTGGGTTGATAGCTGGCCAGAAAGCGATTCCTTGCAACGCCGCTGGCTGTTATGCCCCGGGTGGTCGATATGCGCACATCGCGTCGGCACTGATGACGGTGACGACAGCAAAAGTGGCTGGCTGTAAGAATATTGTGGCTTGCTCTCCACCAAGAGCAGGCGTCGGGATTCATCCTGCGATTGTCTACACTGCTCATATCTGCGGTGCTGATCATATTGTCGCTCTCGGTGGTGTTCAGGGGATTGCGGCCATGGCCTTTGGGCTGTTTGGACTACCGAAGGCCGATATTCTGGTGGGTCCTGGCAACCAGTTTGTCGCTGAGGCCAAACGAATTTTGTTTGGTCGAGTGGGAATCGATATGTTCGCGGGACCGACAGACAGTTTGATTCTGGCGGATGCATCGGCTGATCCTGAATTGGTTGCGGCCGATCTCGTTGGTCAGGCAGAGCATGGCTACAACTCGCCAGTCTGGCTCGTGACAGACCATGAGCCTTTGGCACGGAAAGTCATGGAGCTGGTTCCGGCCTACATCAGTACGCTTCCAGAATTAAATCGCGACAACGCGACCAAAGCATGGGATGACTATGCAGAGGTGATTCTTTGTGCGGATCGAGAAGAAATGGCGACGACGTCAGACAGTTACGCACCCGAGCATTTGACCGTGCAGGCTGATGATTTGGATTGGTGGTTGGAGCGGCTGACATGCTACGGATCGCTATTCCTTGGAAACGAAACCACAGTCGCGTTTGGCGATAAAGCCTCCGGGCCGAATCACGTGTTACCGACTTCAGGGGCAGCGAAATACACCGGTGGGCTATCAGTTCATAAGTACATGAAACTCGTGACCTGGCAGCGATCCAATAAGGATGCGATGAAATCAGTGGCTGAGGCAACCGCCCGGATTTCGCGATTGGAAGGAATGGAGGCGCATGCACGCTCTGCTGATATTCGTCTGCAAAAGTTCTTCCCTGAAGAGACGTTTGATCTGACAGGGACCGACAATGCCTGATCTGTTTTCGGTTGAGGGCAAAGTTGCGCTGGTGACCGGCGCATCCAGTGGGCTTGGAGCTCATTGTGCCCGAGTCCTGCACGCGGCCGGGGCACAAGTTGTCGGGCTATCGCGATCTCTCGGCGAGTTCCAGGTGATGGCTGATGACGATCGCGCAGCATTCTTGAGTCGGGATTTATCAGAAGCGCAGGATTGGACCCAACTGGGCGAACAGATTCAGAGCTACTTTGGATCTCCCGATATCATCGTCAATGCGGCGGGGGTGAATTTGCGGAAACATGCAGACGATACCTCTGCTGACGACTGGACAACAACGATGGCGTTGAATTTGACCGCGCCTTTTTTCGTCTCTCAGGCCTTGGTTCCGGCGATGAAGAAAAAAGGTTTTGGGCGAATTATTAATTTTGCATCGTTACAGAGTGAGCGGGCCTTTAAAAACGGGTTGGCTTATGGCGCAACAAAGGGCGGTGTTGCACAAATGACGCGAGCTATGGCTGAAGCCTGGTCTGCTGAGGGTGTCAACGCTAACGCATTGGCGCCGGGATTTTTTCCGACGCAATTGACTGCTCCAGTGTTCGGTGACACAGAGGCTTCAACGAAGCTTGCCGAGCAAACCTGTATTGGCCGAAACGGTCAAATGAGTGATATTGACGGTCCGTTGTTATTTTTGAGTTCGGTGGCATCTACGTATGTTACCGGGCAGCTGTTGTATGTGGACGGAGGATTCACCGCCAAATGAAAGCGTTGGTTTACGAAGGCGATCATCAACTGTCCATTCGAGAAGTCGAAGCGCCTCAAGTGTCAGCCGGCGATGCATTGATTCAAGTGCATTCTGTTGGAATATGTGGCTCGGATCTTCACGCATATCACGGTCATGATGAGCGACGGCCGCCTCCTCTGGTCTTAGGCCATGAGGTTTCTGGTTATCGAATCGATTCAGGGTCTAACACGCCAGTGGTCGTCAATCCTTTGGTGACTTGTGGGGTCTGTGTGGCCTGTCGTCGCGGTGAAGAGAACCTGTGTCCGGAGCGGCAGATCATTTCGATGCCACCGCGGCCGGGCGCATTCTCAGAACAGTTCGTAATTCCTGAGCGTAATGTGATTGAACTTCCAGGCTCGATGAATTTAACCCAAGCAGCGCTGTCAGAGCCGATTGCTTGTGGATGGCATGCCGTTCGATTGGTTGAGCGGATGTCGTCAGCCACCTTGTCATCCCTCCGTTTAGTTATTATTGGCGGTGGAGCTGTGGGTCTCGGTTCGGCGCTCTCTGCGCGAGCGCTTGGAGTTGAGCCTCTGAAAGTTGTTGAGAATAATCCTGGCCGACGAGAGACAGCGATTGCTGCAGGCTTCGATTGTATTGATTCTGCAGAGGCAGCGCGTGCGTTAGGCAGTGATATTGATGCGGTGATCGACGCCGTGGGTATGCAGCCGACACGCCAGCTTGCGAGTCAGGTGTTAAGGCCTGGAGGCTGTTTGATTCATATTGGTCTTGGTGATGCTGATGCGGGAATCGATATTCGTCGGATGACCCTGCAGGAATTGCGTGTCACGGGGAGTTACACCTACACCATGAATGATTTTCGTGAGACTGTTGAAGCTATGATCCAAGGAAAACTTGGGGCCTTGGATTGGTTCGAACAAGCATCCTTGGATGAGGGTCGAGGCTGTTTTGAGCGACTGGCTCAAGGTCAGGTCAAGGTCCCTAAGATTTTGTTGACGCCTTAGCTCGATGACGAGATTTGTGTGGTGAGATCGATCGCTTGGATCATGAGATCGATCAAGGCCAAGCCGATCAGGCCGCAGGTGATCTGTTTGATCAGCCGATCTGAGAATAAGTGAAACATGCGTGTACCCAATGGAATCGCTATCACGGCACCGAGCATCAACGACAGAATCAGTGGGTAATCGAGAAGACCACTTGAGCCTAAGGTGATTGAGACAGCCAGAGAGAGGATTAATCCGATTGGAATGGATGTCGCCACAGCAATTTTGATTGGCAAGCCACCCGTGGTTGCGAGTGCAGGCACAACCATGACTCCGCCACCGACTCCGGTGAGGCCCATCAAAAGACCTGTAACGCCACTCAATGAGAACATTGGCCACGTTGAAATGATGGTTTTGATTCGAGCACTCAACAGCGCGATCAAGGCTAGCGATCCAGCCATGATGATGGCAACGACTAAGATGAGTTCGAGCAGTGGTCCTTGATGAGATTGAGATAGGAAAGCCATGGTTGCGGCGGTCAAAACGGTGATGGGTAAGCAAATGCTTAAAAATTGAATGGCGGCGCGCCAATTGACACTACCATGTTTGGCGTGGCCGAGGGTCATCAGGATTTTTGAGATAAAAGCAAACGCGCTGCCAGATGCAACTGCGACTAGGGGATCAATGTGAAACAGTGTGATCAACGTCGGAATCACCAGCACGCCGGCGCCAACGCCTGACCATAAAATCAATAACGAAAAAAAGAAGCCAGCAAGGCTTACATAAAAATCCATGTATTCCATATTGTTTCCATTGAGTGGAAAAATTATTATCACCCAATGGAATTAAATGTCCAGTTGGTGTTTACTTGAGCCAACCATGCAGCGGAACAAAATCATGAAAGCCCAACCAGTGATTAACACTCAACCCATCATCAGCGATGAGATCCGCAAGACCACATGCTACATGTGCGCCTGTCGTTGCGGAATCAATGTGCACCTCAAAGATGGAGAGATCCGCTATATCGAAGGAAATCGTGATCATCCGGTCAATCAGGGCGTGCTCTGTGCGAAAGGGTCGGCTGGCATCATGCAACACAATTCGCCGGCTCGCTTGCGTGCTCCACTGCGTCGAGTCGGTCCGCGTGGCTCCGGTCAATTTGAAGAGATCAGCTGGGACGAAGCGTTATCAA